>WJJC01000164.1 GCA_014729945.1 Candidatus Bathyarchaeota archaeon
GGTTGCGAAAAATGCCTTAAGCAAGGTATGCACATTCATTCTCTTGATAACTTTGGTTGAGAAAAACCTAGATTTTAGAAGCGATACAGTCACCAAGCCAAGCCCTGAGATGAGGGAAGCAGCCTATAAGGCACCAGTAGGCGACGATGTATATGGTGATGACCCATCAGTAAACAAGCTTGAGGAAACAGCATGTGAGATATTCGGTAAGGAAGCCGCCTTATTCGTTACCAGCGGCACCATGGGTAACGCTGTCTCTGTGCTTGCTCACACCCAGAGGGGTGACGAGATAATACTGGAGGAAAGCAGTCATATCTATGTGAATGAGGTCGGTGGACTGGCTGTAATGGGTCAGTTAATGGCTAGGACGGTTAAGGGAGAGAAAGGATACATGGATCCAGAGGATATCAGGGCATCCATAAGAGCCGATAATATTCATTACCCTCCGACAAGCCTACTCTGCATCGAGAACACCCATAATAGTGCCGGTGGAATCGCTCTGACCCCAGAACAGATGAAATCTAACTGGGATGTAGCCAAAGAGAATAATTTAGGCATTCACCTTGACGGTGCTAGGATATTCAACGCCTCGGTGGCTCTTGACATAGACGTTAAAGAGTTATCCCAGTACGCTGATACCATCCAGTTATGTCTCAGTAAAGGGTTAGCTGCCCCAGTAGGCTCACTGGTAGTTGGACCCGAAAATATCATGAAAAAGGCAAGAAAATATCGAAAGATGTTGGGAGGTGGAATGAGACAAGCAGGTATCATTGCAGCACCTGGTTATGTTGCTTTAACCCAGATGGTGGATAGACTAGAGGAGGACCACAAGAACGCCAAATTACTGGCTGAAGGGTTAAGCAAACTGGGAATCAAAGTTGTTAATGATGTTCAGACCAACATGGTCTATGTGGATTTCGGTCCTATAGGCTGGAGAGCTGAGGATTGGAATAAGGCTTGCGAGGATATTGGCTGGAAGAGCCGCGGGCGTGGAACCGGAACAAGGCTGGTAACCCACTATGGCATCGAGGAGGAGGACATCAAGAGCTTCCTTAATGGTATCGCCGAGAAGATATAATACCATATTTTTTATCCATATAACCTCGTTCTTTCTTTATGATTAAAGTCCCAGCCGATAGACTAACAGAACTAGGTATTGAGATATTCACTAAACAGGGTGCAAGCCTTGAAAGAGCCACCTTTCTAGTTGAGACCTTGGTGGAAGCCAACCTGACGGGTCATGATAGCCACGGTGTCCACTACTACACACGGTACAGTGACAGGATCAAAGAGGGGTACATCGAGGTTGATGCTGATCCGGAGATAGTGAAAGAGACTCGGGGTACTGCTTACATTGATGGTAACTGGGCTTTTGGCCAGATCACGGCTAAGAAACTGGTGGAGACCGCTGTAGAGAAAGCCAAGGAGAATATGGTATCAGCTGTTGGCGCGTTTAACTGTAATCATATAGGCAGGATCGGGTATTATACAGACTGGGCGGCTAAACAGGGGATAATATCAACCTTCTATGTGAACGTGGGGCACCCCATAGTATCTGTACACAACGGCTTGGGCAAGACTTTTGGAACCAATCCCTACAGCGCATCGGTGCCAACAGGCGGAGACACGCCATTCCTAGTGGACTACGCCACCAGTGTCGTTGCTGCGGGAAAGCTGAGTGTGGCGAGCGCAAAGGGTGCGAAGATTCCTGAACACTGGACCCGTGACAAGTATGGTAGGGTCAATGATGATCCAAACGTATTGCAGCAAGGGGGCTGGTTACTGCCCTTCGGCGAGTATAAGGGATATGGGCTTCAAATGGTCTCAGAACTGTTAGGCGCTGTCTTAACTGGGTCCCGTATCGGTCCATCAGGAAATGATGAACACCCATCCCCTAACGGGATATTCATGATGGCAGTGAACCCTGAAGCCTTCATAGGGTTGAATGAGTTTATGACAAACACCGATTCCTTGCTTGAGAAGGTGAAAAACTTACCGGCTATGGGAGGGGAAAGAGTGATGGTTCCAGGTATGCCTGAAGCGGAAACTAGGGTGAGCAGATTAAGGGAGGGGATTGAGATACCTGACACCACTTGGAGTGGAATATTAACGCTCTGCGAGGAGATTGGAATAGACGCAGACGCAATCCTGAAATAACCTAACTCATTTTTCTCAACGCTATGAGCCTAGGTTACCCGACTAAGACTGTTAATGAGGGGAAAGCCTGTTTACTTGTGCCTGAGTTGGATAAAGAGTCGGGGGAACCGGTTCAACATCTAAGAAGCGAAGCACCCGTATTCTATAACCCAGTTATGAGAACCAACAGGGACACAGCGGTGCTTGTCCTCAGGGCTTATCAGAGACAAACCGATCACCCTGTTACTGTATGTGAACCCATGACGGGGTGCGGGGTAAGGGGGGTAAGGTTTCTCCTTGAGGCTCACCCCATTGATAGCTTGGTTTTGGGGGATCTTAATCCCTCAGCTATACGCTTGGCTCGTGAGAACCTTCGATTAAACAATTTAACCGACAAGGCAAGTTTACGAGAACTAGATGCAAGCCTTCTCCTATCTCTTCATAGTTACCCCCGGGGGAGATTCGATTACATTGACATAGATCCCTACGGGACGCCAGCCCCTTTCATAGACGCTGCGATAATGGCGACAAAAAACCATGGAATAATCGCGTTAACCGCTACAGACATGGCCCCCCTATGTGGTGTCAACAAACGTGCCTGTTTTAGAAAATATGGTGGTTGGCCCCTGCATGGGGATTTCTGTCACGAGTCTGCTTTGCGGATAATGTCGGGTACTATAGTTAGACATGCGGCTGTCTACGAGTATGGGACAACACCGGTCTTCAGTTATTACTCTGATCACTATATACGCGCCTATTATAGGGTTGACAGGGGGGCTAGGAGAGCAGACCGTAAACTCGGGCAATTGGGGTACATCAAGTATTGTTCCAGTTGTCTAAGATGGGAGACCTCAGAGGATAACCGTAAAGATACATGTAGCTGCGGGGAAACCATGATGGTAGGTGGACCCATGTGGCTGGGGGAATTATCTAGCCCAGAATGCACTAAGGCTATGTTGAGTGATCTGGAGAACCTACCTTATTTGAGGGGATCAAAGACTGAAGAGATAATAAGATTAGTAAACTCTGAGCATGGTTACCCTGTTGGGTTCTATGTTATTGATTCACTCTGTAGAAAGGTTGGTGTACCATCCATAGCCACCGATCGAGTAATAGAAGCAATACGATCAAACGGTCACAGGGTAACAAGGGTACACTATGATCCACGTGGGATAAAGACAGATGCAACGATAAATGATTTAACGGAAATATTCAACCAGTTTAAAAAATAGTGGAAGGTGTTATTCGACCTTTTTGAACGCTTTGGCTCCAGCGTTACAAATGGGGCATTTATCAGGTACATTATTCTCAACTGTGTTGCCGCATACGCTACAGACATAGTACTCTGTTTCCTTAAGATCAGTCTCTTTCTCAAGGGCTTCTGCTGCTTTCTGGTAGAGACCTGCATGAATCTTCTCAACCTCGTTTGCTATGTTAAAACTCCAAGATGCCTGATTTTCTCCTTCCTCTGCTGCCACATCAAGGAAATCCGGGTACATGGTCTTGAACTCATACGTCTCGCCTTTGATGGCTTCCTGTATGTTTTTCTTGGTGCTGTTTATGCCCCCCATTATCCGGAGATGGTTATGGGCGTGTACTGTCTCGGCTTCTGCTGCTGCCTTGAATAGTTTTGCGATCTGTGGATATCCCTCGTTTTCCGCTCGTTTAGCGAACGCGAGGTATTTTCTATTGGCTTGGCTCTCACCTGCGAAGGCTTCTTTCAAGTTTTCTTTCGTCTTACTCATTCTTTATCACAGAATATGATGAAATCAAAGTGGCGGTAAATAAGGTATAACGTTTTTTCTAGGAACCTTCATAAAGTTCCGAAGAGTATTGCCCGTGATATGTCTAGTCGCTGGATGCATGAACGAAAAGATGAGCACTACTATAACAAAGCCAAAGAGGAAGGCTATAGATCTAGGGCATCCTATAAACTAAAACAGATTCAGAAAAAGTTCAGGATATTTGATAACGCGAAATATGTTCTGGACCTTGGAGCAGCCCCTGGTGGATGGCTACAGGTAGCCAGCGAGTACGTCGATGATGATAATGGTTTGGTGTTAGGTGTTGACCTTAACCCTATTGATCGTCTACCGTATGATAATGTGTTAACTCTGGAAGGTGATGTACGGGATGAGGAGGTTCAACATGAGATTCTTAACTTTTTTGATGGTAAAGCTGATGTTATCTTGTCTGATATGGCTCCCAATGTTATTGGTGAATGGGAGGTAGACCAGTACAGGCAGATTCATCTGGCACGGATAGCTCTCAGGTTATGTGATAAATTATTGAAAAAGGATGGCTGGTTCGTTGTCAAGATATTCCAGGGTGGGGAGCATGTTAAGTATATCAGGGAGATGGAGAACATGTTCCAATATGTGAAGAACTTTAAACCCGGGGCGAGCCGGAAGCAGAGCGCTGAGAGATACTTGGTGGCTCATGGATTGAAGGATGATCGTGTTTTACCTAAGAAACCGAAAAGAAGGAATGATCTCTCTGAGGACGAAGACGAGGAAGCGTATATACCCGGTGATCAACTCTTCTGGGATGAAGAAGCTGAATAAATTAGACTAGTTCTTTCAGCACCCGTGCTACTACTGAGCTGCTGTGTATCGTGGGTTTGCCTGTTGCCTCTACGATCTTATGTTTTAACTCAGTGGGAAACCCAAAGCAATTCAAGAATACTAGATCAGGGTCCTTTTCTTTCAGTCTTTTAATGAGGTCTTCAACGTCTTCTGGCTCATATGGAGAAACTGAGTCAGCGTACAGCTCTATGTCTTCTCTTCCAAAGTCTCGTTCAGCGTAGGGTATCTGTTCTTCTGTCGGGTAGACTACTGCTAGTTTCCCTTCTTTGAGGCTGCCCTCGATGATTCCTTTTAGTATCTCGCTGGGTGTGACTACGAGACCATTGGAGTTGAACTGGGGAAACTTTCCTGTGCACATAACTACTGTGAGTCTTACTCCCTGCTCCTCGATCTTGTCCAGTTGTTTCCGCATCCGTGGAACCACGTATTTCTTGGTGATCTTGATCTCTCGTCCATCCCGCATTCTGCTGACCAGTATATAGTGCTCGGGGTTGAGATCTATCTTTTGAACATCCTCGTAGGTGAGTTCATCTAGGGCTCCGGCCTCAACGATCTTATAATCTTCTACTAGTATCTCCATGAGTCCAGGTATCAGATCATCTCGGGGGCTCTGCCCGATGGTAAGCATGCCTATCTGTTTCATGATAGAGGAAAACACGATTACGCCCTATATGGTTTCCCATGATATTACTAACCAAGGTAATGGACGACTAGGAGTCTCATATACTAACAACTTGTGATTAACTATCATGAGTTTATCTTAATTACCGATAAGCTACTAGAGATATTATGGATATAAACAGCTTGACTCAAAGCCTTGAAGCCTACCTTGAGAATGAGACCGGCGTGGAATGCCATGTTATTGATCTTGAGGAGGTGAACCTAGGCTGGGAGACCGAGCTATTCACCTTCAGGTCAAATGGACGGGGTGAACAGCGGAACCTAGTTCTAAGGGTTTTTTCAGGAGATCAGGCTGATGAGAAAGTGGTTAAAGAGTATAACCTGATGAGGAAACTGGGCGAAGTGGGTTATCCTGTGCCGTCTGTGTACCACTTAGACGCCAGTGCTGAGGTAATTGGGAAACCTTTCATCATAATGGAACGGGTGATAGGGGAGACCCTTGAAGCGTCTTATCATAAGGGGTCTAAGGAGGAGATGGAGGAGGAGATTACCCGCCTAATTCGTCTCTTGGTGGATCTACATAAACTGGATATCTCTCAGTTCAGTAAACTACCAAACCTATCAATAATCACTATTGAAAACTTAGTCGGAAAGTTTGATGTGATCAGTAAAGCACACGCACCATGGCTGAGCCCTGTAATTGACTGGTTGAGAAAAAATAAGCCAATGACCTCAGATAATTACGCCTTATGTCACAACGATTACCATGGCTTGAACGTGATTCTGGACAAGGATGATAATCCCTACGTTATCGACTGGGGGGCCGCAGGAATATGTGACCCGAGATTCGATCTAGCGTGGACCATTCTCCTGTACACGACATTCAGTGACCCCTTGTTCAGGGCGCCAATAATAAAGATCTATAACCAGCTAGATGGAAAAACAGATTATTTAGAATATTTCGAGGTCCTCGCAGCCACTCGCAGAATTACCGATCTAGTATCTGTTACTTCTGGGGGTAGTGAGCATGGCTTGAAACCAGAAGCACTGGAGATGATGAGGAATTCACGAACACACTATATCAAGGTTCATGACTTTCTCACTGAGAGAACGGGGTATAGACTAAAAGAGTTTGATGAACTACTGGAATCATATTAGTCAGTGAAAATGAGATACTTTTTCTGATTACAGGTTGCTACATGAATCGTTTCTTCAATGCCTCTCGTTCAGCCTCAACGATTCGCTCAAAGAACTCATCGCCTTCTCCCTCGGTCTCAGCCAGTATATCCCACGCAGCCTCGTTCTCGACCCTTTTAGCAGCCGCCACAATACCGCCTCTTCGCCCATGTATGGACACCAGCTTGGATTTATCCTCAGCTTCCTTCCACCACCACGGTGGATCAAAACTGTAACGACCCTTTGTCCTGGCCATCATCTCCGCTACCTCCTCCATTGTCCTGTCCAGCACCGCTATCTCTGTGCTCCCACAGATTGGGCACTCTATCTTATCGAGGAAGTCATCCACCTGCATCTCCTGGAGCCAGTCATGCTTACCTAGACATGTGAGTGTCCTTGTCTCGTTGTATAGTCTGGCCTTGGCTGACTCGATGATTATCTTGGTGATCTTCTCGGGGGGCACTATGTCTACTTTCATGCTGATGCTGTCCACACCTAATTGGCCCAGTGGACTCACCTCTCCCTGAGTATCCAATATACTTACTTCGATATCCCCCCTAGCCATCTTACTGAGAAGCTCTAGTGTGGTATCCACATCCAAGTCCTGCCGCAGGGTATCCTTCATAGCCTCCTCGTAGATAACCGTGCCCTCAAAACTCTTCATCAAACGGCCGAGAGTTATATTACTAAAGTTGGCGAACTTGCTTAAGGCCCCTGATTTACGTGCCACGTTGATTATACGTTTCTTGAAGAGACCTGTCTTGGTGACTGCTTCTTCTATGACCTCTGTTAGATCTTTCTTAGCAAGGGTCTTTAGCTTATTGGCTACGTATCTTGCATCCACTTCTCCTACGGTCTGGGTGATGATCATATATGTGTCCTGTTGAACCCCAACAGGGTAACCCGTGGCCTCGCTGATTACATGCCCCACTATACGGGCTAGAGTTCTATTAGCGAGGCTGCCGAAGTTAGCGTGAATGATGACGTTATCATCCCAGTCCTCTACCACCACTCGCTTATCCGTGGGGACAATATATCCCTCCTGTTGGTGATCCACGAGTTCCTTGATTACTCTCTTCATGGTCTCTGGCTTAGCCGCGTAGCGTTGACATAGTTCTCGGGCCACGGAGTCGGGTGTCTCCCCGTTGTTGAGATGTTCTTCAACTATTCCCTTGATCTCACCTACCTCCATTGCAACTTCGAATGGTACTGGTATCTGTTCCCCTACCCAGCTGGGTATGGCGCCCGTTGGGTCATCCTCTGCGCGTACATAGATCTTGTCCGTATGGATGTTGAGTATCTTCCACGCTCTACCCCTTAACGTGAACTTTACGCCGGGTTTAGCGTACTCGGCTACGAAAGCCTCTTGGAGTATGCCCACAGGGTCATCTCCATCCACATCTATAATCAGGTAGTCTTTCTCGTCGGGTATCATGGATAGGTTATTGAAGAAGTACCTGTACATGGTCTTGCGGCTGCCCCGGGGCTTGATGATAACCTCATCCTCCGGACTGAACCATGCGAGGCGCGGAAATCTATCATGCATATAATTGGCTGCATCAGCTATCTCCTGCTCCGTAAGGTTACGGTACGGGTAGGCGTTCGTGAAGAGGTTACTATACTGGAGTATGTACATCCTGTTAGTCTGCATTAGCTCAGCTATCATCTGGTTAACCAGCACATCATACGGCTTCTCCGGTACCTTCAAGGGCTCCATCATTTCCTTGAGGGCCCGTCTACAGATAACCATACTCTCTAAGGCGTCATCGCTGTTCATGGCGATGATAACCCCCTTACTGGTCTGGTCTATGCTGTGCCCGCTGCGACCAACCCTCTGGAGTAGTCTGGTTACCTGCCTAGGACTATTATACTGTATCACTAAGTCGATTCGGCCAATGTCTATCCCCAGCTCAAGGCTGCTGGTGCATATCACGGTTCTAATATCTCCGCTTCTCAAGCCGTGCTCAGTTGCTATCCTACTGGTTTTAGCAAGTGATCCATGGTGGATGCTCAAAGGGTACTCGGTGTCCCAGATGTTGAATCGGCTGGTTAGCGCCTCGCTGGTACTCCTGGTGTTCGTGAATATGAGCGTAGTGTCGTGTTCATCTATGAGGTCTTTCATTACTTTAAGGCGTACCGCTACCTCTGGGTGTGTGAATAATCGATTGCTAAGCTCATAGTGCTCTGGTCCGGGTTTAGGATAAACGATCTCAAACCTTGTATCCCGTAACGCTGAAACTTGGACAATCTCCACTTCACGGTCTTCTCCTCCCAGGAACCGTGCAACCTTATCGGGTGTGCCTATGGTGGCGCTGAGGCCTATGAGTTGGGGTTGCTCTTCGGCTATATTCTTGACTCTCTCTAGGGCTAGGCTGAGCTGGCTGCCTCTTTTATTGTCTGCTAGTTCATGTATCTCGTCTATTATTATCCACCTCACTGTCTTGAGGTGGTTCTTTATTGTTCTCCCCTGTAGTATGGCTTGGAGAGTCTCAGGGGTGGTTATGAGCATATCGGGTGGGCTTCTCCGTTGATAGTTTCGCTCCTTTTGGCTGGTGTCTCCGTGTCTTACACTGAGTCGTATATCTAATCTATTTGCCCAGTAGGTCATCCTGTCTAGTATATCCCTGTTTAGGGCTCTTAGTGGTGTAATGTATAATATGCTGATGCCGGGTTGTCTCCCGCCTTTCATGAGAAATTGGTGGAGTACTGGTAGGGCTGCGGCCTCTGTTTTCCCGGTGGCTGTCGCTGATATTAGCAGGACATCTTTTCCCTGTAGTATTAATGGGATTAGTTTAGTTTGAGGCTCTGTGGGGGTCTCAAATCCTTTTTTCTGTATTAGCCTGCGTACTGGTCTGCATAGCTGTGAGAAAGCGTTATCCTCAGTCAATATTCGCGCATCTTTTCCCGCAGCCTAGAATAAAAACCCAGTGGGGTTAAAACCATCGACAGGTTTTTAGTCATGACTAACAAAGTGTAGTGATCTTAATTGGTTAAAGTAGGAATAATGATCTGTGACAGGAACAGGAAATGCACAGGCAACAAGTGTTTTAGGTCAATAATAGAAAGAGACGGAGCGTTCAGAAAATATAATGATGAGCCCATAGAGGTTGTTGGTTGGATGGCTTGCGGAGGCTGCCCCGGTGAGAGACTGGAATTCGCCCCCGCTGACATGAAGAAATACGGCGCCGAGGTAATCTATCTAGCCTCATGTTATCTAGCAGGGTATCCTCCGTGCCCATATATCGAGGATCATAAGAGGTACATCGAGAACTACGTCGGTTTACCCGTTGTGGTAGGGACGCACCCTATGCCCCAGAATTATATTGACACACATGAAAAGGCTGGTGACTGGGAGGGATACGAGGAATATCTCAAAGAGATCGTGGACGACCCTGAGGGAGCACATAAGTATGACTCCACCAGATCCGATTACACTGAGAGCCTCAAAAAGTAGGTAATATTCTTAAAACACCCTTCTTTTGTTCAAGATAATGAGTTCAGACAAGGAATTAGAGAAAATAAAGCAAAAAATGCTCAGAAAGATGATGGAGCAGTCCAGTTCTCCCCAATCTTCTTTCTGGAGACCCGGAGAAGTAATGGAGTTAAACGACTCTAACTTCCAGAAGGTATTAAGTGAAACGGATAAGCCTGTTCTTGTTGATTTCTGGGCTGAATGGTGTGGCCCATGTAAGATGATGGCGCCGGTGGTTCATCAACTAGCGGAAGAATACGCTGGTAAAGCTCATATCTCTAAACTAAACGTGGATCATAACAAAAGCACAGCAGCCCAGTTCGGGGTGATGAGTATTCCTAATTTCATCGTTTTTAAGAAAGGTAAACCCGTAGCCCAGACCGTAGGAGCTGTAGGTAAACCGGGATTAACCTCGCTGCTACAAAGAGCCCTATAAAAACAGTTTTGATGAGGTTTTAACCCATCTATCTCCATGAGTGTTTACACTTTGTGCAAGTGAATTTCTGAACTACTATGGATACCCCCATACCGGTGGCGACGTTTTCAACGGTTGCTCTATCATTGCCGCATTTCGGGCAACTGATCTTTATGGTGGCAACATCTGTCTCGTCTTTCTTGACGTAAACTTTTTTCACCTCTGTTTGTTCTCGTTCCACTTCATATGAATCATCTGCTATGTTTTCTTCATAGCCGCATTTAGGGCAAGTGTATATACCTTCATCTACTATGAGCATAGCTCCACAGTCTTCGCAAAACTTCATTCTTGATCTTCCTCATTCAATTCTTCTTGTTTCATGGACCTCGCTCTCGAAACAAATACACCATATTTACTTGGGCGTACGTGATAAAGCTTTTTTATTATCTCATGACGTGTAAGTGGCTGGACATACAAAATAACTTATAAAATGAATAAGATACGATTAATTGTATTACTATGGCTCAATATACTACACGGGAAACAGTGATAGAGTTTCTATTAGGGTTTATAGTCGGGAAACTGATCGGCTCCGTGGTCTCATCGATTCCCTATTTTGAGTTCATCTCTGACCCCGCGTTATCGGATGTATTCTACGTGGAGTTTGTGAATAATATCCTGGCTTTTAACGGGTATCATTATGCGTTGGCTATTATCGGTGGCTTGATACTGGTTATCTGGCGTAGTGATGAATTATTTGACTAATTATTTGATGGGAAGGAGGAGTCTTGAAGGATACTCCTCTCCATGGTATACAAAGTTCTCTGCTACCCTTATCTGTGTCTCAGTGTCCACCGGGTTTCCCGTGTTATTGTTACGCGCATATCTGGGGAACTCGCTGCTAGTTATGCTTAACCTTATCCTGTGACCTATTTTAAACTCCACACCGGTGCTATCCATGGGTATGGTGATCTTGTAGATCTCCCCGGGCTCCATGAGTACTTGTTTCTCTAATCCTTTCCTGTATCTGGTTCTCATCATGCCCCGTGAGACCAGTATGCTGCGTCCATCTGGGTGTACATCCATCAATGAGACGAAGAAATCAGTATCAGGGCAGTCACTGCTAACATATAACTCAGCTAAAGGTGGACCGGCTATAGTTACTGAGGCTCTCAGCTCCTTGGTTGTGTATACTAGGTGGTCGTCTCTTCTCAATAGGTAGCGTTTATCCAGTGGTATCTCCTCTGCTGAACCGTAATAGTCAAAGCAAGTGGTGGGCATCGCTGGGTGCTCCGGATTGTATATGTAGTTGTCATGTTTGTTTTCCCCGGGCTCCTTAACCAGTTCTCCGTTTCCAAAATGTGTGTTAGCCCGTTCCCCACTGTTGAGGTAGTAAGGCTTTCGCTCTGGGTCCATGGGCCAGTGAAGATTTGACTCCACCCACTGGTTGCGGTTCATAAGATAATATCTAGTTAGAGGCCAATCCTTAACCCCATTTTCCCTCTTCTTGAGCCAATGGTCAAACCATTCAAGGTGGACCCTTTTCATCTCCATGAGGCTCTCATTGGTAAAGTCTACGCCTCCGAGGACTCTTTTAGGGAACCTGGTGCCCGGATGATCCCATGGCCCAATGATCATATGTTGTTGATCGGGTCTGGGACCATATTCTATTGATCCTTTATAGAAATGGAGGGCTCCCGGCTGATCACCATCATAGTACCCTGTGATATGAAGAGCCGGTATATCGATGCCTTTGAAGTCTTCTTCGGTGAACTTTATTTTTCTCCAGAACTCATCGAGGTCCGGGTGACTCATCCACTCTTTCCATACAGGTAGTTTACGGCCCAGTGCCTCGGGAAGGTCTCTGAGAGGCAGCGTGTTATAGATTTTCTCCCAGTCTGCTGTTGTGCCCGCTATGTTCTGGTTAGTGTGGGCTCCCACAAAGTTGAGCCAGCCGAACATCCATAGGCATGGTATGCCGTTGAAGAAAGGGAATTCCTGGAGCCAGTTGCCACCGGTAGCGGTGGGTATCATAGTAACCAAGTGTGGTGGCCGTTCACGGGCTGTAGCCCATTGGATCCAGCCGCGGTAGCTGCCGCCCATCATGCCCAGTCTAGCATTACACCATGGCTGTTCAGCAGCCCACTCGATGAGATCATAGCCGTCTGGACCCTCGTTGAAGAAGGGATAGAAATCACCTTCACTATCATATCTACCTCTTACATCGTATATCATGAAGGCGTAGTCATGTTTTACGAAGTATCGTGCCATGTCTACATGGCTCTTCATGGTGTTATCGTAAGGGGTTCCTATGACTACTGTGGGGTATTCGGCTTTTTTCTCGGGTAAGTATATGTCCGCTGATAAGTGTACCCCATCACGCATGGGGACACGTGCATCCCAGATGTGTCTCATATGTGGAATGATGCGGTTCTATCCTTAATACATTGAGGGTTCAGAATGGAGAATGGTTTAAACGGGGGCTAGTTTGATTTACTGTGATAATATTGGATTCAGAGAAAATATTACCTGTCATCGTTGTTGTTCTGGTTATTGGGTTATCTAGCAGCATCTATCTATATGTTGACGCACAGAATAACCTGACCGATGCACTAGGCTATTCAGAGGGTATTCGATCCGAGTTAGACGATATAAACGAGAGTTTTGCTGAGTTATCGGGTAGATTGGAGAACTTGTCTGAGGTTAACTCAGAGTTGGAGACTCGTATCGCTGAGCTGGAGTCCATCGAGCCGACAACCGTGGTTGAGAAACGGGAAGTATTATTGAACATAACTGAGTCGGGGGAGGTTCGTAATATTATCCTTTTGATCGGTGACGGTATGGGTGTAGGGCATTTATCGGCGGCGGAGTTTGAGAACGGGGAAGAGGCGTTAACCATATCTGGGCTGCCCTACAAGTCTCTTGTCTCAACTTATAGCGAGAGCGCTTATGTAACTGACTCTGCTGCTGCTGGCACCGCGCTGGCAACAGGGTACAAGACGAATAATGGTCGTATATCCATGTCTACTGGTGGCGAGAATTATACTACCGTGGTGGAAGTGGCGGAGGCAAGTGGATTATCTACTGGTGTGGTTTCTACAACTAGGGTTACTCACGCGACTCCAGCATGTTTTATGACTCATGTTAGTAATCGAAACATGGAGTCGATTATTGCTTCTCAGATATTGGTAAGCGGAGTGGAAGTAGTACTTGGTGGTGGAGGCACATACTTTGAGCCATCAACGGTATCAGGTTCTGGTTATAGTCTGGTATCCTCTACAAGTGAGTTATTATCGCACTCCTCAGGAAGTATCCTCGGTTTATTCAATGAAGGACACCTGAGCTATACTAGTAGCAGGAACCCCTCCTTTGAGCCTAGTTTAGCTCAGATGACCGAGAAATCAATAGAATTACTTATGGAGGATCCTGACGGTTTCTTCCTCATGGTTGAGGGAGGAAGAATCGATCACGCCTCCCATAACAATGACTATGCCTCAACCATGGAGGAGGTTTTTGCCTTTGATGAAGCTGTGTTTGAGGCACTGGAGTTCGCCTCTATTAGGAATGATACCTTGGTCTTGGTGACTGCTGATCATGATACCGGTGGCTTGATGGTAGTAGGTGGCTATGATTACACTGGTGTCAGCATTGACTGGATATCAGATGATCACACCGGTAACATGGTGCCCTTATACGGCTATGGACCACGTGCAGAAGAGATAATCGCCTTCAAGGATAACACGGATATCGGTGAATTCATCCTAGAACTAGCGGATAGAAAAAATTAGTAGAGGTCTCTCTTGACCTCTTGGGCTAGCCACCCCTCGCCATCCAGGAATCCTTGGGCTGCGTCATCGGCTATCTCTTGTGCTACCCGCTGGGCGTCTTTGATGATCTCTGACTCATCCATGGTGTGAACCACTTTGTTTTCCACGACATGATTCCCGTTAATGAGTACATCTGTAACCTCGTCCCCCCGTGCACTGTAGACGATGTTGGGGGCGATGTTGTTCATGGGGTTATGTATTATGGGGGTCATATGGGCTACCTTCAGGTCCAATAGTATGATGTCCGCTTTCTTACCCACCTCAAGGCTTCCCACCTTGTCACCTAAACCAATGGCGTGAGCGCCCTCAATAGTGGCTAGGCGAAGTGTCTTCCACGCAGGTAGGACCGTTGGGTCGCGATGACGTGTCTTGTTGAGTAAGGCCGCTACTTTCATCTCCACAAGCATGTTATGATGACCATTACCCGGGGCCTGGTCGCTGCCTATGGTGGCGTATTTTCCTCCGCTCTCTATGAATAACCCCAGTGGTGGCGTTATGCCGTCTATTCCACCGATGCTGGCTGGGCATGAGGCGTATCGTACACTGCGTTGAGCTAGTAATGCTACCTCGTCGTCAGTGGTCTGGTGACAGTGAGCTGCGATTATGTTATCGTCCAAGTAGTCAATGCTATCGAGGAATTTGATGGTAGTCTTTCCGTATCGTTTCTTCATCTGGCGTTCTTCCCTTCCTCCCTGGGCAACATGTATATGGGCTAGTTTTCCTAGTTCTTCCGTCTTCTTTTTGACTCTTAGTAATAGTTCTTTATCCATCATATCCGCGCCGTGTGGACCCAGTATGCCGGTAATCCTACCCTCACCTGCTCCATCATATTTCTCTATGAGCTCAACTGCTTCCTTGAACTTTTTCTCCCCGATGTCCTTGAAGAATATGTATAACTCGTTGGGGTCAGGTCTGCTCTCCGGGCCGATCTGGTTGATGGTGTTAGCAAGACTTGCTCTTACTCCAGCAGGTATGAATACTTTGTCTGCTACAGGCCCCATGTTGGACCCGATCTCACCGAAGGTGGTGGTACCGGCCTTCAATGCCTCCAGTACTCCTAGCCTTGAACCAGTGATGCTATGCTTAGGAGTATAGTTACGTGCATATGGTGCCATAGTTTTTAGCATCCACTCTATCTCGGGTACATCTTGGGCTAGCCCCCTTGCTAGGCTGAGTCCTGTATGAATGTGTCCATCTATGAACCCGGGTAGCACTGCTTTGCCCTTAGCATCAATTATATGCTCTGCGTCCCCATATTCTTTAACTATTTCATCTGTTTTATCTACGGCTACGATGTCCTGTCCTTTTATGGCGACTGCTCCGTCGATTATGGAACCGACGCCTTCCCCTCTCATGGTTAGTAGGAAACCGTTCTTGATGAGTGTGGTCTCATATTTCTCCAATCTGTTTCAGGGAGAAGTGTTGTTTTTCGGATAAAAACTATTGGATGAAAAAATAGTTTATTTGGATAATGGATACCGTTCTTATTATTCATGTAATTATTGTATTGATGAAAATATGTGTTTTTGATTATCTAGCTGCTTTAACTGGGGTAGGTTTTAGTATCCTAACCAGTGTCCCCGGTTTCATCCCAAGTATGAATCCTCGTCGCCCCCCATTAATATACAGGTAAGGGAGTTCCAGTATGGTTTCCTCCACATAGACTGGGAGTTCATGCCTAGTTCCAAAGGGGCTGATACCCCCCACCATGTAACCAGTGTAACGTTGAGCCTCCTTGATACTGACAGTCCTAACATTCTTGGTTTCAAGTTGTCTTGCTAGGTCTTTGAGACTTGTCTCTTTCTCTCCGTGCATCAAGATAATGAAAGGATTATGGTCTCCGTCCTCCATGACAAGTGTTTTGATCATGGCGTGTTCAGATACATCCATGGTCTCGGCCGCTGCCACTGCTCCGGATCTATGGTAATCATAGAGGTGTTCGGTGTATTCGGCGTCTTCCTCTTCTAGTTGTATGGTAGCTGGTGTGGTTGGATACCTTGACATTATGGATCACTTGATATGTCTGACACCTTTTTTCTCCGCTTTCTTGATCCATGTGGGTACCGGTGGGACTAGCTGGTCCTCGGGCTGGAGCACTAGCTCCGTGAAGCTGGGTTCATCGCTCTTGAACAGGGTTTCCAAGCTTGCTAGTTCCTCTGGCTTGGTGATTCTGTTCGCCTCTAATCCGAATCCCTCAGCGATCTTAATGTAATTCACATCCCGGAACTTGGTGGAGAAATCTACGTATTCCTGCCCGTAACTGAGACGCCACTCTGCCCGGATCCAGCCGAATGAACCATTGTTAACCACTATGATGTTATTGTTTTTTCCCAGCCGGGCTATGGTCTCCAGTTCTGCCGCTGCTAATCCGAAGCTCCCATCACCCACTAAGCCTGTTATGCAGCTATTAGGTCTTGCAATACTCGCACCAATAGAGGTGGGTATGGCGTAACCAAGGCTCCCCATTGCGAAGTTATATGCCATGGTTCTCCCCGATTCAGGTACCTTGTAGAATGTGGAAGTGTAGATGGCGCTCGTTCCAACATCCATAACTAGGCATCTGTTTCTTGGTAATGCTTTTTCCAGCTCCTTGATGAAACGCACCGGGTGGCTGGGGGTCTCGTTGCTCTCAGCCATAGACGTCACGTATTCATTATGCCTCTT
Organism: Candidatus Bathyarchaeota archaeon; assembly: GCA_014729945.1. Next base: position 16,897 of record WJJC01000164.1, read on the forward strand.
TTTCTCTTCAACTAGTTTCTGGATCCTTGGTAGCTTCATTATTTCCCTCGGGTTTTCCTCTACTAGCTCCAACATCCACTCCAGTGTTTCTTTAGCATCCCCTATGAGTATCACATCAACAGGGTAATTGTTTCCAGCCTCATGTTCACTGATGTCCAGTTGGATGATTGTGGCACCCGTATCCCGGGGGGGCACTGTCCATTTGTCCGTACCTGCGCTATCAGTACTGCTGCCAATGAAGAACACTAGGTCTGCTTCGCATAGCACACGGTTGCTGAGACTTGTTCCGCCTCGTGCACCTATCACCCCTATACTGAGAGGGTGTTTCTCGGGCATAACTCCTTTACCGTTTATGGTGGTGCCCACCGGCGCCGCAAATAACTCGGCTAAGGCCACCACCTCGTCCCATGACTGGCTGTAAAGAGCTCCCTGCCCACAAACGATAACCGGGTTCTCCGCTTCACCCAGTAGTTTTAACGCCTGTATTATTTTCCCAGTCTCCGCCACTGGTCTATGCCCGGGATACTTTCTGAAGTCTCTCTGAGTGTACAACATGGCTTCACTTGTATCCATGCCAAGCACGTCGTAGGGTAGTCTGATATGCACTGGCCCGGGTTTACCGGTGGTTGCGACTCTGAAGGCGCGTCTAATGGTGTGAGGAATCTGATTCGGATTAGTGACAGTGATTGACTCCTTGGTTATTCCCCGAAACATGCTAGTCTGGTCTAAGCCTGTTAGCATGTTCTGGGTCTCAAGATGCAGAGGTATATCTGAGGTGAAGAAGATGACTGGCAGTGATCCCTTGTATGCTTCAGCCACACCGGGTAATATATGTGTGCTACCTACGCTGGGGGCCTCGCATATTCCAGGTTTATAACTGAATCGGGCATATCCATCGGCCATGAAGGCTGCTGAGCGTTCGTCTCGGGCCATTATGTGTTTTATCTCGGGGTAGTCATGCCATTCCTTGTACCATGGGAGGGTTGTTTCCCCGGGTAAGCCGAATACGTGTTCCACATCATAGTTTTTCAGCATCTCTAGGAGAGTTTTTGAAGCGTTCAATATATCACCAATACGAGAACTCATCCACTGGAAATATAATAAGGCCTTCGCAGACACGCATTGAAACTCACCTTTTTCGGGGTTAATGTTTAAATGTAATTTGTTAGGGATATTGTTTCGATCTGATATGAGTTACTGTCCCTTGCTGGATGATAAGTGTAGAGAGATGGGTTGTAAATGGTATTTCCCTGTTGACAAGATGTGCGCCATATTCAAAATAGCCAAGACTTTAGAGGATATCGAATTCGAGTCCAAACAGTAACCTATCTCCTTTTTACTAAACTACAAGTGTCACCACAATGGAACCAGTAACTAGTACAATAGACGAAGCGTAATCTTCTACTTTATTCTATGATTACCCTTATTGAGGAGTACTGAAGTATCATCTGTTATAGAGTATTGATTCTAATTATGATTCAGTGATTTCTTTAATTTGCTTTTAATAGCACCATTTGAGAGCCCTATATCCTTAGAGGAAAAGAAATGGAGTTCCACCAAGACGTTGTAGTAATAATAGGCCACAACGGCGCATCAGTCACAGACGAAGGAGAATACTACTTATTCTTCGGTGGCTACGAGTACGCAGAAGAGTACAACGGCACCATCGTAACCGAGGACGAGGTAGAGATGGCAATAAACCACGAAGTACTTCACTGCTTAATTGACTACTTGGGAGAAGACGCCAGTAAACTGGATAACATTTGGTGCAAGTACGATGGTAAACGCCATAAAATACTTAAAAAATGCAGCGAGATGGGACTAGGCTTCTAATCCCACCGGAGGATGTATTATTTTATAGAAAATTTCGTCTACTTTCTTCAGAGCCCTTGAACAGCTTCTTTTCCATAAAATCACATGCAGACTAGTACATAACGAAACTTCTTACACAAAAAAAGAGTTGAGTGACTATAACCACACCGTCTCTAGGAGCCGGATAGCGTTTCCACCCACGATCTTGCCTATTTCATCATCACTATACCCGTGTTTAATCAGCCACCTTAGCACATTCACATATTCGTTTGGGTTCTCAAGACCCCTAACGTATCCGGGATCCTCTATCTCACTAGGCACCGGGTAAGGCTTCACGCCTCCACTTTCCTCACGGTTATAATGTCCCATCCTGCGGGGGAACCAGACCTTATACAATTCTTGATGAGCCCCATACAGAGTATCAGGACCACAACCCACATGATCAATACCCATGAGATCAATACAGTACTCCACGCATTCCATGTAACTATCAATAGAACCCACTGGATGTTTCTCAGTTCGTAATCCCTTACCCGCGCCTCCCACACCTAGGACCCCCTCGTTCTCCGCTAACGCCTGCAACACCTCATCTCCCTTAGTATGACCCTGAGCAATCGCCGCTGGACCACTATGACTATCATAAACCGGGTAATCACTAACCTCAATGGTCTCCAAGGCTGTACGATCATTAGTGTGCCCTAGATCAATCAACAATCCCAGTTTATTCATCCGCTTAACTGCGTCAAAACCGAAATCCGTTAAACCGGAATCCGCAATGGTTTCCCCCATACCTCCACCCAGCATGTTAGACTCACTGTAGCATATCCCCATGCTCCTAATCCCCAAACCGTACAGTACATCTATGCGATCTAGTTCATTCTCAATAGGTGAAGCAGACTCAAGACAAAAAACAAGCGCGATCCTACCGCTCTCCTTAGCCTCTACGATATCTTCTAAAGATTTACAGTGAATCACCATATCCTGATGCGCGAGATCACTTAATCTTACCCCCAGATCATGGATAACATCCATCCACTTCCAACCACTATAACTCGTGATATACGCCATCCCATTCATCATATTATCAAAGACACAATCCAACCCGCTACGACTCAAAGCCTCATAAGCCGTAAACTGCCGCCCCGATCGATGCAAATCGGGAACATCTTCCATGTTTTCCGGCCAGAGAACAGGGTGTTCATGTAGATCAACCACAGTCAACTCCTCCAGTAATGATTCAAAATGCTCTTCCTCCCGCTTACTCAACGATACATAATATGGATCCACCCGTGGATGCTTCACCAAGTCAAACTCTTTGTAATCAAACCCCGGTTCAAGATACTCATAAGCCCTATAACCCTCATACTTCTTCCCCGTCATATATACCAGAAAAAACATTCACGTGTAAAAATAAAAAATGATGGCACCTTTAAAAAGCGCAAAAACATAAACCAGTTAAGGAGTTAAATTTAATGGAAACATACAAAGTTGAAGGATCAAATAAGGAACACAAGGTATTCTTATACACCCTGAGCACCTGTGGATGGTGCAAAAAAACCAAGGAACTACTAAAAGAGAAAGACATAGCATACGAATTCATAGACTTAGAC
>WJJC01000165.1 GCA_014729945.1 Candidatus Bathyarchaeota archaeon
AGTTTATTCACTGATCTTATGCTAGGTCCATACAAGCTCGAATCAGTAATAAACGAAAAAACGAGTACTTGGGATGAAAAAGGTTTGGCTTGGTATCTAGACCTCTTACAATTCAAGCACCCCAGCTTCAAGAATCAGTACAAGCATTTCCATCAATTGGTTAATAAAAAGGAATCCCCCCTGATAACTGTAGATGATGAGATCAACATACTGAAGACACTTATAATGGTCTCAAGAGAAATGGGGATATAGAGATGGAACCAGTTTCTCTTGTTCATGTAGAAGATGTCGAGAAGGCAGTTATAGAGAGTATAGACCTAATTGGTGGTCTTAGACTTGATCCCAGTGAAAAAGTGGTGATAAAACCCAATATTTGTAATGGGAAAAACCCCGATGGAATGGTGATAACGGATTTCCGGGTAATCAAAGCCGTTGTAGGCTTGATCCGGGAGAATGGAAACGATTTGGTTATAGTGGAGTCCGATAACATCTCAGGAACAGCTGAGGAGAGGGTGATTGACTCAGGTTTAATGAGGTTACTAGATGAATGGGGTGTGGAGTTTCTCAATCTAAGTAAGGATGACTACCAAGAATACTCAGTAGCCAATACAGTCCTCAGACTACCTCAAACAGTACTAGACGCTGATTACTTCATAAACATCCCTAAGATCAAGACTTGCGCCCACACACTAGTAACACTAGGCATTAAGAACCTCTACGGGGTATTCCAGAGAAAACAAAAAGACAAACTCCATAGCAAACTAGATATGATACTGCCTTTTCTGGCGGAGCTTATTCGTAATGATCTCATAATAGTGGATGGAATAAACTGTATGGAGGGAAACGGACCAGTAATTGGTAACCATCTCTGCATGAATATGGTTTTGGCTGGAAGAAACCTTGTCTCAGTTGACTCTGTTTGCAGCTTGTTAATGGGTTATAACCCTGTAGATATTCCCCATATCGCATTATGTGCCTCAAATGGTCTTGGACCAATCGAACCTGAATCTATACAGGTTATGGGAGAAGACTGGACAAAACATGTAAGAGACTTTGAGCCACCCTTCAGCCTTAGAGCAACACTTAAGTCGTTAAAGTCGATAAAAGACATTTACCTGAGATAAAACTACGTCTTTTGTCGTCTTAGATTACGCTATATGTCGAGTGTCTTAAATACCATCCTTCCAGTCTCTTTCGTTAAATTCAGAGGGTAATTCAATTTGAAGACTGGAAGACAGGTCGGGATCATTGGCTACGGAGCATATGTGCCTATGTATCGACTGGAGGCCTCAGAGATAAACCGGGTTTGGGGAGGATTCGGTAAACCTGTTGAGGAGAAAAGCGTTGTCGCCATGGATGAAGACACTATTACTATTAGCGTTGAGGCGGCGAAACAAGCTGTAAGAAGAGCCAAGATAGATCCCAGTGATATTGGAGCGGTGTATATTGGGACGGAGTCCAAGCCATACGCCGTAAAACCAAGCGGAACTATAGTAGCCGAGGTTATAGGGGCTACTCCAAGTGTCTCTACAGCGGATTATGAGTTCGCTTGCAAGGCTGGTACAGAGGCAATGCAGACATGCATAGGCCTAGTGGGTAGCGGTATGCAGAAATATGCTATGGCTATTGGGGCTGATACCGCGCAGGGTAAACCCCATGACGCATTAGAATACACAGCGGCATGTGGGGGAGCAGCGTATATTTTCGCGGAAAGAACCGCGGATACTCTGGCTTATCTTGAGGCTTCATACAGTTATGTAACTGATACCCCTGACTTTTGGAGAAGAGCAAAAGAGATGTATCCACGCCACGGGAACAGGTTCACAGGTGAGCCAGCATATTATAAACACATAACAGGAGCATCCCAAGGATTACTAGAAGAAACAGGGTACAAACCAGAGGACTTCACATGGGCGGTTTTCCATCAACCTAACACAAAGTTCCCCATTAAAGTAGCTAGAAAACTAGGGTTTTCAATGGACCAGATAGAGCCTGGGCTCGTTGTGCCCAATATAGGGAACACTTACGCCGGTAGTACACCCGTGGGTCTCGCCGCTACACTTGATATAGCAGAGCCTGAGGACACGATTTTCACGGTTAGCTACGGCTCAGGCAGCGGTAGCGATGCCTTCATTTTCACAGTACAGGACGCTATAAAGGAGAAACGTGAAGGACCCAAGTTAGCCAGGTTTATCGAGCGGAAAAAGTACGTGGATTACGCCACATACTTGAAACACAGGGGGCAGATTATCCAATGAGACCCGTTAAGATAGCTGGCATAGGCATACTTAAAGTAAAAGAATATTGGGAAAAGTCCATACAGGATCTGTTCGTTGAAGCATCACTTAAAGCAATGGAGGACGCTGAGTTAACGGATATTGACAAGCTTTATGTAAGCAACATGAGCTCAGCTTTGATGCAGGATCAACTTAACATAGGGGCCATCATGGCGGACAGCCTTGGAGTGCCCGGGATCTCAGCCACCCGCGTAGAGGCTGGATCAGCAAGTGGAGGCGTGGCTTTCCATGAGGCAATCCAAGCCGTAGCAAGTGGTTACAGCGACGCCGTGCTGGTAACAGGCGTAGAGAAGATGAGTGATATATTACCCGAAGTAGTTACCACTAGTCTTGCTATGGCCGAGGAACAGGAATATACTTCATACACTGGAGTAACCAAAGCCGGGGTCGCTGCGTTAATCCATCGATTATACATGGATCGATACTCCTCACCTGAGGAAATCTGCATGATGGCTGTGAAGAGCCATGAGCATGCTGATGGATGTAGACACGCACAGTATCCGTTCAAAATGAGCTTGGAGCGAGCAATCTCTACCCCTATGGAGGCCGACCCTATACACATGATGGAGTGCTCAGGCATAGGCGATGGCGCAGCCGCTCTCCTGCTCACTCCGTCAGAAGGCGAAGGTGTGGAGGTCGCCGGGACAGCGGTAAGCACAGATTACACCAGCATAGCTCAGAGACATAACCCACTGGAGATGAAGGCTATCAAGACCGCTGCAAACAGAGCATACAAGATGGCCGGGATCAAGGCAAATGAGATAGACCTAGTGGAGGTACAGGATGATTATACAATCAACGGTATCTTGGGAATCGAGGGACTGGGCCTAGCAGAGACAGGTGAAGGCGCGAAACTGGTCAACAGCGATGAGGTTGATAGAGAAGGCAAGATACCTGTAAACACTTTCGGTGGACTAAAGGCGAGGGGCAATCCCATAGGTGCCACTGGTTTATACCAGTTAGCCGAGATAACAATGCAGCTCCAAGGAAAAGCTGGAGACCATCAAGTCGAAGACGCTGAGTATGGTGTAGCCCAGAACATGGGTGGTATGGCGTCGATATGCGCAATAAACGTACTTAGGAGGAGACAATAATGAGTGTACCAAGATACTGGAGAAACGAGGTGCCACGTTACAGGCTCCAAGGAAATGAATGCACACAGTGCGGTGCAAGATATTTCCCATCACGACCTATATGCAAATGCGGCTCAAACAAGTTCAGTCCATACAAACTTGCTGAGAGGGGAATTATAGTAAGCTGGACCATTATAAGCAACCCCCCGATAGGGTTCGAGAAATATGTGCCATACGCTGTGGCCCTTATCGAGTTGGATGATGGGAACAAGCTGCTGAGCCAGGTTGTCGATGTAGACCCAGAGGAATTAGAAGTGGGCTTAAGAGTCGAAGCAGTCTTCCGTAAGGTAAAAGAAGATGGAAAAGACGGCATCATACAGTATGGATACAAGTTCCGCCCCATCGTTGAGTAAATCCCCAACTTTTTATAACCCCTAATCATTCCATGATTCTGATAAATCATGGCTCCACGAACAAAATACGACAAAATATCTGAGATAGCTAAACGAAGAGGCTTCTTTTGGCCCAGCTTTGAGATCTATGGCGGTATGAGCGGCTTCACGACTTATGGAGACCTAGGAACTAAGCTTAAGAATAACATCGAGAGACTCTGGAAAGAATACTTTGTACGAAAACAGGGCTTCCTTGAACTAGAAGCACCTATTATTAATCCGGAACGAGTGTTTGAGGCATCAGGGCACCTAGAGAATTTTAAAGAGTATAGCTCAGAGTGCAGTCAATGTGGACATAGTTTCAGAACCGATCACCTGATCGAGGAGAAGACTGGTATGGAGAACGTGGAGGCTATGGGTGGTGTAGCCATCAAGAGTCTGCTGATGGATCACAAGATAAAGTGTCCCCGATGCGGTGGAGCGCTACAGGAACCAGAACTAATCCTAACCATGTTCAAGACAGAGATAGGCGCCACAGGTGGGGCCATAGGTTACCTACGCCCAGAGACAGCGCAGGCCATGTTCCTCAACTATAAACGAGGAATAATCCATGCGAGGGAGAAACTGCCCTTCGCTTTGGTCCAGAGCAGTAAAGTAGCACGCAACGAGATTAGCCCTCGTAGGGGTATGCTGAGACTCAGGGAGTTTACCATCATGGAGCTGGAGTTGTTCTTCGACCCGGAGGATCCTGCTTGCCCATGGTTTGATGACGTTAAAGATATGGTGATACGTTTCTATACAGAGGAGATGGAGGAGAACCAAGTCAAAGAGCCCAAGGTCTTAACGGTGGAGGAGGCAGTAAACAAGGAACTAATCTTAACCGAGTGGCAGGGCTACTTTATGGGGCTTAGCCAGCAATTCATGGCCGCGTTGAATATACCAGAAGAGCATCAGAGATTCAGGGCCCATCTGCCGGATGAGAGAGCCCACTACAGTGCTCAGACCTATGACCATGAGGTAAAACTGGATACTTGGGGTTGGACAGAGGTCTCGGGATGCGCTTACCGTACTGACTTTGATCTTAAAAATCATCAAGCGTCCAGTGGGGAGAGTATGGATGTGCTCAGAGAGGATGGAACCCGATTCATACCCCACGTGGTTGAGCCAAGTTACGGTCTGGACAGACTGGTATATATTGCTATGGAGAACAATTATGAGCGGAAGAAAAAAAGGAACATATTCCACTTCCCAAGGGAACTCGCGCCATACCAGATAGCGTTATTCCCTCTAGTAACTAAGGATGGTGTTGACGATAAGGCCGAGGAAGTACGTGACCTTCTACTGGATAAAGGCTTCTGGTTAATATATGATGACAGTGGAAGCGTTGGTAGACGTTACGCCCGAGTAGACGAGATTGGTGTACCCTTAGCTGTAACCGTGGATTATACTACAAGAGACGAGGATATCCTAACCATCAGAGACAGGGATACATGGGAACAGGTAAAATTGCCTGTAAAGGAACTTCCTAACGCACTGGAAGCCTATTATAAACGGGAAAAGGAGTTCCATGAACTCGGGGAAAAAGTAGTCCGAGGCTAATTATCCCGGATAAGATCCATTTCCCCGCCACCAGACTCCATTATACGATGGTGATAATCCTCAAGTAAAGCATTCATTTTCTCAGCAGCCTCTTCTGGAGTAGCTGCTTCTAGGACGAAATCAACCTTTATCGTATGTATTTCTTCTCTGTCCTCGCCTTCCACTGGGGGGGTTGCAGCGTTTTTAATGTAAATATCTGGGTAATCTTCCTGCATTTGCCGATATATTGGGAAAAATTTCTTCCAAATCATACTAATGTTGTATGTTTTAGCTAGGAATACACTGGTGGCTTGGGACTCGATCATTGGCGCTACATGTTTGTTAAATATTCCCTTCATCTCGTCAGGTACTCCGGGTAAGGTGCATATGGTCTTACCTCCGGCTTCTACGGCCATACCAACCGCGAACCCAACGGGGTTCTGTAAAGGTGTGCTGCCTTTAAGCACCCTGGCCATTCTTCTACCCCGATTTATCGTGGCTTGATCAGTAATTCCTCTTTTCTTGTAAACCGCTTCTATCTTGGCCGCACCCTCTTCGTTGATTATGGGCTTTTTACCTAGAGCCATTCCTATGCTATCCACGGTTAGATCATCTGCGCTTGGACCCAGCCCCCCTGTGACAATTATGAAATGGGCGTCTCTCAGGAGAGCCTCCTTGATGGTTGAGGCAATTAATTCTGGTTCATCCCCTATAGTAGTGACTCTTCTTAGACTGGCGCCCATCTCTGCCACTCTTTTCGCTATCCAGTTACTATTCGTATCTAAGATCCTTCCGAATATCAACTCGTCACCGGTGGCTATTATCTCAACATTGACGCTTCCCGTGGGCTTCATACGCTTATTTGGCTATCCGGTAGCTTATACGCCTTTTCCACGAGTCAATTTTATATGGATCCATCGGAGATAGTCTTTGACTGATTAATAATGGATATTGAGAATTGGACCATTGAGAAGGCTCTGGAGGTAGGGGCTGAGATGGAGTTAGAGAGCTACACCTTATACACTGAGACCGCTAAGAAGGCAAAGTACCCAGGTGCAAAAAAGATGCTGGAGGAGATCGCTGAAGATGAAAAAAGACATAGAGATTACTTCTTGAAGGGGCTAGATGACCCTGAAAACCTACAGATGAGGACCTTGAAAGAAGAGATCCCTGATCTTAAGATCACGGATCAGCTTGTCAAAGTACCTTTGGATCCTAAAGCGGATTTCCCTCAGATATTGATCTATGCTGCTCAGAGAGAGAAGGCTACCCACGACTTTTATGTACAAGTGGCTAGAAAATTCAAGGGCACTGATATGGGTAAGATGTTCAACAACTTTGCTAAAGAGGAATTACGTCATAAATACTTGATTGAAAAAGAGTATGATGATGTAGTTCTCTCTGATATGTAAACTCATCTCCACTTATATTTTATTTAGTTCTAAAATTATTAGGCCTTTTGTACGCATCCAGTTAGCGTAATGATGGCGCCTCATATGTTTAAGGAGGGTAGTGTTACAGCATGGAGAGTGCTGTCGTCAACTTAGAAGTGATATAGGAGATTGTTAGCAGTGTCCTAGAAACCTCTCGGCTTCTCTGCTACGTTTGAATACAATGAAATCATTGTACCCTAGGGCTTCTGCTTTGGTCTGTCTACCATTAGCTGTGTGGATTATCATATCGTAGATGCGTTGTCCTACACCGTTTAGACTCTCACTACCATCTAGAATTGTGCCCGCGTTGATATCCATGTTATCAGTCATTTTATTGAATGTTTTTGGATTTCCCGTGATCTTTATCACTGGTGCGACGGCATGTCCTGTTGTACTTCCCCTCCCACTCGTGAAGCAGACGATCTGAGCCCCTGCTGCCACCATATGAGTGACGCTGGGGACATCCCATCCGGGGCCATCCATAAGGTAGAGACCAGACTCTGAGGGGGTGTCAAACCTCTCCCAGTTATTATAAAGCACACCCTGTATTGTTTTGGTTCCGCCTTTACGAACAGCTCCAAGACTCTTCTCTTCTAATGTGGTTAATCCTCCGTCAATGTTTCCTTTGCTCATCCATCTGCTATCAACACCCATTGCTTTCTGTCGAGCCTCCTGTTTCTCAATAACCTCATAGATGGATTCTGCTACTTCCTCGTTGACTGCTCTATTAGCTAGGACATGCTGGGTGCCTATCATCTCTTGAGTCTCACCGAACATCACGGTTCCTCCTTCTTCTATGAGTTTATCCGCTGCTACACCTACAGCTGGGTTGGCTGCTAGTCCACTTGTTGCGTCGCTCCCTCCGCACTCGATTGCTAGGATGAGTTTGCTAGCTGGGAAGGGTTCTCTTTTAAGTTCTGCTATTTCTTGTTTCATCTCTTGGAGTATCCTGACTCCTTTTTCGTGGGTTTTCAGGGTTCCCCCTTCTTCTTGTATTGTGATGTTGTGTACTGGTTTTCCACTGGGCTCAATATGTTCCATAAGGATATCCCCGGTTAGTGTCTCACAGCCCAGCCCCACAATGAGAACACCGGCCACATTAGGGTTAAGAGCTGAACCAGCCAGATTATGAACCAACATACTGTCATTTCCACATCCATAGGTCTGGGTTACTGCGACGGCGCCCTCGACTTGTTCCGCTATTTTTTTCGCTGGTTCATAGCTACAATCTATGGGGGCTATTACCAGTAAATGGTTTCTTATTCCCACTTTTCCATCTGGTCTCTCGTATCCATAAAACTCTGTCATGATGTTATCCCCTGTACTTCTTCTCCAGGGGTATGCATCCGTGCACTGTTAGCGTTATGAGTGTGAATCCATTCACCGACTTTGATGGGCTTAGATGCCACCCCGATAACCTCTCCATATTTTATTATCTCATCATTCACGGCCAAGTCCTGTAAAGCGATTTTGTGGCCGAAAATAATTCCCTCCACTGGCTTTGTTTTGAGTATTACTTCCCCGTTTGGGTTTAGCACCTCTATTTCTTCCCCCTTTTCCACGATATCTGTAGTTGTGGCTACGTTATCTTCTGTATCTATCTGGATAGCCTTTTTTGACATGTTAAGAAATAGGGTGATAGGGTATTATTAAAGGGCTTTAGAGTTATAACCTGTTAATAGAGTGAACCTATTTTGAATATGAAAAACCGGGAGCTTTTATTTTTCTTTATATTAACCTACCTTTTTTCATGGTTTTTCTATAGCCCTTTAGTTTTAACTAACGTGGGTATCTTGGATTACTCTTTTCCCTCTTATTTTACTATTATAGCCAGTTTTGGTCCTAGTGTATCAGCTATAATTTTGGTGGCTCAAAAGAATGGTTTATTGAATACATTTAGTTTTCTGGGAAGAAACCTGAAGCCCAGAGTTGATATTGTATGGTATATCCTTGCATTGATGGGGCCGGGTGTTATAGGTGTGTCATCTGTCTTCTTAGGTTCTTTTATTAGGGGTGTTGCTCCAGATTTCCGTTGGTCATCAGGACTCGTTTCTTTTCCTATCGTATTCTTTTTCGTCTTTTTATTTGGTGGTCCTCTTGGTGAGGAGTATGGGTGGCGGGGGTATGCGTTACCTAGACTTCTTGAGGATCATGGTATGGTTTATTCTAGCCTTATTCTGGGATTGGTTTGGGGCATATGGCATCTTCCCTTATTCTGGATCTCTAACACTCCCCAGTCAGAGATACCTTTACTTGGTTTTTTGGCCCAGATAATTGGAACCTCATTCATATACACCTGGATGTACAAGAAGACAGGTGGAAGCATAATGATAATGATGGTTTTCCACGCGGCTGGGAATAGCTTCGGCGGCTTAATACCTTTCTTACCTCTATCCCAGACCGGTGGCTCCTTGACAAGTTTCATCGTGTTCCTTGTTCTGATATGGGTTACAGCGATAATACTTACGTTAATGAGCAAGGGGGATTAACTAAAGACCCTGTTAGCTGGTATACAGCTTGTTCCATCCGGAATCACAGTAACTCTGCTACCTGGTCCATGATAGTTCTCCAGTTCCTCTATAACCTCATCCCATTTCCTGATCCAGATAACCTCATCGGAGGCATATCTCCACTCAAAGCTCTTCAACGGGTAATCACCAAAAATTATCATCCTTTTTCCTCTTCTAAGTTTTCTAGCCTCTGGGGTCCATAGACAAGCCCCCACTTCTTTTCCGTGTCTGTTGAAGAGCCAATGGTTAATATCTCCATTGGGGTCATCGTTGATCATCACCATGGTTCCTTCCTCAGTAACACTGTTATACATGGGCCACTGGCTGAGATATGGCTCATTCTCACGCATATAGGAACCAGCAACGACGATATCAGCCATAGGGTTTTCCGTTAGATGCCACCGCTTTACGTCTGCAGCCGCTTTTCGTTGTGTCTTTATAAAGTCCCCCGCGTAAATCTCAATTGGATCCCTCTTTAGGTTCAGTACTGTGTCTATCTTATAGTCCAGTCCAGCCATACGGGCGCTTTCCTCAATATCTAATCGCATACGGTTTTCATTGTTATTCAAGTAACCCGTGGTTTCGCATGGAGTCAAACCCGGTCCGAATCCCCCTACCTCCCCGTGATTGAACTTTATTGTCTCCATACCAGCTACACCTGGGCTGATCATTTTTCCACCACCGCTAAACCCGGTTAATCGGTGAAACAGCACAGTACCTATACCAATTTTGAGGTCACATGCCATTACCTCGCTGTTAACGTATACCGGCGTATCGTAGCTGGTCTCCCCGAGGTAATCCAGCATATCATATGGGTTATGGTTGTAGACTGCATACTCTGAGACCACATCATCCCCCAGTTTCTTAACGAAATCAGTTCTCCCATAGGTTCCATGTGTTCCAGGTGAGATTATGAACCTTATATTATCCTTAGGTATACCAGCTTTACGTAGGGTCTCCAGTATGTATGGTGTATACTGTTTGGTCTTAGTGGGTCTAGTCATATCATCAAAAATGATCACGACTTCTTCCGCTTTCTCAGCTAGTTTTTCTAAGGGTTTTTGATTTATGGGGCTATGGATGGCTGCCTTGATACTCTCTGGCTCCAAGGTTGATGCATCCATGGACGCCACTTTGCAGCTGTGAACTTTCCATTTATCTGGGAATGTTAATGTTAATGGTTTATCCTCATACCAGCAGTGATGAGGAACTTGAATATCTGTCAATTATATCAACAGTATCAACTTTGTACACATGGATATAATATCTACCCGATTAGAAGATAAATACATGTCCGGGAAGGGCTGTTATGGCATGTGCAGAGAATAGAGATTATTTGGCTAAAAAGAAATCAAAGATCACTCCAGATCAGGGGGTCAGAAAAAATGATGTGGTAATTTTTTCTATGCAACAAAATGTATCCAACAATGTTTAGAATAGATTCCGAGGGTAACTTGCCCTCTCCTCCAGCCACTCCTCTATTCGAAGCAACTGATTATACTTGGCAATCCTTTCACCGCGACAAGTAGCCCCCGCCTTGATCTGTCCACACTCCAACGCAACGCTAAGGTCAGCCACAAAAGGATCCCCGGTCTCTCCGCTCCGATGACTCGCCATAACCCCGTAACCGTTATTTTTGGCCAGTTTGGCAGCTTCAAAAGCCTCAGTAATGGTTCCTATCTGGTTAGCCTTCCATAGAAGAGCATTACACGCTCCCATCTCGATTCCCTTCTGAAGTCTTTTTTTATTTGTGACAAAGATATCATCTCCCAGAACCTGTATATCTAGGGTTTTAGTCACTTCTACGAATCCGTCGTAATCCTCCTCAAACAGGGGATCCTCAATGCTCTTTATAGGGTACTTGGCGATCAGTTCAGAGTAGACATCAATCAAATCACCTGTATCTATCTCTTCACCCTTAAAATCGTAAACACATTCTTCTTTATAGAAGCTGCTTGCCGCTACATCCATTGCTAATACAGTTTTCTCTTTGTACCCCATTTCCTCTGATGCAGCTAAAATACTCTCTAAAGCCTCCTCTGGGGTTCTCATGGGTGGACTGAAACCCCCCTCATCTCCCACGTTAATGGAGTTTTTTCCGTAATCCTCCAAGAGTTTGGACTTTAATTCGTGATAAATCTCTGATCCTATCCTAAGCGCCTCATGGTAACTGGAAGCCCCAGTCGGCGCGATCATAAACTCCTGAAAGTCTAGATCATTCCCCGCGTGTTTCCCCCCGTTTATCACATTAAAAAATGGAACCGGTAAAAGACTACAGCCTGGATTCATGTACTCGTATAGCCTTTCGCTTCTACTATTTGCGGCCGCCTTAGCCGAGGCGACACTGACTCCCAGTATCGCGTTACCCCCCAACCTAGACTTGTTTTCGGTTCCATCCAGTTCTATCATTATATTATCGATACCAGCTTGATCTGTGACATCGAAGCCCTTCAGTTTGGGAGCGATTTCCTCCTCCACGGCTCTAACAGCTTCCTGAACTCCCTTACCGTGAAACCTTTTACCGCAGTCTCTCTTTTCCACTGCTTCATATATTCCAGTACTCGCTCCACTGGGAACTGCGGCGCGTCCAAAGAAACCATCATCCGTAGTTATCTCAACCTCTACAGTGGGGTTACCCCTTGAATCTAATATCTCCCTAGCTTTAATACAATTAATCCTGTTAGCCATGCTACTCAAAAAGAAATTCTAGGACAAAAAGGGTTTCTACTCAAGAGCCTTATCAACATCTTCATTTGTGAAAGGCCAGCCAGAGATTTTTATCTCATCATCAACTACGAGACATGGAACCGCCATTACCTGAAGACTCATACCTCTCTTGATTCCCTCCTCAGTATAGGTATTAACTTCCTCGTATTCGAAAGCAGGGTTTTCCTCTTTATATTGTTTAAGAAGTTCCCTAGCGTGGGGGCAATGTGGACAAACAGGGCTGTAAAACAGTTCTACTTTAGTCACTGTCTATCCAACTGTTTCACATATTTCATGGCGTTTAATGCAGCTGTTGCACCCATGCCTGTTGCTGTAACAATCTGTAATCCTTTGCAGCAGCAGTCACCTGCGGCGAATATCCCTGGAACGTTTGTCTCTTGTTCTCTATCCGTTACCACGCACCCGCCTGAATCTGTTGTTACATTCGCGTCTTCCAATATACCCACTGTTGATATCTGCTCAAGGATGATGAAAACTCCATCCAGTTTAACTTTATCTCCATTATCCAGTTTAACGTATTCCACAAATTCATCTCCCCCGATCTCGGTAATGTTAACATCCTCAATTAAAACCACTTTGGGGTTTTTCCCAAGATGCTTTAATTCGGGATAATTTTTACTATATCCATTCTTACCTGGGATAGCGTAGATCTTGGACGCTGTCTCGCTGAGGATCTCAATATCATGCACTGCTTCATGTCCTGCTCCCACGACTGCCACGATCTTATCCTTAAAGAATGGCCCATCGCAGACACCGCAGTAACTAACGCCTCTACCCTTGAACTCTCCCTCTCCCTTAATGCTCAGGCTTTTACGACTTATTCCCGAGGCTATAATCAGGGATTTAGCCTGATAGAATCCCCCGGAACGGGTGCTGAGCATTTTCAATTCCCCTAGATCACTAATACCGATAACCGTCTCTTTCTTGAACTCGACTCCAAAC
>WJJC01000024.1 GCA_014729945.1 Candidatus Bathyarchaeota archaeon
ATTATAGTCTGGGCTTCATCAGCTAAGACAGGTACAAAACGGATAGCGGTGATAAATGCGAAGTTAAACTCGTAGGGTATTCTTGCTTTTTCCAGTGCTAAACTGAGCTTATCTGGGGATGTTGTAATAAAGAATAGGCTGAAACTTGTTACCAGTACAATGAATCTCATGGTTAACGCTATGCTGTACTCTACAAGATCCCAAGTTAGCGCTCCACTTCTAAAATAGTAAAAGCTAATCATATTGGTGACAAAGATAAATAAAGCGATGAAACCGGCGCCTTTAATGCTCTTGAACCACTCGTTGAATACTTTGGCTATAATAACTAGAGGAATCTGAACAATAAAAACTAGAAATAGGGGGACAATGTCTAGGAACATTACTGAGACGCTGAAAAATATCAGAGTTAGGAGAAACTTTACCCTGGGATCCATATTGTGAATAAGCGTATCTCCACGGCTGAAGCGAAGACTCTCCAGTAGACTCATTTTGAGACCTCCCTCAATCTTCTGTACAATATATCATAGGCTTCATCTATATCGACAACATCTTCAGGGAAGCCTTGTTCACATAGTTTGGAAAATAAACGCGCGATCTCAGGCTGAGCGACACTACAGAACTCCAGAGCTTTTTTATTTATCATTATCTCTTTTGTTGTTCCCTCGGTTACGACTCTTCCTCCAGTCATCAAGACGATGCGTGGTTGACTCTCAGCAACGAACTCCACATCATGTGTGACGATAACTACTGTTTTTCCTTGAGTTCTAAGCTGCATTAGGAAGTGACGTAGTTTCTCTTTTTGTCCATAGTCTTGACCAATAGTAGGTTCATCAAGTACAAGGACATCTGGGTCCCATGCAAGTACAGATGCAAGGGCTACTCTTTTTCTCTCACCACCACTTAACGTGAATGGGCTCTTATCTTTGTATTTCTGGATGTCGAGAAGGTTCAGAGCCCAGTTTACACGTTTATCGATAAGAGACTCTTTAATCCCAAAGTTATGTAATGCAAAACTTATCTCTTTCTCCACGGTTTCCTCAAATAATTGATCATCTGGATTCTGGAAGACTAAACCAATTTTCTTAGCTAGCTGAGCTACGCTCTTATCCGCGATGTTTTCTCCATCGAAAAAGACTTCCCCTTTTTCTGGTCTCAACAATCCATTAAAATGTTTGACTAGAGTTGTTTTTCCTGCCCCGTTTTCCCCCATTATTGCCACGTAGTCACCGGAGTTTATCGTGAGATCCACTTCTTTTAGTGCCTCTACGTTACCGGGGTAGGTGAAACTCAGTTTACGCGTTTCTATCAAGGGCTTATGATGATGTTCTCCAGATAATTCGAAAAATTCTTTTTGTATTTTTTTGGTTACGGTTTTTCTCGGGGGTAGTTTATGGAGTATTGATTGATAGAACTGTTCAGCCGTAACAGGGAGAGGTTTAAAATTATCCAAGTCTTTGAAGCGTGATGCTAGGGTTAATATCCGTGGGATTCCCACTCCTAGAAGACGTGTGTCCTCATCCGACAAAACTGTAATCGGGTCCCCGTCACTACGTATCTCGCCTTCATCAAAAACAATAATTCTATCAACGTATTTCGCTGCGATGTCTATCCTATGTTCAATGATTATTACGGTTATATTCAGTTCCTTGTTCAGTTGATCCAGTACTGTGAATATGTGTTCTGCTCCAACAGGGTCAAGAAAGGAAGTGGGTTCATCCATTACCACTATCATAGGATGCATAGCCAGTACAGAAGCGATGGTGAGTCTCTGTTTTTGTCCCCCTGATAATTCATGTGTGGCTCGTTGACGGAGGTGCTGTATACCGGTTACATCTGCAGCCCAGTTAATTTCCTTGTACATTTCCTGTTTAGATTTTCCAAGATTTTCCAGCCCAAAAGCTAAGTCCTTCTCGACAGTCAAAGCGAATATTTGATTATCTGGGTTCTGGAAGATCAAGCCAACATGCTGAGCTAGCTCAGTAGTAGTATGTTCAGCGGTATTCAGACCGTTTATGATAACTTTTCCCTCCATTTTACCGTTGTAAAAGTTTGGGATCAATCCATTTAGAGTCCTACAGAAGGTTGTCTTACCACAACCACTTGGGCCAGTTAATAGTATGAATTCGCCTTGGTCGATGGTCATGTTTATTTTTTTCAAGGCAGGGGTGTCTGCCTGTGGGTATGTGTAGGTAAGGTTTTTTATCTCGATCAGTCCCAAGGCGTGTCCCCTAAACTCGTTAATGAACTAGCTTAACTATAATATAGTTTACTCTATAATATCTATGATTTGAGGTTTAATCTATTTTTTCTTTAAGTTTTCCTAAGATAGCCTCATTGAACTCATCAAAGGATATCGGTCCATTGTATCCTGCGGCTGTGGGATGACCACTCCCCGTTCCATCTAACCCCGTACTGAGTTCTTGAAGAATTTCTCCGAGATGAATACCTGTTTCATTGTAGAAATGATTAGTAGAACGCAGACTACCACGAAGCCCTTCTAAATTGGATCCTGAAACAATAGCAAGATCAGCTCCAAGTGAAACCAGTGCTCTGGCTCCAGAAGCTTGAAATGAACTTATTTTGCTAATAACAACAAGCCACTCATTTAATAGATGAATTGTTGATCTTTGAGCGGTTTTAATACGTGCAATCTTCTCGGAGATATCCTGCTCTACGTTCAACAAGGATCTAACCTCTGACACATCCCCTATATTACCCAATAGTTTAGATGCTGTTTCAAATGCTCTTCTATCTCCAATTGAGAAAAACTTTGTATCAAACATTAACCCAGCTAGAAGGGCTTTAGATGTCTCTACTGAAGGATTTACACCATAGTTTACAAATAGATTATAAACCAGTTCACATGTAGAGCTGGCATTTTCATTATGAATTAACAAGTCCACTCGTTTAACAAGATTAACATCTAATACATGGTGATCGATGAGCGTAATAACAAAATCTTGTTTTAGAATAACAGATTCCCAGGATCCAAGCTGGTTTAATCCACCCGAATCAACAATAACAAGTGAATCAGGTTCTAGTGTAGCCTCCTCAAAAACTTCCAAACCCAGTTCGTTTATTAGCATTTGTGAAATCTTACTGATATCCTTTGGCATAACGATCTGTACCATGGTTTGTGGCTTGAGATGAGATACCAACTCTTTTACTCCCACGGCTGCCCCAATGGCATCTGGGTCAGCGTTATGATGCCCAAGAACTAATACTGATTCCCCAATATTTTCAATCAGCCGAGGTTTTTGCAACGTAACAACCACATTATTAAGTTAAAAGAAAATTTACTTGATTATTGATTGGGAAGACCTAGCTCTTTCTGTAGAGATTCCTGAATATCGGTCATTTTTTCTCTTGTCTTATCCTCCTGTTTCTTAATAACCTTCATTCTCATATTGAGAAAATCTTTCCTTTCTTCAAGATCTTCCACAACATCATCCTTAGTCTTCTCAACAAGAACAGCGCCTACTGACTTGTACACCTTTTGATCGGATGAGACATCCTTCAAGGTTTCTAAAGCCTTCTCGGATTCCATCAACTCACCCTCAATACGTTGTTTTTGCTGTAATAGTTGCTGTAATGTGTTCTGGTGGCTCTGAAGCCGCTGTAATCTTTCCTGAACTTGTGGTGGTAATTGTCCTATTCCAGACATGCTTATTCTCTGATAAAACAATAAGCCTATGCTAAATAGTTAACTATAAAAAAATAAGAAAGTGGTTTTTTATCGGGTTTTTGTCCAGTCTCTTCCCAAGCTTTCACGGGCTATAACTAGTTTCTGTATATTTGCTGAACCCTCTGCGCCTATACAGTAGCTCATTACACCTCTCATTCCCATCTCCAATGGGCATTCTTTAGTGTAACCATATGCACCCATCCAGTAGAGAACCCTTCTAAAGGTATCCAGCGCATGATGTGGTGCTAAGTACTTGCACATAGAAATGTATTTTGCAGTCTCCAGAGCATCAAATTTCCCCGTCTCGTATTTCTGATCAAGCATCCAAGCAGTTCTATAAACGAGGCTCTTAATTGCTTCATGGTGAGCAACCATATCAGCAAGGTCAAATTGTATTCCCTGATAAGCAGCAATTGGTTTACCGAATGCTTCCCTTTCTTTAAGATAATCCATACCAAGCTCTAATGCTCTTTCAGCTGCACCAATACAGCTCGCGGATACAAGAACCCGCGCTGCGTCGAACCCTTCCATAGTGTTATAGAATCCTCTATTTGTCTCACCTAGTTGATACTCTTTTGGAACCTCTACGTCTGTCATCTTGAACCCGCCAGTGCTTATGGCCATTCTACCCATATTATCAAAGCGCTGAGTTATCTCAACACCATCCCAGTTAATTGGAACAAACGCGGCGGTCATACCTCTATGCCCAGCATCCCTATTATTATAACCAGAAACGAAGTATCCTCCATCCAGCTCCTTTGCCTCAGCGGTTCCACTGATGTAACATTTTTCACCGTTTATAATCCATCCATCATCCGTTGGCTTAAGATTGGTTTTGAATCCTGCTACGTCGCTCCCCCCACCGGGCTCTGTAACTCCAATACCTAGGAATCCGTTTCCTTTGGTAGCTCTCCTAATGTATTCATCTTTTACAGTCTCACTGGCTAATTTGTTAATAACATATCCCCAGCTTGCCTGTACCAGATAAAATACAGGAATAGCTACACTGATATCCGCGTATCCTAGCTCCTCTGCCCCAATAGTAGCTGTAACCCAGTCGGCACCTGACCCACCATCCTCCTCGGGAAGAGTAAGTAACAGCAACCCGAGATCACCCATACCTTTGATAAAGTCCAAGGGTATCTCATGGTTTGTATCGTTTTCCCTAACCTGTTCCATTGTAAGATTCTTTCCGAGCCATTCCCGGATAGCGTCACGGAAGAGCTCCTGTTCCTCGGTGAATGAAAAGTCTATCATGTTTCCACCTATATTTAATTTGATTTAACTTACAACTTATATAAGCACTTCTACACTCAACGAAATAGTTTTCGACTAATAACGATTTATCATCGTAGATGCTAAATGTACCGGTAATTACTCTATATTTGATAGATATGAAGATCTTAGTACTCGGAATGGGGCTCATGGGGCCAACCATAGCAAAGGACTGTGTCGAAGACCCCGAAGTCACCAAAGTAACTGGCTGTGATATTGATAAACAGAAACTTGATGAAGCATTGATTTATGTAAATCACCCAAATTTTGAGGTAGATGAAATTAGTGTATTAGATCATGATAAATTAGTAGAAAAGATGCGGGAATATGATCTAGTTATTCATGGTACATCTGCAAAATTCAGCATCAACGTATTACGAGCAGCCATGGAGGCAAAAGTAAACATAGTCGACCTAGCGGGGGGCGGATACCCTCAAGAAGGGCGAATGTATGATGAAGTAAAGAAAGCAGGCATCACAGCAATACCGGGTTGTGGAGTAGACCCCGGATTAATTGATATATTATCAGGACAAGCCATCATGAATATGGGTCAAGCTGAAAGTGTAATGTTTGCCTGTGGAGGACTCCCTACAGACCCCGAACCTCCACTCGATTATAAGATCGTATTTGGAGGGACCAAGATGCCTGTTCGCCCAGGTTTAGTGCCCATGATAGAAGAAGGGGAAATGGTGGAAATGGAGAGATATAGTGAGGTGGAACCTATCTACGTTGAAGGCCTAGACCCCATGGAAGCTTTTACAGATGGATACCCCTCATCACTACTGAAACTATGTCTAGAAAAAGGAGTCCAGACCTTTAGGGGGAAAACCATTCGATACAGTGGATTTGTTGATAAAATTAAATTTCTAGACGACTTGGGTTTAATCGGTACAGAACCTGTTGACTATGATGGAATTAAGGTTGTTCCGAGGGAATTATTCCATAAAGTAATCTATCCGTTAGTAAAATTTGATACAGAGGAAGGAGATAGAGATCTCACCGTGCTACTAGTTCATGTTGAAGGGGTAAAAGATGGAAATGAGATCATAATCGAGTATGATATGGTAGACTTTTATGATGAAGAAAAAGACATTACGTCCATGGCGAAGACAACGGGATATACCGCTGCATTAATAGCTAGAATGCTTGGAAGAGGCCAAATCATAGAAAAGGGAATCCAGTGGCCAGTGAGAGTAGTTAAAGGAAAACTGGTAGAAGATCTATTAAGTAGTTTACGGAAAAGGGGTGTTGAGATAACAGAGACCATCACAACTATACGTGAGATCTAATTCCCATACTATCTCAACGTCATAACAGGAGCGTTTACAGCAGGTATTTCTTTCTCGATAGTAAGGATCGCACCCACTATAGGTCTTAATTCTATTCTAATATTCTCATATGGCCTACCGTAAACATCTTTGTGGTCAGTTAACGTAGGCTTTACGTTAGCGAGATCAATATTTCTAAAGTCGATATGTATCTGCATTTTCTCTCCAAGCTCTAACAACGAGTCACTGTCTCCTGTTACAGTCTCAATCGTAGTAATAGTACTATTGAGAACGGAGTCACTGTAAACCACAGTATGACCCCTCTGATTAGTATAAGTGATCACAAGTGAATCATCGCTACAATCAACAGGTTCATGACCTTGAGCCAGTTTAACATAAAACAATATCTCTTCAAGACAAACCTCATCCTGATGCCCTGCCGTTGTATTACTGAAATAACCTGTTACTCCAGCATCAGCGAGAAGACTGCAACTTGTTTCCTTCATACCTGAAATGACTGTTGTCTGAGCTTTGTCGCTTGTGAGAAAACCAACATTTAGTATAACGAAGCTGAATGCTGAGGCGGTGATAACGAAAGCTGTGAGTATAATTGCTGTCTCTATTCCCGTGATTCCCTTTCTAGGGTTAATCTTTATTTTCATATGTGTTGCCTCTTGGGCTCAAACCTTGTCCGATTATCTATAGATCAGAGTGTCTTTTGCCTTTGGCAAACGTATGTTTTATCTATATTTACTATTGTGGAACTTTACTATAGATTAGTAATGCTATAACTGTAGGGACATGGAATACGAATATCTCAAACACCTCATCAAGAAACTGGTATCGTGTACGTTGGATAACTCCAATAAACAGTGAAACAAACAAAAGTAAATAAGTGGTTTTTCGCCAAGAATCCCTCTCATTCATCTGCATCACAGCTAGGAAATAACTCTTTGTTGTAATAGATCAAACAAAGGTATATCTTGATATGTGCCTTCAGGTAATTTTCGACGAACAGTCATGGGAAGAACTTTTTCATTTAACTCGATTACTGCTATATCTATGGTGTCAATGACGTCTTCGGGAATAGGCGCTAATATCGGAGCTCCAAGTGATATTTGAAGCGCCCTTGCGCCTACTATTCTCGCACGTTCAAAACGTGTGAGTTTCGGGGGTCCAATTAAATTGTCTTCACTCAAGTTGATCATCTTGGTTTTCTTCAAGATAAAATGGTTTAATCCATCATGTATCTTGAAACTATACCACAAACCAAGGAAACACGATATAAACATTTCTCGTTTTTAATATGATTGGGTTCTTTTAGGCACATAAATGGTTGAAAAAATAAAATAAGAGTGTAAAAAAGAAGAGGATATCACTCTGAAATTATTTCGTTTTTTAGTTTACCGACGCCTTTGATACCTGACTCGATTATATCTCCAACCTCAAGTAGTCCTGATGGGTGCGCGGCACCAACCCCTGATGGTGTACCTGTAGCAAATACGTCACCAACTTCCAGCGTTATTCCATCTGAGAGGGTACTAATAATCGTAGGTATATCGAATATCAAGTCCTTGGTGTTTGCATCCTGTCGCATCTCACCGTTTACTTTACACCATATATCTAGATCATCAGGGTTCTTGATCTCGTCCTTTGTAACTAGATATGGGCCCATAGGAGCAAATGTGTCCTGACTCTTACCACGATACCATTGTAGGTGCTGTTGCTGAAGTTTTCTCGCAGATATATCCTGGAAAACCATGTATCCTGCGATGTGATCATATGCGTTTTCTTTGGTGATATATTTTCCGTTTTTACCTATTACAAAGGCTAGTTCTACCTCATAATCCAATTTTTCTACTGCTTTATTGTATACTACCGGGTCATAGGGACCAGTTATGGATGTCGGGGGCTTCGTAAAGAATACTGGGTGAGGGGGGAGATCTCTATCAGATCCTCCTTCTTTTACATGTTCAGCGTAGTTTAATCCTAGACATACTATGTTTTTTCTCGTACGTGGAATAGGAGCAGTCAGCTTGGTCTCACTGAGTTTTAGTGAGGTCTTGTTTTCTACGTTAGCTACGGCTCTCCGGGCTTTTTCCAAACCTTCTTCGCCCATATTAAGCAGTTCAAGCATATTGTTCGCCCCTGTTTCAGAGGTTAAATCCAGTATATGGTCCTCAACTACCACACCTAGTCCATATCCGGTTTCCTTAAGGTAAGTAACTAGCTTCATTTCAACTCAATGAGTATACTTATTGGATATAACATTATTGTAAAATACGTAAACAAGAAAAATGGGTTCTACATCTATTTGAGTATGGATATAAAGACGCATTTACTGGCTCATAAACCTCTTCTTGGAACACCTGTGGATATCGTTGATGATGAGTCAGCTACCGTAATGTTAGTTGCAGTCGAGAATATGGTGGTTGATGAACATGGATTGATTCACGGTGGTTTTACTTTCGGACTCGCTGATTATTCTGCCATGCTAGCTATAAATGACCCTAATGTGGTTATAGGTAAAGCCGACGTAAAATTCACAGCACCGGTTAAACGAGGAGATGTAATGTTATCAGAAGCAAGTATCTCAGAGAAAAACAGTAATAAACGAATTGTAAATGTAAAGGTTAAGGTTGAGGACAAAGTAGTTTTTCTTGGAGAGTTGACTTGCTATATACTAGATAAGCATGTTTTGGAGCTATAGGTTTCCAGTATTTGAAACCTCTGGCTAAGACTTATATTCCATTACCAGCCCATAAGGGACGTTTAGGTGAATAAATTTGCCTTTAGTAATTGACCCGACACAAGATGGATTGGAAAAAGTACTTCGTGACTACCAGATCGAAGCACTGAAGCTCATTTGGGCTCACAACGGTGATGGATTAACAAGCCGAGAAGTATATGAAGCCACAAATGAAAGATTAGAAGAAGGAAGATCTGTTAGTAGAGCTTCCATAATAAATTTCCTTAACGATATGTGCGATGAGCGTATACTTGATTTTGAGGAGGAAACCTGCAAGGGTGGAATGAGGAGAAAATATCGTAAAGGACTAGATGAGTTTGGTTTTAAGAAATTTATAGCATCAGAAGTACTTGGAAGTCTTATGAATGACTTCCCAGAAGAGACCTTATCAGCTGTCAAGGAAACACTTGGCAACGAGTCATTAAACAAGCTATGTGACTAACCCTTTTATCTATTAATCATATTTTCTATTCTATGTATATTACAGTAGATGTTAAAGCAGGTAAACGAGAAGAAACAATCGAAAAAATTGATGACGAACATCTATTGGTCAAAGTTAAAGCGCCGGCTAAGAAAGGGAAAGCCAATAAAGCGGTTATAAAATTATTGAAGAATCACTTTGATAGACAGGTCTACCTAGTCTCGGGTTACACCTCCAGTAGGAAAATATTTGAGGTATTGGAATAAGCTATAAGCGATACTGTATTTAACTCCTTGATTAAATTGGTAGAGGTTTTACCTGGATTACGTAGAGTTAGGATTGCAGATGCAGATGGATTAGATACTGAAGTATATATCCTCGAATGCGAGGGTGGAC
>WJJC01000166.1 GCA_014729945.1 Candidatus Bathyarchaeota archaeon
AGCAAGTGAACTCGATGGAGCAGGGTTTGAGGTAAATTATCGGGGTATCTCCTGATGCCCGGGTAAACATTAACATTTAGCTCTTGCTTGAATCAGTTACCCCGTGTATAAAAGTTCTTTTTTTCACAAATATTTAAACGTTGTATATAATATCCGTGTTAATATGTGATTCAATGAGTAAAGAAATCGTGCTCGGTGTTGATTTAGGTATTAAAAGATCTATTTCCACATCCGCATTTCTGAATTATGGCGATTACACAATGTATGATGCTGTTACTAAACACTGGGGTGAGGCAAATAGTTGGATAGAAGAATGGATTGTTAGCTTAAGTACGCAATTAATCGAGTATATCAGAACACACAATGTTAACATCATGGCTATGGAAGATTTGAATATCGAAAGTATGACAATCTCAGAAAATATGAAAGAATATTTAAAGGCCTTAAAAAATGGAATTGAACTAGTAGCTAAAGAAAATGATGTTACAATAAAATATGTTGATCCTAGAAATACATCAAAACTCTGTTCTAATTGTGGGAAGATTGGGCGTAGAAAAAGGAGAGACTTCAAATGCTCTAAATGCGGATTTACTGAGAATGCTGATGTAAACGCAGCAAAAAATATTGGCCTTAGGTATATTATCAACGAAGCAAGAGAAACTAAATTTTTAGGAATTAATCCAAGTGGAAGATATTATTTAGCTATGTCTTATGGGCCAAAATCTTATGAAGATTTTGAGTGGGTAAGGAAAACTATAGAAACATAATTTCTAATTGATTTTTTAATTGATTTAAATTTATAGGAAATTATTTTTCAATAATTGTTATATGTCCATAAATGTAAAGTTGAAGTATTATGGTAGATACTGATTCATTAGTTACTACGTGTTTGAATTCTGAAGGAATTGATTGTTTTATCTATGCCAGATTAGTTTATGATTATGATATAGATCCTTTCAAAGTTTGGTGTGAATTTCATGTATCCCCGGATGAAAAAGACCCCAGAGATGATTTTTTAGAATTTTTAATGGAACAGGGAAATGATCATGAGTCCAACACGATCAATGAAATGATCCCTGATGCTGAGAAAGTTGTATCTGAAACACCTGAAGAGGGATTTGAGCTTGTTGTCAAATCAATGACGGGAGGGATTAAGGCAATTGCTAACGCACCCGTGTTCTATATGCCTGAAGGATTGAAGGGGGTAATCGATTTACTCGAAAGGGATGATTCAAACCGATCACTTTTTGGAGATTTTCATTATACAGTTTCAGAGATAAAATTAGCTAAGAATATAAAATCTTATCATATTTTACAAGGCGCTTTTTATAATTATTTAGTAGGGAAAATTCAAGGATATACCCCTGAGTCATTCAAAATAATAAATCGTGATAGAGAAATCTTGGAAATACCATATAATGAAAGAGAATTGTTTAATGTTCTATCTGAGATCAGAGCTATAAAAGAGGGAAAAGAGGTCAGTCCTACATATGGTTCTTGCGACTGGCCTTGGGAAACGTTTGCCAATAAAGAAGCAATTCACCGGAAAGATGTGTCTCTAATAAATGGTGTTGGAAAAGCCACCAAGTACAAATTGTGTGACGTTGGAATAAAATCAATCGACGATGTAGACGCTGCGAGTCATGCATCTTTATGTAGTGTAAAAGGAATTGGTGAAAAAACAGCAATTAAAATGAAAAACAGCGCTCAGGCTATTATTTCTTCTAACCCAGTTAAAATCAAAGATATATCTCTTCCAGATGTAGGTACAGAAATATTTTTAGATCTTGAAGGAACAGGCGAACAGATTGGAGAGCAAGACCTTATTTCTATGGACTATTTGATTGGTGTTACTGTTAGAAAAAATGATGAAATTAAATATATTCCATTTTTTGCAGATAGTTTGGAATCTGAGGAAAAGATGTTTAAGGAGTTTTTAGATTGGTTGGTAGAGCAAGAGGATTATATAATTTATCATTGGCATCATTACGAACGCACCCATTTATCAAAGTTAGTGGAAAAACATGGAACAGAATATGATGTAAAATCAATACTATTCGATAAAATGATCGATCTCCATAAGATATCTGTTAGAAGCTTTTCTTTCCCTACTTATGGAACTGGCCTAAAAGAAATTGCAAAATATGTAGGATTTGACTGGAGGGATAGTGAAATTAATGCAATGATATCTGCTGTGATATTCTTAAATTATGCTACAACAGGAAATAAAGAAGGTCTAGATCGAGTTATTGGATACAATGAAGACGATTGCAATGCAACAATGGTAATCAAAGATTGGTTAACATCAAACTAACTTTTTAATCACGTAGAATATCCTATTTTCCTACTCTCTTCAAGCATTTTCTCAAATTCATAAACCTGCGTATTCTTTTTAGCTGCATTAGACATTATCTTTTTAGCAGAATCAGGCCTATTCCAGACCTGCTCAATAATCTCCCTGACCTCTTGCTCATCTTTAGATATCCTACATATTCTCTGAACTGTTATCTTCCGCTCTACCCCTCTATCTCTGAGTTTCTGGTTGAAATCAACGGCCTTCAATAACTGAACATTAATTCTTTGAGCATATGCCGGTAAACTAACCTTACTCTCATCCTCCAGTACCACACTCTCCCGTGTATCAAAAGAGCTTCCAGCAAAAACACCGATTACTCCCTGCCTCACTTGTCTTCCCTTAGGAGTATCAGTTCCAAATTCCTTACTCCATTTCAAGACCTCAAAGAAATCATCTATATGCCTTTTTCTCACTAAACCCCACTTACACTCCAACACATATGTAATTGGCTGAGCAAAAACACCGGGCGTAACCTCCCACACACGGTCAACCTCCGCATTCCTTCTCCTATTCCCAACAGGCTTTATCAAATGGATTGTTATACGCCTGGGGTCCATTCTATCCCCTCTATGTTTCTGTGTCCAAAACTTAGCCCCAGTGGTAAAAGTATCGATAAACCATTCAGGGACAGCCTCCCAATTATGCCCAATACGGTTGGCCCTACCCTTAACCTTACGAATATAATTCTCTTTCATCTCAACAGCTGCATTAAACTCTTCCTCACTAAGAGCTTCATGGTAAAAATATCTGTAAGCACCGAACAACTTAGTCTCCCTCAGGTCAGGATACAACTGAAGAGCACGGTCAACAGCATTTTCCGCTTCATACTCAGTCAACCCAAGCTCATTTTGCAGATAAGACATGCCTATCAATTCTCTGAGTTTAGAAGACGCCAAAACACGGTCACGAACAGCATGAACCCTTTCAATAACCGGGTTAGTAGAGCTCCTATCCAGTAACGCTTTATCAGTTCGCTCAATCGCCTCTTCAATAGCAATCTCCCTGGGTTTTTCTTGGTCAATCCAAGTTAGAAGAAAACCCTCCCTGAAAGGAGTCTGCCTATCATTAGAACGATATCCCCTCACATAGACCAACTCATCATACCTCCGAATAGTGGCCATAACATCCCTGGTCTTAACACCCTTATCCTCCAGAGCATCACGTATCTGTGTTGAAAAATAAGCACTGTTAGAATGTTCTTCTAAAAAATGCATGATAAGCTGTGCTTTACTAGTCTTCTTAGACCCACGGGAATCAAGATGTTCCTCAGAAAAAGATACAAACTTCGCTCCATCTATTCTTACCGAATCAAGGTTACCTGAGTTGATAATATATCTATAATAACCACGTGTGTTTTTACTAGTGCCCTTCCTACCCCTGAACTTCTCAAAGCTCTCGAAAACAGGTTCCTCCGACCTTAACACATACCCATTCTTCCAGCACCTCTTCAACGCACCCCATACAGAGGGCTTGCTGAGATTGGTTAGCATGAGAATCTGCCTAGAAGTCCTGGGCTCACCGTCACTTAACACAGCAAGAATCTTATCCTGAGTCGGGTGCCAGGGCGCCATCAAGTATTTAACAACAAATGACACTAATGAAACTTGCTAGTGTAAACGTAAAAGCAAAACCTCTCAACCATGCATAACTAATATCCAGATTATATCGACTCTATAGCGAAAAGGAGCTTAAAAACTGCCTAGAATATGAGTTTAAGATGGTAGCGGGGGGTAGATTTGAACTACCGGCCTCGGGGTTATGAGCCCCGCGGGCTAACCTGACTGCCCTACCCCGCTAACCTCTCCCCCATTAAGAAACTATAGTCTTATAAACCTTCCACCTACCAGAAACCACAGAAAACCTCAATGAAAACCAGAATATCCGTAGAACGCATGCAAATACTATACCAGGAAGCACAGAAAACAGTAAAAACAGAACCAGAGCTAGCCCAAAAATATATCCACCTTCTCCGACGAATAGCCCAACGCACAAGAACCAAAATACCACCCCACATACAACACAACATATGCAAAAAATGCAACACCCCCCTAATCCCCGGCTACAACGCAACCACCAGAATCAACCAGCGACGAGAACCCCACGTCACCACCACATGCCACACCTGCGGATACATAAAACGCGTCCCCATAGGAGAAAAAACATGATCACTCTCATCAGCATCGGACTCAATAGCCACAAAGACCTAAACCTAAACGCCATAGAAGCAGCAAGAGAAGCCAGCAAACTCTACCTTGAAGACTACACCATGAAACTAGACACCACCAGAGAGAAACTAGAAGAAACAATAGGTAAAACCATCACACCCCTAAAACGCAACGGCATGGAGGAACAAGCCCACCAGTTACTGGAAGAAGCAAAAACAAGCAAAATCGCCATACTAGTAGGAGGAGACGCACTAAGCGCCACCACCCACATAAGCCTCATCCTGGACGCCCATGACCTAAACATCCCAACAAGGGTAATCCATGGAAGCAGCATATTCACAGCCATCACAGACACCGGGCTCAGCATCTACAAATACGGGAAAACAGTCACTATCCCCCTGCCCGAGAAAGGACCCGCCACCACCGTCATACGCACAATAAATGAGAACTACCACCACGGCCTTCACACCCTGTTCCTCCTGGACCTCGACAAACCAAAGGAAAAATACCTCACCATACCCGACGCCATCAACATACTCACCGAAACCGGGCTCCCCCCGGAAACACTCCTAGTAGGCGTAGCACGCCTAGGAGGCCCAAACCCCACCATAAAAGCCGATACAGCCCATAAACTAACCCAAATAGACTTCGGGTCACCACCCCACGCCATCATAGCCCCCGGCAGACTCCACTTCCTCGAAGAGGAAGCACTAGAAACCCTAGCAGACTGCCCAAGAGAAGTAATCCAAAACCATAACCCCGTGGGGGAGACAGATCGACTAATCACCAAATACACCAAGAGCTGCAGAAAAGTACTTGAAAAACACAAGAAAAACAGACTACCCATCAACACAACCAGAAACCAGGTAAACGAACTACTACAACACGCGGAAAACTACCTCGACGACGCAGAATACTACAGAACAGACAAGAAACCCACAGCCCTAACCTGCGTAGCCTACTCCGAGGGAATCCTCGACGCCCTAAAGCTTTTAGGCATACTGGAGTTCGAGTGGTAAGATGACCACAGTACTAGCAGCAGG
>WJJC01000167.1 GCA_014729945.1 Candidatus Bathyarchaeota archaeon
ACTTGATCTGATCTCGATCGGTTATACCATACTCTGACGCAATATCTGTCTCTAAGAAAGCTGCTCTTGCTTTGAATAATATATCGCTACCGTGTCGTGTAATTATGGTTAACTCTACTGTCTCTGGTTCTGTACTTGTTATCTCAAAGTTTATGGTGTAAGTGTCTTCTGAGATAGCTTGAATCGTTGATGTATCAGACTCATAACTTTCTTTCTCAACAGTTAAAGTATAGGTACCTGTCTCTACTTCGAAGGAATAATACCCATCATTACTAGTAGTGGTTGTCTCTCCATCGAGGGTTACAGTGGCGCCTGAGACAGGGTTTCCATCTTCATCTGTAACAACTCCTTCAACAATTACTGTGTCAGGTGCTCCATCCCCCCCATCACTGGGAGGTGTGGGAGGCTCATTGAACATGAATAAATATAATCCACCTAAAATGACTAACGCTGCTATGACTCCGACGATAACACGTTTATCCAAAGCAATACACCTTATCTGAGAAATGCTCGCAACGACATTTAATGTTTGCCTAGGATCCTTTGAAAGAGTTTTTAATACATTAGACGTATCTAGCGTTGGGAGAATACTTATGAAAAGAAAAATAATCCCAGTTCTAATACTAACGATCCTAGCATTTACAACTGTAATACCAGTAGCGGCAATGCACCATGAGAAACCTGTTATAGTTGCTCATCTGAAGGGAGCAATAGAACCAGACACACAACTTGATGCTATGATGAATAATATTACCTATATTGACTGGAAGGTCGTTCTAGGAGATATTACATCAAGCGATCTCTCTGGAGCTAGTACTCTATTAATGAGCCTTAGTGACTCATCAATAACCTATACTTCAGCAGAGCTCTCAGCTATAGAATCATGGATGAGTGAAGGAGGTAAGACAATCTATATCTCCTCAGATAGCGACTACGGAACAGATCACCTTAGACAAGCACAGGCTAATGCTGTTTTAGAAGCCATTGACTCTAGGTTACGGATAGATGACTGCTCTGCAGAGGACGCGGTCAGCAATGGAGGAGCACCATACCGTGTATTAGGTGTTTCCACAAATGTAGCACCTGAAATGGAGTTTCTAGTAAGAGGAGTGGAGAGAGGATTATTCCACGGCCCCGGCATTATTGTAGGATATGAGGAAGGCGAATACATAGATCTTTCAAGTGAAAGCATGGATGATGTATATGTCATAATGACTACAAGTGAGACAGGTATTGTCGTTGATAACAGTGAGCCTGCACCTAACGTAATGGAAGCTGGTTCTGAGGGAGAGTTCCCCTTAATGGTTGCAGAGATAGATTATGCTAATAGTAACACTATCATTGCAGCTGGAGAAGCTCCCTTTGACCAATATATGGGTTTGTACGCACCTGAAATGCTCAGAGCCGATAGATACGGCGCTGATGCAAATCCTCAGCAAGGAGAATATCTGGTAAAGAATATTCTAAAATATAGTACTGTATTTAACTCAAAGATACTAACCCAGGCATCAGAGATCATTGAGCAAGAAGCCGAGATCGAATCCTTGAATGAGAACATTGAATCATTAAACACAGAAGTAAGTGATTTAGAATCAGAAGTCTCAACCTTGGAGTCTCAGGTAACTAGCCTAGAGACCGATCTGGAGGCAGCTCAAAGTTCAGCCAGCACCATGCAGCTGGCAGCTGTTGCAGCACTGGTAATCGGTATCGTAGTTGGGTACTTCGTTGGACCAATGGTAAAGAAAGAATAAAACCCCTTTTCTATCTTTTTTATATTAATTTTCCTAGAGTTATTTATTTAGCCAATAATAATTTTGTCTATGCGTATTTGGAGCATCCACCCCAGTTATCTCGACTGGATGGGACTCGGAGCACAGTGGAGAGAGGCTTTACTAGCCCAGAAAGTGATTCAAGGAAAGACTAAAGGCTGGAAAAATCATCCGCAGTTAAACCGCTTCAAAAAACATATAGAGCCTTTGAAAGCAGTCGGATTTTACTTACTAGAGATATATACTGAATCCCAGAGAAGAAACTATAATTATAATTACTCCAAGATAATCAAACCAGTTGATTCAATACAAAAAATACCCCTAAATAGAGGTCAAATAATCTACGAGTTTAACCTACTAATGGAGAGATTAAAAAAGAGAACACCAAATAAGTACAAAGATAATCTGAGGATCAGCAACCTATATCCTCATCCATTATTTACTATTAGAGAAGGGCCTCCGGAGAAGTGGGAAAAATCATATTGGAGAAAATATGAAGTATAAATATTTTTTTTACCCTTTATATAATATTATGTAAAAGTTTTACATGAATAACATGAATACATTCGTTAAAATTGAAGGAGAGCCCAAAAAAGAAGCAATTGAAGCTCTAAGAAAAGTAGCTGTTGATGTGCCCGAAATATGCATCATGGATGCTAACCTAGAGGAAGATCTAGGAGTAGATATGGGAGTAGCTCACGCACATGGACCTAAGGGAGTAACAGGCGCTGGTGGAAGAGGACAAGTTAGCTCTATAGAGATGGTAATGAACTATTTCGGTGGACCGAGTGAGATAACCGAAGAGAGGTGTCAGAACATCATCAGTGATGGAGATATAGATCTAGGTGAATACGACTTCGTATTTGAGTGGGCAGATAAACCAGAGCCAGCACAGAGAACAATGCTTGAAGAAAAGATTGCCAAGACCTTGAAGCCTCTTGACGTAGAGTACACTGTGGAACACAAAGGATAATTCACAATTTTTTTCTCAAACCTTTCATGAAATGTCCTTATAAAAGATAGACCTCCACTCCCAGATAAAATTATAAAAAATTACGACACATGTGAAGCGTCTCGATATAACCTATAATAATCCACATTCATTACAGATAAGGAAGATACCCCAAATAACCTAAAGTTTTTACCGACCCCAAACAATAAAATGGAAAAATGAGTCGAATCAAGGGCATCTTCTTTGATCTTCACGGCACTATTTTGCTTAGTGATAACGTGGATCAAGCTTGGGAGAATTGGGCTAAAGCATTTCACAGGGAGATGACAGAACATGGAGCCACTATAATCTTCGATGAATTCAAAGAATACTTAAAAAACCTCTTCGAGTCAGATGCACCAGATTATGATGAACTCGGATTCACATTATTCATGAGAAGAGTCAAGGAACTAGGTTACCGGTTGGGAACAGATATACCATCCCATGAGATTCGCTCAATGGTGGATAAACTTGTGAGGCTCTGGCACCAAGGCATGTACCTAGATGAGGATATAACACCGTTGGTAAAGCATCTACAGGAAGAGCACACCGTGGGCCTGATAACTAACTGGGAGCATACACCCAGAATATATGAGTTGTTGGATGAGCTAGAGATGCATGGATTATTTGATTCTATAGTGGTATCGGATGAGGTGCAGTGCGCTAAACCAGATCCACGTATATTCCATATAGCCCTAGAGCAACATGAACTAGCCCCAAATGAAGCCATATACGTAGGCGATATGGATGTTGATGTTCAGGGCGCCCTCGCTGCAGGGTTAAAACCTGTACTAATCCAGAGAAAGCAGAGTAACGGCGTATGGGATCCTTACACAGATAAGAAGAATCAGAAATACACCACAGAGACCGTGCATATTATCTCAGCTCTAAGCGAGATACCATCTCTCCTTGATCGATTGTGAGAAACAATATAACCTTCTATTCAGGTTATTCAATGAATTGATACCAGACAGGCTACGAGTAAGCATAGGGTCAGCCGCAGTACTCGGGTTACTAAATTACCGACTATCCGTACCCCCCACCACAGCGTACCTCATGAGCTACACAGATGGTCCCTGTTTGGCTAATTGTAGCTTCTGTGCTCAAGCATGTGGTAACGAAGCCGATCATGATAAACTGAGTCGGGTAATTTGGCCTGATTTCTCAGTCAAGAATATTCTTGTTGGATTCAAGGAACCTGCCTATCCTGTTCTGGAGCGAGTCTGTTACCAAGTGATCAACTATCCCGGGTTTCTGAGAGATGCTGTAGACATCATTAAGATGCTGAAACGAGAAACCAGATTACCTGTCTCTGTGGACATCTGCCCTATCTCCAGCACAGGTTTATATAAGCTTCATGAAGCCGGGGCAGAGTACATCAGTATACCACTTGACGGAGCAACAAAGGAGATATTCAACAAAGTCAAAGGCGTAGACGTAAACGGTCCTTACCAGTGGAACACTCATTTCAAGGCCCTTGACTCAGCTGTAAATGTTTTCGGAAAAGGCCGTGTGGGAAGTAACATAATAATTGGTCTAGGTGAATCAGAGAGAGAGGCTGTTGAGCTTGTCCAACACCTTCATGAGATGTGTATAAACCCAGTATTGTTCGCCTTTACACCGGTTCCAGGTACACGTTTAGAGAGCCTTTCCCAGCCTGACGTGGATAATTACCGCAGGATCCAGATTGCCAGATATCTGATCGTCAATGAATATGCAACTATCGATGAAATAGCCTTTGAAGATGGCAGAATAAAGGAGTTCATGGTCTCTAATCTAGCTTCGCTACTGAGAGATGGTGAAGCGTTCAGAACCACGGGTTGCCCTGGTTGTAATAGGCCGTTCTACAACGAGAGGCCATTAGGTCCATTCTATAACTATCCGAGAAAACTTACCGAGGCTGAGATTCAAAAAGAGTTAGAAGAGATCGGGTTTATGTAACCCAAATTCATCGGGAGTTGCGTATAAAGATAAGTAAAGATAGGAAAATATTCTCAATCGATGATCCTAGCTAGGATGAAACGGGAGAGATCATAGAGAAGGTAGCGGATAGAATAAGCCAACATGGAACAAATATATCTTACATCTATTCTCCAGTTACTTAAACGAGACCTTGGGTTGTCAGCTAAGATATTACAGGTATTTGAGAAGCGTAATAATATAGATAAACTCATAGACCGAATTGAAGAAAAAACAGGCGATAAATAATAAAATATTATACTACTAGGAGAACCCTTGTCCTTTTTACACCCTCGATTTTCTTAATTCTCATTTTCAATAACCCCTTCAAGCGCTCATAGTTTTCTGTTCTGAACTTTGCTAATATATCATAAGATCCGTTTACAGCGTGTGCTTCTGTTAGTGCGTCAAATTTCATTAGTTTTTGGAGTACCTTCTTCTCTTCACCTGGAGCGGTTGTGATTAACATGAAAGCCTCTGCATGTTTATTTATGTGAAAGGGTTGCGATTTATTGAGCGTAGTAAGGCTCATTTTCTTCTTCCTCTGAGTCTTCCTTGTCTTTCTTTGTTTTCTCCGTTGGAGAACCAGCGTAAAGGTTTCCGGTGCTTTTCTTGAACTCTATCTCTATCTCTAGCTCATCCTCTTCCAAATCTATGTCGACTTGTGCATGTCCGACCGGTTTGAATGGCAGTATCCATTCTTCTGAGGTTATCTGGAGGTCATCTTCTCCTTCCACTTGGTCTGCAAGGTTTCTTAGGAAGACTGCCAATTCGTTTCTGTTCATGTAGAATTCTTGTGAAAATTGTCCTTTAACGATCTTTTTCTCTTTTGGTGTTTTTTTCTTTATTTCCATATAGTTTCACGAGCTTAAAGAGAGGGAACACATATAAAGTTTCTTTGTAATTCTATACTTGATATGTTGGCAGTGTTAACGAGTAAAAACAGGTTAAAGATACTGAAACTACTAAGTCGAAGAGACAGATATGTATCAGAGATCATGGAACTAGCCTCAATGGATGGTAGAAACGCAAAACACCACTTAGACACCCTAGAGGAATCAGGGGTAATACAAAGCTACCAACAAGGAAGAAAAAAATACTATCGACTAATAAAGGAGATTCACTTGGAAATATCACCACCCCCTGAAGGCAGATTCATCCTGTACATCACAGAGTAGCTAAAAATTCGGTATCAAGTTATCTGGTCTTTTCACGTTTCTTTAACACTATCTTCAAGTATTTACCTCTAATAGTTTGACCGTATATATCTTCTTGTATTATCCCATCTTCTGTCTGAATAGATACTATTTTGAATCTTATAGCAGGTTTCTCTGGTAACTCATCGTTAACGAGCCAGAAATATTTCTTACCCTGAAGTTTACGTGTGAAATACTCCGTCTTCTGCACTAGAAATGTATCTCTTACACCGTCTACGAAACCATTATAAATAGATTCGGAGACTGATTGCCGCAGATTAATTCCCATAGGCTTTCTTACGGGATTCACATTAATTAAAGCAATCATCCAGTTACAAAAAGAGGATATACAAAAAACATATCATACCCATATGTTTCTATGCCTATTATGAGTAATGAATGGCGACTAATCGATATGCGCATAGAAGACGCGCCCACACAGATGGCTATAGACGAAGCGATAGCCATGGCACGGCTCAGAAACGGGACACCTAACACTATTAGATTATATCGATGGAACCCATCAGCGGTAAGCATCGGATATTTTCAGAGTATAGAGAAAGAGGTAAACCTGGAGGCCTGTAAAGAGTATGGTGTCGATGTAATAAGGCGCATCACGGGAGGAGGAGCCGTTTATCATGACTATAAGGGGGAAATAACGTATAGCCTTGTAGCGCCTGAACGTGATCCCTTGATGCCCACGGATATACTAGAGAGTTATCAGGTTATCTGCGGCGCCATTGTGAATGGTTTGAAGCATATCGGCGTGGATTCAAAGTTTAAACCAGTGAATGATATCGTGTCTGATGGTAAGAAGATCAGCGGCAACGCCCAGACGCGACGCCATGGAGTAATATTACAGCATGGTACCGTACTTGTGGACAGTGATATTGAACGCATGTTCCAGGTTCTCAGAGTGAGTGAAGCCAAGATCAGTGACAAACTCATAAAGGCGGTGCAGGATAGAGTCACCAATATAAGACGATACCTAGGTAGGGAAATAGGTTTCCCGTTGGTGCATGATGCATTAACTAAGGGTTTTGAAGAGTCATTTAAAATTAAACTTGTACCAGGAAAGTTAACGGGAGAGGAAGAACAGCTAGTTGATGAGCTACGAGAGAAATATGCTAGCAACGAGTGGGTGTATCAGAGATGATGGCTGAATACAAGATACCCGGTGGAAAACTGTTAACATGTGAGATGAGAGTAGCGGAGGGTGTGATAGCTGAGATCAAATTATCTGGAGATTTCTTCATGCACCCTGAAGACGCCATTAAGGAACTGGAAGAGGCGTTAACCGGGAGTAGAGTTGATGCTTACGATAGTCTGATAATTGAATTCTTCCAAGGCAGAGAAATAAAGTTATTCGGGATAAGCCCAAGGGATTTCAGCAAAGTAATAGAATTGGCTCTAGGCTCTCAGTAAGAGGGAATCATATTTTTTAGGTGTACCACAGCAGCCGTCAAGCTTTATGACACCGTATCCCGCTTCAAGTGCCCGGCGTTCTGTTGATCTTGAGGCTAGGGCAATTCTTTTTGCGCCAGCTTTTATCGCTTCCCACGCCAGCTCCGTCTTATAACCTCTACTACGCATACAGCCTAGGCCTATCTCGGATTCACTGCATTTTTTTTCGGCAAGGGATATCAGGTTTGCAATAGTCTTCACTTTTGGGGGTTGTACATTCTCCATGGGAGTCCCCGTGGTTGGGATTAGACTTATGAAGATAATAGATTCGGGTTTAACCTCTGCAGCTAGTTCAATTGCCTTTTTCTCGCCCTTCATTTCACCATAATGGAGCCCGACGCAGATGTGAGGAGCAACATTAGCCCCACCATCCACTAGGTTAACCAAGGTAGCATCATAAGCTTCGATAGATTTATCCAAACCATAGACTTGCCTTAATGTATGTTCTGAGCCTACTATGTCTACTGATACGACGTCCACGCCTGTGCTTGCTACAGCTTCTACTTCTTCC
>WJJC01000168.1 GCA_014729945.1 Candidatus Bathyarchaeota archaeon
ATCTTTAATTTAAGCTCGTTTCTTGGACTAAGTTCTTTAACTGCTCGTATTATTATTTCGATGTTCTTTTCAGTATCAGTCTTCCTAGTGTTCCAATTGAGAGGTTCTTTCTGCTCTTAATAGGTTTAAATTTGTTAATATCCACTCCCAGATATACTGTGTTTACTTTTCTAGGATTAGCTCCAAGTTTGATAGACAACTGTTTAATGTAATTTGATACACACACTATCTTACCTGCTTTTTCAATGTATCCTTAATAAACGATAGAAAAATTTTTGTCTCAATGGGGTATGTGATATCGCTACCATGGCATGTGATTAGCTGTGGTATTCTCTTGGGGTTATACGCTGCGAGGAAACCCAAAGGTATAGCTAGGTGCGTGTGAATCAGATCTGCTCTAGAAGCTAAGATATGAGCATATGCTGAAAACAAATAAGCAGGTAATGTTGCGAGTACAGACATTGAAGCATTTTTCATAGTTGTTTCTGCTATATACTCCATTTTGCTAGTAGGCATATACGGAAAACGGGTTATAGGGTATGATGCCTGATATGTTTCAAGGCTTTTACTTCTAAGTGCTATTACCTCCAGATTCACATACTTTGATAAGCTGTCGCATAATGATTTGATGAAGCATCCGTGATAATCGTTAATATATCTGGGAAAACTTGGAGTTAATACTGAGACTTTTGACATACCGATATATATTAGTTTTAACTAAATATTTATGATGTTATGGTTCATATCTTTAGAATATTTTGAGTGGGGTAGATATGGGGGATAGGGAAGGCTACAAGAGATATTGTATCTGAAATGGTAAAAAGAAATATTGACGTATCTGTTGTTGTACCTCTAGGATTCGGTCAAAAAAAGTATGAGAACATCGAAGGGGTAAATGTCTATGGATATCCTTTATCTAAATACCCTTTAATTGGTGGTTTATTCAAGAAAATAGGTGCTGATATTTATCACAGTCAAGACCCGACACCCGGTACTTGGGTTGCATTGAAACATAGTCCTCATTCTAAGCACTTGTTAACCTGTCAAAACCCTAGAACAGGGCAAGATTGGGTACACGTTAATCAGTATTATCCTTTTCGTCGAAAAATATACAATAAATATATTGAACCAGTGGTAAATGATTGTGTTAAACAATTAGATAGAGTATATTGTCAAGCAAGGTATACGATTAATAAAGCTAGGCAAATCTTCAACCTTGACTATGATCCTGTTTTTCTTCCTAATCCTGTTTGTGTACCAGAAGAGTATCCAGAAAAGAGTGATATACCTACTGTACTTTTCCTTGGGCGGTTTGATAAAGAAAAAAAGCCAGAAGTATTCATGAACATGGCTGAATATTTTCCCGATGTCCGGTTTATTGCCGCAGGTGCAGGTCACGACAAAGGTTATGATTATTTCCTTAGAAAAAAGTATTCGCAATACGCAAATCTAGTTCTCCCGGGTTTTGTTGAGGGTAATGAAAAGATTAGATTGCTTAATGAAGCATGGATCTTGGTTAATACAAGTATTAGTGAATGCTTACCCGTATCTTTCTTAGAGGCAGCTGCCCATGGATGCAGTATACTTAGCCCCCATGATCCTGATGATTTTACATCCTCTTTTGGAGAAAAAGTTCCCGTAAAAGAACTAGTCAATGGTTTATCGAGACTCCTTGATAACGAATGGAGGGAAAAAGGTGAAAAAGGATATAGATATGTTAAAAAGTATCACTAAAAAAATAGAGTGATTGAACAACACCTAAATGAATATGATAATTTTCTTTGATCACTCATCTGTCATTGATTTCAATTCAGTTATACCCAACATTTCAACATCTAGTGGGAATATTGGTCTCCTTATGTTTTTGAAATTCATCCCAGCGAGTCTTGGACTTGTCAAACCAGGTGTGTCTAGTTCAATTATTTTTGTAGCTATAGGTTCATGAGCTGCCCTGAAATGTACACTGGATTTCACGACGATGAATTTTTTCTCTTGGGGGTTAATGCCGAGTGACTTGTATAGGGTTAAATCCAGTGGCTGGAGTCTCTTACTCGTTACGATAACCTCGTTACCCTCAATATCCAGTATAACCGTCTGTCCCATATCCACTGGTACGCCTTTTCCCATTGGTCCATCTGAAATGAATTTTCCATCAGAGACATGTTCTACTTTTCCAGATACATCTAAAATAGTTCCATGCAGTTCATCTGTATGCCCTCCAAGCTTTAACTCAACGATATTACCAACTCCTGATTCTACCGCCTGTTTAACTGCTTTTGGATCCCATATTAAAGCGATAACGCCGCCTGATATTTTCTCAGCAATTAATTCCTTCAATACAACAGTCCCATCCTCAGGGGCCCCTCCTCCCGGGTTATCCCCTATATCTGCTAAGACTATCGGTCCCTCCGTTGCTTCTGATACTTGTTTTAACGCTTGGGCTATCGGCGTAGGTGATACAAGGAAATCTCTGCGCATATTCCAAGCCATATCATTTAGTTTTTGAGCGAGTTTGTCAGCAAGTTCTTGGTTATCATTTGTAGTTACTATGAAACTCATACCTGCTTCGGGTATATCACTCCATGGGAATCCAGCAGCAATGGTTATAGTCTCTACCTCCGGTTTCTTTTCCATACTGTGGGCTTCGTCAATCAGTTTCTTCATTGGATATTTACCGGTGAACTGTACTTGTAGAGCTGGTAACATAGGTGGTTGTCTAAACCCTAGTGTCGGGGTAAGTTCACCATCAAGCATATTTTTGGTAAGTTTTACTGCTTCTACTCCTCTATCATAACCATCGATGTGAGGATAAGTATCATAACCTATGAGCATATCCGCTGAATCGATCATCTTCTGAGTATAGTTAGCGTGAAGATCAAACGTAGATATAAGGGGCTTATCTCCGATGATTTTACGCACATCACCCAGGATCTTTCCTTCTATATCTTGATAATTTTCACTAACTCCAGCACCATGGAGATGCATAATCACCGCGTCTATCTTTCCAGCGTTTCTTATTCCAGTTAGTATATCACTTAGTAACTTGTTGAACGTATTGGCTTTTATCGTTCCAGATGGAGTTGCTGAGGCGAAAACTGTGGGAATTAACTCATATCCCGCTTCTTTACACCCATCGATTATACCACCTGCAGGGCTCTTGGTCCCCTGAAACTCATCGAATAACTCGTCTCCGTAGAGAAGTTTTCTTTTCTTAAATTCAACTAGATCGGTCTCAATGTTTGAGTAGACGTTTGTCTCGTGGCTAATAGTGCTTGTTACAATACTCATACCTTATAATGTTCAGGTTAATGTATTAATTACTAGTCCTCTTTTTTGCTAGATCTTTTTCATGGTAAATTATTTGTCTCTGGATAACTCCTGCATGTTGAGGTAATCTGTCTTTGAATTCAAATCTTCGAATAGTGTTAGCTTCCTCGTCTCCACGACGAAAAAAATTGATGAAAAGACTTTGTAAAGAATTCATATGTGTAAATCCTTCCTCTGAGGAAATATCCACTGATCCTGATCCCAAGATAAGAGCTATTGAAAACGCTAAATCAAAGGTATATAGCGTATCAGATTACTTCAATGAATCCTTAATAATTGGGGCTGATACCATTGTACATCTGGAAAATAGGTTTCTCGGTAAACCAGAGAACCATGATAAAGCCAAAAAGATGCTATGTTTCCTTTCTGGAAAAACTCATCAGGTTTTCACCGGTGTCGTAGTATTGGATACTAGAACAAATGTGCAATTATCCGATGTCGAGGAGACAAATGTACGTTTTAAGAATCTAAGTTGGGATGAGATTGATAATTATGTTGCTTCAGGTGAACCTTTTGATAAGGCTGGTGGATATGCGATCCAGGGAAAAGGTTTGGCTCTTATTGATGAGGTTAATGGTTCTTATAGTAATGTCGTTGGGTTGCCGATGAAGTTATTGCGTAAACTTTTAGCCCATTTTATGGCAGTCTAATCATTAAACTGAATCTCAAATAGGGATATCAATATACTTTAAAAAAAGAAAGATGCGAGTAGTTGATCTACTCGACAGTGATTGCCTGATTCGGGCATGCGTTTACGCATGCCATGCACATGATGCAGTCGTCAGCTCTCTCTGGGACAGCTTTTCCATCAACCATATCATAGCAATTCATTGGGCATATATCTACGCAGACTCCGTCTCCGTCACAAGCATCTGATACTGTAATTGTAGGCATGTTATCTTTCACCTATCCCTTGATTCGAGTCTTTGACTGTTTTAAATGTTTTCTGAAAATTTTTATTTTTGAATAATTTTGCGTGTAACTGTTTAAAAACAAAGATTCCTGAGTAATTATTGTTCTAACTGTGATTATGTATGAAATGTGTTGGACTTGTTGATGATACCGTAAACTTGGGAATAGGTGGTGAAGCAGGACAGGGTGTTAGTAGAGCAGGTATGCTACTTGGAAAGGCATTGATGCGAGCCGGTTTTTATTCGTATGGAAACATCGACTACCCCAGCTTGATTAGGGGTGGTCATAACTACTACACCTTGAGGACCAGTCATAGAAAAGTAACAAGTATAATTGAAAAAATAGACGTAGTGGTTTCTCTTAACAAAGAAACCATATTGCTACATCAAGATGAGGTGAATGTGGGGGGCGCAATAATCTATGATGAGCAAGAGGATATAGATGATAGTGAATTTACACAGGCTAATATCAATTATTTACCTATACCTATGACTACTATAGTGGATGATCTAAATGGA
The DNA here is from genome assembly GCA_014729945.1 of Candidatus Bathyarchaeota archaeon. The sequence continues at coordinate 4,758 of WJJC01000168.1, forward strand.
CCAGAAATTATGAGAAATACAGTGGCTCTAGGCGCCGTTTCTGCTTTAATCGGATTAGATCCGGAATTTTTTAAGAACGTGGTGACTGAAACTTTTGAAGGTAGAGAAAATATTATAGAAATGAATCTGGATGCTATCCGCCGTGGATGGGAAAAGGTACTGGAATTTGATTATGGCTTTGATTGCACTCTTGAATCTGATGAGCCACCTAACAGAATGTGGCTTACAGGTAACGATGCAGTCGCTTTGGGAGCTGTTGCTGGGGGATGTAAATTTTATTCGGCATATCCTATGACTCCGGCAAGCCCCGTACTTCACTACTTCTCAGGACACGATATAGAGGCCGATGCAGCTGTGATCCAAACAGAGAGTGAAATCGCTGCTATCTGCATGGCAGTAGGTGCCTCTTATGCGGGCGTTAGATCTATGACTTCTACCTCTGGTGGTGGTTTTTGTTTAATGACAGAGGGTCTTAGCTTTGCCGCGATGACAGAGACTCCGATAGTTATAATGCTAGGTCAAAGACCCGGTCCAAGTACTGGTTTGGCGACATACTCGGGACAGGGTGATCTTCTTTTCTCTGTTTATGGTGCTCATGGAGAATTTCAGAGAATTGTTCTTGCACCCGGAGATGTTGAAGAGTGCTATAATATGACTTATCAGGCTTTTAATCTAGCTGAGAGATTCCAGATTCCTGTAATAATCTTAACTGATAAGAATGTGCTTGAGAGCCACGAGACTGTTGAGGTATTCGATACTGATATGGAGATTGACCGCGGGAAGATAATAAATAAATGGAAAAGTGATTCTGAATACAAACGCTACAAGATTACTGAAGACGGTGTAAGTCCTAGAGCTCGACCTGGAACACATAATGCCATCGTATTAGCTAATAGTAATGAACATATTGAGAGAGGCTATAGTACGAGTGAATCTGGAACAACCACAGAGATGGTGGATAAGAGATTCAGAAAGATGTCATACATCAAGGACGCTGTTTCAGCGCTTAACCCAATAAATATTTATGGTTCAGATGATCCAGAGATAACACTCGTAGGCTGGGGATCTACAAAGGGACCAGTTTTAGAAGCATTAAACATGCTCGAGAAAGAATCGATTTCAGTCCAGTTTATTCAGCTCAGGGTAATGGAGCCTTTCCCTGACAATTTTGGTGAATACTTGGTGGGCAAAACGATTCTTTTTGAGAATAATAAAAACGCAGAGTTAGGCACACTAATAAAACTCAATGCAGGGTATGAGTTTGAGAATACTTGTCTAAAATATGATGGGAGACCATTTGATCCAAGTGAGATTGTAATAAAAATAAAGGAGGTATTAGAATGAGTATAAAACCATTCGATACTCCTGCAACAAATACATGGTGTCCAGGTTGCGGGAATTTCGCTATATTAATGACTGTTAAACAAGCCCTTGCTGAATTAGAGTTTCCTAGAGAAGATGTTGTTGCAGTCACGGGTATAGGATGTCACGGAAAATTCACTGATTACATAAATGTAAATGGTATTCACACTATCCATGGCAGAGTTCTTCCTGTTGCAACGGGAATTAAAGTAGCTAATCCTAACTTAACAGTAATAGGGTTTGCTGGAGACGGTGACGCATTCAACATAGGTATGGGACACTTCTCCCACGCTGCTCGACGTAATGTTAATTTAACTTACGTTGTTCATGACAACCTAATCTATGGGTTAACGACTGGACAAACGAGCCCTACAAGTAAACAAGGTTTCGTTACGAAAACTACTCCACGAGGCGAATTGAGTGTTGCTATTAACCCACTAACGCAAGCACTTACTTCACATGCTTCATTTGTGTCGCGTATATTCGCAGGAGAACCTAAACACATGAAAAAGGTTCTTACGAAGGCTATTGAACATGATGGGTTTGCTTTAGTAGATGTATTGCAACCATGTGTCACTTTCAACCACGTTAACACCTATCAGTTCTACAAAGAAAGAGTCTACAAACTAGAGGATGAAGACCATGATTCAAGTAACTGGGAACTAGCTTATACTAGATCTGAGGAATGGGGAGAGCAGATACCCATTGGAGTTTTCTATATAGAAGATAGACATGTCTACGAAAAGAACTTTCCAGCATTAGAGAAAGGCCCGCTCGTGGAGAAGCCCTTACGACAAGACATGGGTACTTTATTCAAAGAATTCATGTAAATTTAATCATACTCCCTTTTTATATACGCCTATGTTCTATTACGGAGGATGTCAGACTATCGACCTACGAGAGATACATTAGCAAAACGTATAGCCGGAGAAATAGTGCTTAGCAGTCATCCAGGACAGACAATGCGAAAATGGAGAGGCCTCCTCAGCGTGAATCAGATCGATATGGCGAAGATTCTGGATCTTTCTCCCTCAGTAATAAGCGATTATGAGACTGGTCGTCGTAAAAGTCCTGGAAGTGGTTTTATAAAACGTTACGTAGAGTCGCTTCTTGACATTGATGAAATGAGGGGGGGTCACTATATTAAACAACTCAGTAGAATTACTCTTGATCCTAGTGATGTTTTCTCGGATATAAGGGAGTTTATGGCGCCTGTCTCTATTCAAGAAATAATTGAGGCTGTAGATGGAGATCTATACACTGGTGAGGATCAGCTTGAACAGGACGTGTTTGGATACACGGTAGTGGATAGTGTTAAGGCTATTATGATGCTTAGTGGCTTGGATTTCTATAGAATTTTTGGTACTACCAGTGAGCGAGCGCTTATCTTTACTAGTGTAACTAGAGGTAGATCTCCCATGATTGCGGTTAAGATTAGCCCCTTTAAACCAAGAGTGATCTTGTTGCACGGTTTGATTGGTGATGTGGATCCTTTAGCGGTTAAATTAGCTCAACATGAAGGGATTCCTTTGGCGGTTTCAAAGATGTCTGATGAAGACTCTATGATAGAATCTCTCAAGGATGTATACGAGTCAACTTTATAAAATAGAAACTGGGGAAACGTTTCCTTATAGAGGGAAGGCCTGTAATAGTATCTTGTTGTGGTTATTTAGAAGCAGGAGATGAATTAACTCCATTATTTCTTGGTCCTCCGTAAACATTGCACTCAGGAAGGGTCGTTTACTTCCTCTTTGGGCTAATCTGGCTAGGAGGAATCTGTTATTATCGCTGTTTATGAACAGTATTGGTGTTCTAACATTTACTTTCTGTACTTGGAATATATAACTTAGTTCTCTTGCTAAAGGATTTGCTTTTGGATCCAAGGGGCTGTGTAGTTTTATCTCCACTCCATTTTCCTGTACCTCATCTAGAAGTCGATGAAAGCTGTTGAATAGAACTTCTAAACCGTCTTCAGTGGTGATTATATTCAACTCTTGTTTGCTTTGTCGTATCATCTCGCTGCATTTTCCACGTATATCCTAATCGGGGTCAAGGTACCATACTAGTTTTTTCTTGGGACCGCTTTTTTCACTGTGTTCAAGATATAGTTCTTCTAGACGTTCTATTATTTTTTTTAAAATATTCTGCTTATTCTATTGTTAGATTTAGGATTGCTTGGAAGCGCTCTCTTGGTTTGCTTGGAGCGAATTTTTTCGGGGTTCCCGGGATCTCAACAACTAAGCCGTATTCAATTAATTTTTTTAATGTTCCATATACTTTTGTTCTTGGCACATCGCAGTTTATACTGAGTTTTCTGGCTCCTGCTGTTCCCAAGTTAATAAGGCTAAGATAAACTTTCGACTCGTATTCGCTTAGGTCAATATATTCAAAGATTTTTGGCCCTAGTGATAGAATGTCTTTTTTATCTTTAACCCTTCCATAACCCTTTCTTTTATTGTTGCTCCTACCTTACAATTCAGTTCTTCCGGTTTCTGGTCTTTTGTTTTTAGTATTTCGTTCTGTTGTCACCTTATCTTTCTTCTTTCTGGTGACCCTCTTTGATCGTGGTCTTTTTTTATTGTATTTCAATCTCACACACTGTAGGAATTTAGGATGAGCATAGTCTTTGAACTTGACATTTATAAAAATCGATTTTATGTTTATAACTAATATTTATTGATGTTAGTTAATAACTTGAGATGATCTTATGTATTAGACATTGGATTCTAATTGTTAACTAATTGATGAAAATAGTTTAATACCTAAACCATTAATAATATCTAACACTATGTTATTGGATGACTATCGTGGCTTTTTCCAGCGTGTTCATGATAAAAAAACTCTCGATTTGTTGAGTAAGACAGGGCGTTTTTATGTGAAGCGCACCAGATCATAGCTAATAAACGATTTTGTGTTTTTTCTAGGAAAAACATGGCGAAGAAAGGGGTTGCATTTTCTAGGCTATGGGCGGATATAGGTGTTTACGCCGCTTATGAAACAACTTTTGAAGAGGAGTTATATTGTCAAATGAATGGATACAAGTGGATTATTCAATTAGATAGGCTGTCCTTATTCAAAGATCCTATTCATATAACTGAATTAGGTGTGGAAGAAATAAATGCTACCTATACTAGGAGAAAACCGATCTTAGATGAGGCGGCCATGGATGCCATTTTTGAGTTCGTAGAAGAGAATTTCCTTTGGAACAAATAAGAGTCTCAAACTTCAATTGATTCAAGGAAATTGCACAACTTATCATGGTATTTTTTCCCTCCGCCGTGATGCTGAAAAGGTCTCAATTTCCTCCTCTATCTTGTATTGTCGTTACCCATCCTTTGACCAATATTTTCTTAAAAAGATCAGAAAAACAGTACCAATCCGCTTCGCTGTGTCTATAAAGACTGGTCTTTGTGCACGGGTAATGGGCTATTTCTAAGATGTCTCTGACTATGTGAAGTTTAGTTCTTTTTATAGTCTGATTAACGTATTCAACCAAAACATACCCTCAACGTAAACTTACATATATTTATGAATGTTATAATATTTGCGATCCGTTTAGCGGCTTTTAATTTATTTTATTTAATAATAGTTTTTTTGGATATCTAGGATAACCATATAGTTAATATGAAATGTTTTTACTATTTTCTCTCTGTATGTCATAGTTAAATAAGTTAAAAAATATGGGATATAACTCTAATTAAAACAACTTTTTTTAATATATACTTATTGTATGTTATTATTATGATGTAATTATATGTAGCTTATATTGATGAGTAAAAATTATACGTAATAACTATGCAGATGCGACTGAGTTTTAGTGATTATGTTCTAAGGAACATTGATCCAGCGTTACGAGAGAAACTATATTATTGTTATAATAATGACATGGACTATAGGTAGGAAAAGAAAAAACCGTTGGATGAAGAGCTATTGGAATGCTTAAAAGAATGGTTTTCTAAAAATGGGGTGATAGAGTATATTTAACTCAGAGAATATTGCTTATCTCCCTAGGATAAGTGTAATACTGTATTTTCATGATCAGATATACAGTCAAACTCTTTTTAAACAAATATTTGACTATGGGATAATCGAGACCTATAACATACAAAGCTTCTGGAAACAAGATCACTTGGATGGGATCGATTATATTTCTTTTAAGCTACTGCTAGCCAATCCAGATGAGATACATTCTTTCATTCAAAAATTTAAGAAAAGGTGCTGGAAGGTGGAGTGCTGGTTAATCCGTTGGAAAAAACCTCCCAAAATTCTCTATTCTAGAATTGATAAAAAAGGTACAGTCATAGAGGAAGACTATTTTTGGGAACTTGATTATGAGTTACTAGAAGAATATCCTTATCCCTCAAATGTTGGTTGATCAGTTTTTTACAGAATACAGAATCGTCTATATGAAATGGAAATTAGAGCATATTCTATTATCCAAAAAATGTTATTATCAAATAAAATATTATGAGTTGATGAATATTTTCATCATGGAACCAACAGCTTTTCCCGGTTCTTCGATATGACCCATTTCTACTAATGCGCTCTCCATGGCAGCCATTGTAGCAATGAGATCATTCATAGTATCGTTACCCATGTGTCCTATTCTAACTGTTTTTCCACCTAGTTTTCCGAGTCCTCCTGCGATGATTACCTTATATTTATTATACATGATATCTCTCATTTTGGCGTCGTCCCAGTCACTTGGTATTTTTGGTACTGTTAGTGTATGTGCATTGTATCCTTCCTCGGGGTAGCTCTCCATTCCTAACGCCTTTATCCCTGCTTGGAACGCTTCAGCAAACTTTTCATGTCGTTTCCATCTGTTTTCAAGTCCTTCTTCATCTATTATTCGCAGAGCTTCAAGCATTCCTAATACTAGTCCAGTAGCAGGCGTAGCAAAGTATCCTTTGGGGTTATCCATAATAGGTTTCCATCTTTTCAGATTAACATAATAGTCATTTGGAGGCGTTTTTCTCGTCTCAATAGTTTTCCAAGCTTTTTCGTTCACACAGAATAGACTAATACCCGGTGGAGCTCCTAATGCTTTCTGACTGCCTGTTAAAGCATAATCAATATTCCACTCATCCATTTTAAGTGGCATTCCACCAAGACCGCAAACACTATCAACTACGTATAGAGCATCGGTGTCTTCAGTCATCTCTCCGATCTCTTTTATTGGGTTAGCGATTCCGGTTGATGTGTCTACATGTTCCACGGTAAACAGTTTGTATTCATTGCTCTCAACTTTTTCTTTAATCATCTTGGTGTCTACAGGGTCACCCCAATCAAATCTTAGCCTCTCAACTATCCCCCCATGGGCTTCAACGATTTCCTCCCATTTTTCACCGAAATATCCGTTCTCAACACATAGCACCTTGTCACCTTTCTCCATCAGATTGCTGATTGCTGCTTCCATGCCTAATGTACCGCTCCCTGATAGCATGAATGGTGTTCTCTTGGTTCCAAAGAGTTTTTTCTGTAATTGGAGTGCTTCAGCGTAACCTTCTACGAACTCGTTACTAACGTGACTGAGAATTGGTTTAGCTAATGCCCTTAATACCCTTGGGGATACAATGGTGGGTCCAGGGATCATTAATAGCTCCCGTTCATTCTTCAACTATATTCACCACATTGAAAAACCAGTTAGGCGCTTTAATATTATCGGAAGGTGTTTTCTCTCCAATATGTTTTTATTTCCTAATCCTTCTCGTATGGATGGTGCCCTAGGTGTCCGGTGACTGTAAAATTAGGTTATAACCCACCGTATACACTGATGAGGCTAGATATTAGATTCTTGGAGGGCAAAAATGAGCTATAAGCCACTAGACAGCAAAGTAGATTTATCAAAACTTGAAAATGAGATACTAGATTTCTGGAAAGATGCAGATGCATACTGGAAGAGAGTAGAGGTTCAGAACAAGGAGGAACGCCCCCCCTGGAGTTTTATTGATGGGCCAATTACAGCTAATAACCCCATGGGAGTACATCATGCTTGGGGACGAACATACAAAGATCTGTTTGCTCGTTACAGATTCATGCGTGGATATGAGGTTCGCAATCAAAACGGATTTGACTGTCAAGGCTTATGGGTTGAAGTAGAAGTAGAGAAAGAGCTCGGGTTTGAATCTAAGAGAGATATTGAAGATTATGGGTTAGCTGATTTCGTTAAAAAATGTAAACAAAGAGTGTTGAAATATTCAGCTATACAGACTGAGCAATCGATCAGATTAGGTATGTGGACAGACTGGAACGATCCAGATGAGTTAAGAAAATTATCAGAAGCATTAGAAAACCCAATGGAGGAAACCACTTATGTCGGATCCAATGGACCTGTAACTGGGGCTGCAGAATCTCTAGTAGGGAATCTGGGTATGCCTGAGATGGGTGGAAGCTATTATACTTTCAGCGATGAGAACAATTACATGATATGGCAAGCCCTGAAAATCTGTCATGAGCGTGGGTGGATATATCTAGGCGCTGACGCTATGCCTTGGTGTCCAAGATGCAGTACAGGAATAAGTCAACATGAGATAGTAACTGAGGGATATCAAGAACTAACTCATACAAGCGTATATGTACTTTTCAGGCTTAAAGATAAAGAAGGAGCGTTACTCGTATGGACAACCACGCCTTGGACTCTAACAAGTAACGTAGCTGCAGCTGTACACCCTGAATTAGATTATGTTAAAATCAAATACCGTGATGAGATTCTCTATCTTAGTAAAGGCGCTTTAAAATCCGCTATTCAGGACCAGAACAATGTTGAGGTAATTTGTGAAATCAAGGGCGATGATATGAATGGATGGAAATATACCGGGCCCTATGATGAATTACCGATAATTAAAGAGATGAATGTACCTGATGCTCATCGAGTTATTCTATGGAACGATGTAGGGGAAGAAGAAGGCACAGGGATAGTACATATTGCCCCTGGTGCTGGTAAAGAAGACCTAGAACTAGGAAAAAAACATGGTCTTCCTGCTCCAGCTCCCCTCGATGATTATGGTGTTATAATCGATGGATTTGACTGGCTATCAGGAATGCATGTATATGACAGCGCTGAACCTATATTCGAAGATCTGCGTAGAAAAAATCTCCTCTATCGGACTCAAAAATATACACACCGGTATCCTACCTGCTGGAGATGTGGATCAGAGCTAGTTTTCAGGCACGTATCTGAATGGTTCATCAATATGGGTGAGAAACTGGATAAAGATTTTGAGGATGTAACAAAAGAGGAGAAAGACAATAATCTACGATACCAAATAATGGATTCAGCTAATGATGTAAGATGGATCCCCTCTTTTGGTTTAAAACGAGAACTAGACTGGCTTCGAAATATGGACGACTGGATGATTAGTAAAAAACGCTATTATGGGTTGGCTTTGCCAATATGGCGGTGTGAATGCGGTTGGTTCGATGTAATTGGCTCAAAAGAGGAGTTAAAAGAGCAAGCAATAGAAGGATGGGAAGAATTTGAAGGACACAGTCCTCATAGACCCTTCATCGATGCGGTAAAGATAAAATGTGAAAAATGTGGTAAAACTGTTAGTCGTATCGAAGACGTAGGCAATCCTTGGTTAGACGCAGGAATCGTAGGGTTCAGTACCTTACAGTATAGACAAGACCGGAAATACTGGGAGAAATGGTTCCCCGCACACTTCATAACAGAGAGCTTCCCTGGACAGTTCCGGAACTGGTTTTATGCTATGTTATCCGAGTCAACCATACTTGAAAGAAGAACCCCTTATCTTACATGTCTAGGTCACGGACAAGTTCTTGCCGAAGACGGACGTGAGATGCATAAAAGCTGGGGTAATGCCATATGGTTTGATGACGCTGCTGAGAATATGGGTGCCGACGTAATTCGCTGGATAGCAGCCTCAGCTAAACCTGAGAATAATCTATTATTCGGTTACAACAAAGCCAACGAGGTACGTAGACTTTTCTTCATGACTCTGCTTAATGTATACAACTTTTTTTACCAGTACGCGACCTTAGACAAATGGACGCCAGACCAGCAACCAGAGAAATTGGATACTCTCGATAGGTGGATCCTTGGAAAACTAGATTTAACAATTCAATCAGTAACAGAAAACCTTGACAGATACGACTCTTACCCCGCTTGTGTAGAAATAGATAGATTCGTAGATATTCTAAGCAAATGGTATGTAAGACGTAGCAGAAGAAGATTCTGGAGAACAGAAGCGGATGACGAGAAAAATGCAGCATATAGTACTCTCTACAAATGTCTCAAAACTGTGATTCATTTAATGGCCCCAATAACACCATTTCTCAGTGAGGCATTATATCAACGTATGGTAAAACCCGTTGAACCGAATACACCAGTCAGTATACATCATTGTATGTGGCCAACTTATGATGATTCCATTCGTGATCTAGATCTAATGGAAGAGATGGATCTTGCTCTCGATATCAGTAGTGCTGGAAGAGCAGCTAGAAGCCAAGAGAATATAAAGCTCAGGCAGCCGCTCTCTGAGGTAGTTATAGTTGTACCCGAGGAAAGGGTTTCGAAGATTAAGAATGTAACAGATATTCTTAGAGAAGAGTTGAATGTAAAAGATGTCCGAGTAGAAACTGATGTCTCGGTTCTACAACGATTGGAGCCGCATCCTATTCCAAGTAAATTAGGTAGAAAACATGGTAGCATGTTTCCCAAGGTCTCCAACGCGATAAAAGAGTTATCCAGTGAATCGATTGCAAGATTAGCTAACGGTGAATCAGTTAATTTTATGATCGAAGATAAACAAATCGATGTTCTGAGTGAAGAAGTAGAGTTAAAAGCCGTAGCCAAAGAACATTATTCTGTAGCTGAAGAGCAAGATATGTTAATAGGGGTTTATACCTTACTAACCGAGGAACTGGAATCTGAGGGGTTAGCCAGAGATATAGTACGGCGAATACAATCCTTACGGAAAGAAGCTGATTTCGATATTGATGATCATATAATGGTTTACTATATGGGTAATCAGGAGATAGAAGAGGTATTCAAAGATGAGGCTGATTACATAATGGAAGAAACTCTAAGTGATGGACTGATAAACGCTACCTCTCCGAACAATGCAACAGTAAAGGATTATGAAATCGACAATCTAGAACTAAGATTGGGTGTAATTAAAAGTAATTAAATAAAACCCCCTTATTAATTAATCCTTTAACCAAATATGTCAGCAATTTTTTTAAATAATTTTTTATAATCCTTTTTTATTGAGTAAAAAATAGGAGAAATAGCTTTTTTTCCTTTAGTAATTTGTTTATTCAGAACCTTTTTAAAAAATGGATTGATAGTAGTTACAAAATTCGATTGATTATAGCCATAAGGGGCCATAAATAATCACGCATGTCGATAAGTGAATAAAATGAAAACAAGCACGGTAACAAACAAAGACCAAATGGCTTATACTAGAAAAGAGTACATGGGTGGAATTCCTGGATCAAAGATAGTTAGATTTACTATGGGAAACACCAAAGTAAAATTCCCGTACAGGGTTACGATGTTAACCAGAAAAAAGGGTCAAATACTTCACAAAGCTCTTGAGGCAAGCCGAGTGGCAGCTATGCGGCATCTAGAAAGGCGCTTAGAGCGTAAGAACTTCAAATTGAAAATAGTTCCTTATCCACATCAAGTGATAAGAGAGCACAAGAGGGTAAACGTAGCACAGGCAGACCGATTCCAAGAAGGAATGAAAAAAGCGTATGGTAAACCTGCTGCTGTTGCTGCAAGGGTTGATAGAAGAGATACGATTTTCTATGTAGAAGTAACTAAGGATAATGTTCCAGAGGCAAAGAAAGCTTTGCAGAAAGCAAGTCATAAATTACCTTTACCCATGAAACTCTTGATTGAGAAGGTGGAAGAATAATATGCCAAATGGTCTTTTTACTGCGAGGATACTTCGTAAAAAGCGTAAAAAAGCGAGATATCAAAGTAAAGACTTTCAGCTTAGACTGAAGAGAAGAGAAGAGAAGATTGATCTTTTAGAGGGCGCACCTATGG
>WJJC01000169.1 GCA_014729945.1 Candidatus Bathyarchaeota archaeon
GAAATTCAATACCCCTTTACATGAAACGTTACTCAAGTTCTATGTCTTGAGTCCTCTTGATCGTAACCACTCAAGGATCTTAGCTTCAATGTTATCCCTTACTTCACGGAATTTTTCCAGTTTCTCCTCCTTGGTTCCCTCGAAGGCTGCGGGGTCTGGGAATGGCCAGAAGAGCCGAGTACCCATGCTTGGATAAGTAGGACAAGTCTCCTCCGCTTTAGCACACACAGTAATTGTAATACCAAAATGTTTCTGACCCAGATACTGATCCAGGTGCTTTGAAGAATGCTCAGATAAATCGATGCCCCGTTCATCCATAACCTGTTTTGTTAGTGGATGGATCCCCTTTGCATCAAACCCGGCGCTGTATACTTCAAAGTGATCAGACGCATAGTGTCTAAGAAACGCCTCACCCATTTGACTACGAGCTGAGTTACCTGTGCAGAGAAATATTACCCGAGTCTTTTTCCGATCCATAGATAGATCCGATTTTGGGGACTTAATTACTGTCTCTTTATAGATTACATAGCTCTCTATATTTCCAAAAGCATCATTGTTACCTGTTTAATGATTTAACTTGGACAGCATGTGTTCTAAAACACCTAGTTCATTTCTCTATCCTATCTCTTTTTACTCAACAAACTATAAGCGAAGATAAAAACCCCGAATTCTGATCCCAACACATAATGGCTACACATAGTTATTCTTTGATTCTAATTCAATAAAAAATATTATTGGAGTTTCTCCATTGTTTTTAGTTTTTGCTTTAGTTTTTTTAGGCTTGTTCCGGCTATTCCTACGCCTTTGCCTTTTTTGTATAGAACTACTTCTAACATATCCAATTCAATTATGATCTCCCGGACCTTGCTATAGCTAAGAGGTGGTCTATCTTTTTCCTCGCATTCAGCCCGGCAATAATCATTAACTGCATGCAAATCTTTGTAAGCATTAGCCTTGGCTCCTTCAAGCGCATGAATAATCGCCCATATTACAATATGATAGTCGGTTCCCAGTTGTTTGAAGACCTCAACACTAGGGCCATGTAAATTAACGCTATAAACAGACCTTACATGTTCTAAAGTTATCTTACTGGACAATGATTGGTCTGCTTTTATCCCAGAAAAATATAATAGGTCGAGAGCAAATCGGCAATCTCCAGGATTCGTTTGTCTCCCTGCGGATAAATCAGCTACGTAATCTAACACAGCCTTAGATACACAATCTGTTTTGAAAGCTATTCGACTTCTCCGGGCTATTATTTCCCTTAACTGGTTCCTATCATAAGCTGATAGCTTTATTTTAAGTAAGCCGAGACTACTTTTCTCGCAGGGTACAAGATATTCTGTTAAGCCTTCACGGCCTACTAAGATTAATCCGAGAACATTGTCAGGTTCTCCTGGGGTTAACTCATTTAACCGGGATAAATCATAGACAACTCCGCCATCATGAAGGTTATTTTCAGTAGTAGCCAGTAAATAATCGATATCATCGAGGATTATGAAAATATATTTTTTTGTTTCTTTGAGATGAGATATCAACTGTGTGAGGAATTCTTCTCTACTATAGTTTTGCTTGTTCTTACCCGTGGCTTTTTCATATATTATCTTGTAGAGACTCCGTGGGTTCCTCGCCATGCTCTTACAATTTACATAAATAACCTTTAGGGGGAGCTGTTGTCGGTCAGCTATATCCTGTATTATATGTTTAAACCATGTAACCGTACAAGTCTTACCGGAACCCACAGGTCCAACAACTCTTACAACCTGTAAGTAACTTTCATGGATGTTGTTTAGCCCTGGTCTGTATATCTTGTTTAGCTCTTGGATTTGTTCTTCTCTATGTAAGAGGTTTCTTGGTATGTACGTTGGTGCCAGTTTCTTTTGGTCTTTAAATATTGCTGAATCATTTTCTCGCATCACTTGATTCAATAAGTGAATTGTTTCCCCTTGTTTAAGGTAAACCCGTGTTAGGGATCAGGAGAGATAGGTGAAAGTCTCTTAACATTTATCAAGAAAAAACAAGCACATTATAACAGTAAAGTTAATTCCTTAAAATCAAAAAACAAGCCCCACGACCCAAACAAGCCCAAGTACAAATAACCCCTGAAAACAACCCATACAGTCAAACACTCCGTAAAAACAGCTATCTGTGACAGATCCCCCCCTCCCCATAAACCCAGGAAATCACTAAAAATCGGGTACCCCCACATCACCTTGAGTATAGACGAAAATGGAGATACCCAACAAACAAAACGAAACAAAACAATATAAACAATACCCCAAACCAGCCAAAAAACACAATGGAGCAGGCAGAAAATGAAGTTCTACCGTGAAACCCTGCTACCAACCCCCCAACTAGTGAAACAAGTACACCTCCGACTCAGAGATGTAATACTCTACACACATACCTTATCCCTCAGAGCAGGCGTACAACAAGAACTATTAATCAAACTCCAATACCCAGTAAACAACCAAACCTACAACATCTGGTTATTCATATACATAAACGGTCCAGTAAACCGAAAACAACTCGAACAAATATTCCCAGCAACAACCCTTGAACGAGCCTTAACCCAACTAGAAGCATCAGACGTAATAGAAAAACACCGTCACCACTACCGTGTAAAACGTATAAACCCCAAAAATGGGGATAGCCCTTAAACAAGGCACCCCAAAACCGGGGGCTATCTTATTGAGGACAAATGCAGGACAAAAACCAACAGGAACCAGAAAAGGACATGGTCTGGGTTCTAAGAGGCGGAAACGAGAACAAAGTAATCTACAGTAGCCGACTGAGATGGAAAACCGAAAAACATCGAAGAAAACTCTGGGTCAAACATGAAAGAATAGTCAACTTATCCTATGAACCATATGAAAACCTCTACAAACGAAACGGACACCAAGCAGTAGAAAAATACAGCGTCAACGAGGCCCAGCAAGGATGACAAACGACTACCTGGCCCTAGATCAACGGGACGAGAAACAGATCATAGCAGAACTACAAGGCCAAGTAATAGACGAAATGTATTACCAATACATCACACCTAACGGGGAAACAGTAACCGGCATAAGCTGGACCGGAATCAAAGAAATAACCCGCAACTATGGCCACATACAAACCAGCTTCATCAAACTACTCGGTACCAAATGGAACATTAACCAACAAAGATGGGAGACACCCCTATGACCCTCACGTTATTCATACTAAAACTAGTAGCAGGCCTAGCCA
>WJJC01000170.1 GCA_014729945.1 Candidatus Bathyarchaeota archaeon
CCGCGCCACTACTCAATGCCATGGCAATTTGAATAACCTCAGCCAGTTCCTCCTTAGATGCCCCCGCGTTTAATGCAGCCTTCGCGTGGCCCTCAATACAATAAGGACACCGCGTCATATACGTACAGGCCACAGCGATCAATTCCTTAGTCTTCAGATCTAACTCACCTGGCTCAAACACCAGATCATTCCACTTACTCCAAGCCTCCAACGTTGCCTTATCAAAAAAGTCGCTAACACTCGGATCCCGCTTCTTCTCGTAATGATAATCCATACCAAGAAACCCCTCAAATCAAAGATATAACACCTACGCACATACTAAATCCACAAAGTATTCTGATTAACTCCTAAATATGGATAAAGATAGCACTTTATACGTATCTTAAAAACTAGCAGTTCTAAACGATATTAACTAAAACTATTCCTTATTGTTCCCTCTCACAGTCACTAAACTAACCAAGAAACTCTCCCACTACCTCAATAGCCCGACGCAGCCCATCATTAAGATGTTCCTTCTCCACAAAATCCGATAGCACTCCCCGTATCCTCCCCGAAGCCAGCACCTCATCAATAACCCCCACCAAACCATCCAGAGAAACATCCCGCTGATGCAAAGCACGCGCCACACCCAACTCCACAGCACGCCTAGCATTACCATACTGCTCAGGATGCTTTGGCATAGGAATAATAACACTAGGCTTACCATAACTAATACTCTGCATCAAAGTCTCATGCCCAGCACGACTAATAACCACATCACAAGCATCCAGATAATCAAACCGGTTCTCAATCCAAGGCACAACCGCTAGATTCCCCCGCGTAACCACCTCAGATCCCCCATTAGGAACCCCCAACGACATAATCACCTTATACCGATCAGGAAACCGCATAAAAATCGGGATCAACAAGTTAATCAAAGGAACCCGCTCAGCCCGGGGCCCACTGATACCAGCATAAACAAGCTTCTGCCCCTCCTCCACCCCTAAAGACTCCTGGATACACTCAACCCGAGAATTACCAGGAGACTGCTCAAGAATACTACCCACGAGCTTAACACGGGCCCCAATCCTCCGGGGAATACGCAGACTATCTAGACTAATAGTATAAGGCTCAGGAAAATCAGGTATCAAAATAATATCACTAAGAGCCCAGCTCCGACCGAGACTAGTAAGAATAAAACCGTCCAGACACTGAAAAAACAATGTATTCCTCTCCCGGGGAACACGGGGAAGAAACTGATTCAATAACAAGATAACTGGAACCTTGAGAAACCTAGCAGCATAAATGCTGCTAAGACGAGTATCAGCGAAAACAAGATGAGGATCAAAAGCCTTCATCATCTGTATCTCAAACCTGACCTGATCCAAGAAAGTAGTAATACTTTCAAGACCAGACAAGAGCGTAGTAGCCTTAATATCAATACTCCCCGTAACATCCACATCCACACTCAAGTCAGGAGCAGCCACAACAGGCAATTCAAAATTCTCAGCATAATGAACCCCCTCAAGATAAGTAGATAGAAGAACCTCCCCCCCACACCTCATAACCTCCTGAGCGATGGGAACAACTCGACTAACATGACCAAGACCCATGCCACATGCTGCAAAATACACTCGTTTCCCATCGAATCTATCCAAATTACATACACCTAATATATTCTATGCCTAGATATCTTACCCCGAGGCGCTTCTTCTCTAAACAATATAGCCTGAAACCTATAGACCTCGGTTCCTTCCTTCATCCATTCATCACGTGGAAGCCCAGCCTTGACACAGCACTGGGATAGGAATTCTCTACTATTCCAACCCCACTCAACGGGAACCTGTGGAAGAAGCAGACCTTTACTCCATCCCTTCCCAATTATCAAACCATCCGTACCCACCTTAACCTCCCCAATGTAATCTAGGGGATCATCAACCGATAACAACTTAGGAGGCGTTAATACACTTACCTCGATAACCAAATCATCCATTTCATCGGCCCTTACCGGTGGAAATCGAGGATCCTTGAAGGCCGAACTCTCAGCAGCCTCCATAACTGCATCAATTAGGGGCTTAGTGGGATACGGTAAACCAATACATCCTCGCAACCCTTTTTCTTGCAAACCATGGACATTAAGAGTCACAAACACTCCACACTTCTCCTCTAAGACAGGATCACGTTTTACAATGGGCTCCTCTACTAGACCAAGCTTATTCTCTATAACCTGTCTAGCTAACCGCACCAAGTATTTCCCTTGTTCATCTGTTAAAGTATATATCCTAATACCCCCTTTACACATCCTTTGTTAAAAATTTCTTTATAAAGACTATGAGGAATCAATCAGATTCAAGGTCTCCTGAATCTTATCCCAATGACTACCCTTCCAGTATACAGCACCACAGGCCTCGCATTTCCAAAATTCGTTAAAAACCTCATAAGACTCAGGGGGAACAAACCCTCGCACTAACTCTTTTTCTATGGGCCTTAGTTCACCGTTGCACTTTGGACACTTGGTGTTCTTAGGTTCAAGATTTAATTCTAACTTGGTGGTAATCTCGTTTAACTGTTCCATCGTATCATCACTATCAATAAGAAAAGACTTCAGACCGTGTTTAGTTGCTCGTTTATGCAGTTCCACATCCCTTGTAACCAGCACTCTCCCCGTCGCCTTAGCCTCTAATATAAGTTCCTCATCATCCTTATCCACGTAGTATAATGTATCAAAACCAAGTATCCTAAGCCACCGAGATAAGGCCCCTAGCATCCCATCAAGTAAGAAACGTCTAACCACAGTAATTAAGGATAATAGCGGTATGAAAACTTAGAGGTCTAACCGACACTCCTCGCAGAGAAAATCGCCATCTATCTCTCTTAGATCGTTTGAATACATCTCACAGTTATCACAGTAACCCACCAACGATGCGCCTCCAGCTACTGTATTAACCATTATCTCTTTCTGCTCTTTCATGATGTCCATTATTGTGGGTACAAGGCGTATTATGCTTCTATCAGTGATCACACCCACAAGTTCCCCTTTATAGATGACACCAAGTCTACGAATATTTTCTCGATCCATCATTCTCATGGCGTCCATTAACTCAAGATCAGGCTCAACCATCTTTAAAGGAGAACTCATGACCTTACTGGCCACAATCATATTAGGATCTAACCCATCTGCAACCACCCGGGTTACTATATCACGCTCAGTAACTATGCCAACGGGATTACCACTGCGGTTAAGAACAATAACTGCACCAACCCGTTGCTCCCTCATCTTGTTTGCAACTTGAACAAGATCCTCATTTTCCTTAACAGATATCACTGGACTGGACATAGCTTCTCTCACCATCATCTTTGCAGATATATCTAGACCCAAGTTATTCACTATTTCAGAAAAGGTATGTAAGATATAAAAAGCTCATGAAGAAGACTCAGAGATCCGTTACTACATTATAGTAATTGCCACATTTAGCACAGGTAAGAACTGTTCTATCACGAGATTGATCGCTCGCATCCACTTGAATCCAAGAACCACACTCTTTACATTTTATCAAATAACCTGAAGCTTGATCACCTTCACCTGACTTATAGACCAAGGGTTTTACCTGTACAATATTACTATAATATGGTCTTCTTATTCCCAATCTAGATGCCTTTAATCTAATTGCATTATCTGTTCTTTTAGGAAATTTTTCAGCTATCTCATCAAATGTTTTATAAGACGTATATAATTCTCTTAAACGCTCTACTTCTTCATCAGACCATAGTTGTGCCTTTACCATATGCGTAGTATCACCTATTATTTTTGTAATTTTTGTAGTGAAGACTCACGGCATACGAGAAGATGTCTTCTACGTTGCTGTGTGGGCGCGATTCAGGCAAACCCGAATACATCCTCGCAAATAATTAAACTGCGATTCAGCACCGTGAATGTCTTCGACTACACTCACTACATGGCAGTGTAAGTTATAATATAATTATGTTGCATCAATATGCTATTTCAGATCGATTTGATGTTATTCTTTATAGCAGGATTGACCCATAAATGTTAATAACGTCACATCAATCTGAGACAACTTGTTTTTTAATCGCAGAACACAATCACATAAAAAACAGTTAAAAGGCCTTAACAAAGATCGATAAAAACAGGAAATAAACGAAAGGTTTAATGCAAATACCATTCTCCCATAACTGGATTCCATGGACATAGAGTATTTTGAAAAACCTAAGCTCAATAATCCAAAAATGATTGCAGCTTGGCCGGGGATGGGTTTTCTGGCAAAGATAAGCGCGGATTATCTTCGGCGTCAAATTAAGGCAAAAAAGTTCGCGGAAATAAAATACTTCCACAATGTCCTAATATACAATAATGGCTTAGCGGAGTTAGCCCCTATTAAACACAAACTGTATGCATCGAAAGAACACAACCTAGTAATTTGCGTTGGTGATGCCCAACCATCTATACCTGAGGAATCTCTTAGACTAGCTCAAAAGATCGCTGGAATAGCATCTGAGTTAGGAGTTAAGAAAATATTTACAATGGCAGCTTATCCTAACGATTTCTATGATGACCCCCAAGTATACGGTGTTTTCACGGATGAGCCTTCTAGAGAAGAACTCGGTGATTTAGGGATAACCATTTTGGAGGATGAAGGCGCGATAAATGGATTAAATGGGGTAATGATAGGTATTGCTCAGTCCATGGGAATAAGCGGAGTCTGCCTGATGGGAGACATTACATATGCCAATATTCCACAACACTTGGCTAGTAAAGCGGTTCTAGAGAAACTTGTACAATTACTTGAAATAGAGATTGATACGGAGCAACTCAGAATAAGGGCTAAAAAGATTGATGCCTCAATTAAAAAGCGTCTAGATATAGCCGAAGATGATGAAGATGTATTAATTCCTGAGGAAAAACGTCTAGGCTATATCAGCTAACTTATAAAACAGCATCAGACAATAAGAGGTAAAACACGGAGATAAAAAAAGTGAAAGCTTCAGAAAAAGTATACTGGATTAAAACAGCCCTCGGGCTTCTCACTGGAGTAATATGTTACTATTTACAATCTGCCTTCACAGTTCAGGGGCAGATAATTGTAATGATTGGAGCTACGCTATATATTGGATATTCTGAAGCCTTAGCAATTCTTACTGAGGTTGATAGAAATAGAACAATAAAGGTAGCCATGGGAGCATTCTTGTTTATATGGATATTAACTTGGACTCTTCTTAATACCCTGGGTCATTACGGATGGGTTTAATCCTCGTCTTCTGTGTTGATCTTATACTGTAGAATATCCATCCAGGCACTAAAGTAGCCTTGGTCAAACTGTGTTCTAATTGGCTGCTTTCGCATCTCCTTAAAGTCAACAATATAACCTTTCAGAGTTTTATCCGACATGTGAATCCTGTTATAGAAATCGCGTTCATCACCGGATCTTACGGATAGAAGAAGCCCATCGAATGCGTTAATGTAGCCTTCTCTGTACTCTTCGTCTGGAAAGGGCCTCTCTTTCAGGCTCTCTAATTCTCTTTCAGCATCAGAGAATTTTCTTTCCAAGAGATTCTCGAAAAAAGTTACTACGATATTTCTTGTTTTTCCAATAACGGATAATTTTCTTCCAGGGTTACTCGTCTTCGTCACTCTCAATTCCTCTATCTGTAATTCTCATTGGAACCTCGCCCTCGGGTAGACTTGGGCTAGCGGTCAATTTTGCAATACGCATATTATTTCTTCCTTTTCTAAGGAATATTCTATTATGGCTCATGTGGCCTAAAATATGTCCACCCACAGGTGAAACGGCTTTACTGAAGAACGCGTCTGGGCTTGCCATAACTTGATTCGTGATTACAGCAGCGGTATTGAAAGCCCTAGATAATCTCATAAGTTTATGAAGATGCTTGTTTAAATGCTGCTGTCTACTCGCCAGCATCTCCCTCCCAATATATTCGCTTCTAAAATGACCCATTACACTGTCAATTATAATGAGTTTTATATTATTTTCTTTGATTACCTCATCCGCGTTTTCAAGAAGCACAGTTTGATGATTGCTAGTATAAGCTTCGGCATATACAATTCCTTTCAAAACTTCTCTGGGTTTTATACCGAATCTTGGCGCTATCTGCTGAACCCTTTCTGGTCTGAAGGTAGCCTCGGTGTCAATGTAGAGAACATTCCCGTTTAAGCCTCCCTGAGCTTCTCCGAGTTGAACCGTTACACATAACTGATGACATAGCTGGCTCTTACCACTGCCAAACTCACCGTAGAACTCTGTTAAACTCTGGGTCTCTATACCTCCTTTAAGAAGAGTGTCAAGACTACTACATCCAGTTGTTAACTTAGTAATATTCTTTCTAAGCTCCACGAGTTCATCACCTCGTACAAAGGTTATTGCACGGGATTGACGAGCTGCATCGATTACATTTTCAGCTACTTTTTCACCTAAGCCAGCGGATACAAGTTCTTCAACGGTGGCGGTACTGAGGGATTCTATTGTTTTGAACCCGATTTCTTTTAATTTATTTACTGTGGCTGGGCCTATATCTGGAATTTCCTCTATCTTTTGGTAGGATATATTTTGTTTTTGGGGGTTCTCAGACATGGCCGCACCTTCAGGTATCTATATGTGATATAATGTTCCTGTGGTTAAATTATATGGTTATTCTTCCTCAGGTTCAAGCTCTAATATTAATGAGCCTTCATAAACACATTCTTCACATTGGTAAACTTGGGGTAGTATACCATAATTTTCTTTTAATTTTATTTTTGGGCTTTGACAGTTTGGACAAAACACGGGTCGCGGAGTAGAGTACTTGGACTGTTTTAAGATATCTATAATCTTGTCCAGTCTCGGCACGCTTACTGAACCTCAATGTTCTCTTTCGGGAATCCAAGTTTAACCAAGGTATCACGTACTGTATCCCTATGGTCACCCATTAAGAGAACCTGTTCATTTTTTGCTGTACCACCGCAAGCGCACTTGTTTTTCAACTGGGTAGCTAAGTTGCCTAGATCCAGTTCCTTGGGATCAATCCCGTCTATTACGGTCCATTTCTTTCCCCATTTCCGAGTCTCTAAGCGAATCCTAATCCGCTGCTCCTCCTTGCTCATTTCCTCACAAACACAGAGGTCTTTTGGAAGGCCACATACGGGACAAATCTCTGCCATTATCAACATTGTAACAAGATGCCTAGTGTAAAAACTTTTGCACTAAAAACAGTTTTTCAAGTAATACCACAGGAATCAAAGGAGATAAGAGCTGTGTTATTTAGACACCTTTTGTTAAGTGTAGTTCTGCAGTAAGCTAAATGCTTGAAGCGCCTGACTACTATCTAATATTATTACTGTATTAGTGCTACAGCTGATGAATTCAACGATGTTTATGTTGCGACTAGCCAGTAGCTGTGTTATGAGGGCTACGAATCCAGGGGTCTCTTCCACTACTGGGGGACTTAGCAGGATTAATGCTACAAGGTTTTTCTGGAACTGAGTCTCCTCGGGGAGTTCTTTTTTCATCGTGGTTTGATCTACTATGTAGACATACTGGTCAGTTAAATGGGCGGTTACTATATGGGAGATATCAAGCCGTGTCGGAGAGATTACGACCCCGATTTTGTCTTGAAGTCTCACTTTTGATTCCTTTAGGATTGACTGAACAGCCTCCTCTCTAAGTGAGCGGTCAACGCTGATCTCGTCTGCTATGCGTATTACAGCTGCTTTTACAGCCTCTATGCTTCCTTCCCCTATTTCTTTTTGGAGGAGTCTGGCTAGGGCGCTGTAGTTGACTATTTTTAAGTTTAAGGCGTCCATTAAGCTTGGTCGCATCTGGAGTGTGTCTCTTACTTGTTGAGCTATGCTGGGTGTTCTATCTGTGGGCTCCATTGTATTATTTGTTACATATATGTCACAAGATATAAATTGTTGCCTCATGTTGTAAGAGTTCATCGTAAATAGAGGTAAATGCAATGAAAAAGGACAAAGTTGTTCTAGCTTATAGCGGAGGATTAGATACATCCATGATGGTGAAATGGCTCCAAGCAGAGTATAACATGGATGTTATAACATGCAACCTAGATGTAGGACAAGAAAAAGAGACAAAAGGAATAGAGAAAAAGGCCTGGGATCTTGGGGCAATCAACCATTACGGTTTTGATGCAAAAGAAGAGTTCGCTAAAGGGTATATTTTCCCAGCGATAAAAGCCAATGCGCTCTACATGGGAACATATCCTGTTAGCAGTAGCATCAGTAGACCCTTAATCGCAAAGAAACTGGTGGAAGTAGCCGAGATGGAGGACGCCCAAGCAGTGGCCCATGGATGTACGGGTAAGGGAAATGATCAGGTGAGATTTGATATCACAATTAAGGCGTTAAACCCGAAACTCAAGGTCATCGCGCCTGTCAGGGAGTGGAAGTTTGATCGCGCCGGACAGATCGAGTGGGCAAAAGAAAATGATGTACCTGTTCCAGTAACCGCTGAGAGTCCATACAGTATTGATGAAAACCTATGGGGGAGAAGTATTGAAGGTGGCATTCTTGAGCACCCGGATACGCCTGTTCCCAATGATGTATGGGACTGGACTGCAGATATAATAAATACACCCGATGAGCCTGAATTTATCAAGATCGGCTTCTATCAAGGAGTTCCCGTAAGCCTCGATGATGTCGAGTATAAACCACATGAACTCATCAAGAAGGTAAGAGATACGGCAGGAAAACACGGGGTAGGAAGAATCGAACATATGGAAGACCGCGTCGTGGGTTTAAAGACCCGTGAGACCTATGAAGTGCCTGCATCAGAGACATTGATCAATGCACACATGGATCTTGAAAAGATGGTCCTGACAAGACACCAAAAATTACTCAAATATGAGATTGATCACAAATGGGCAACAGCCGTATATCAAGGATTATGGGTTGATCCATACAAAGAAGACCTCGATGCATATATCAACAGCACACAGAAGAACGTAACCGG
>WJJC01000171.1 GCA_014729945.1 Candidatus Bathyarchaeota archaeon
TAGTAACTAGTGCTAAAAGAAACTTGGAAAAAGAACTGGATCAAAAAGTCGAACTGGGTCTCGCCAGAAGCGTAGCTGACACCAACCATATCGCTGTTCACGGAGAGGTTCCTACGATAATAATGGGCCCATCCGGTGGAAACACGTGCGAGGCAAATGAATGGGTTGACAAAGAGTCACTACCCCAGATAACTCGAGCAATAGCAGCTACAGTCATAGACCTCCTTGGAAACAAGTAAATGAGGCTATCCTGTAGTCAATACTACTCCCCACAATATAGCAAATTCTAAGAACTCTGACTTCTCAGAGGGTGTTATGAGACTCAATAAACATCTGCACTACACTACGGAGGCGGAATGGGATCACCAGACAGGGGGCACAGCAGATCTGCACAACTTCATACAAGAATTCGATACCCCTAAGGAATACGGTGGAAATGAGTCCGCCCCCTGTCCAGATCAGTTATTCATGACAAGCATCACAGGGTGTATCATTAATACCTATAACTATTACCGGGAGATGCTGGAAGTGGAGACTCTGGACCTTAAAGTTAAGGCATCAAGCGACATAGAACTTACAGAGGTAAATGGTTACAGGATAACTGGTATCAGGATAGAGATCCATGTATGGAGCACACAGGACCAGCTTGAACTTAACAAGAAATGCGCCCAACGCGCCAGAGACTATTGCCACATAACTAAAAGCATCGAAAAGGCCATCCCCATAGAAATCACCATAAAAACCCACATAGAATAAAGGGTAGGTATAACAATCCTCGTAAACATTTGATTTTCATGAAACCCTCAGAACAGATTAAACATTAATTGATCATCTTCAAAACGTATACAATGAAATAAGACACCTTCACACGTATTCCACTAAAAAACACATTGTTTCCACAGTCATCATCAACACAGCACTTATCATAGACAAACACAAAACAAACATAACTTGAATACTGCAGCTATCCTAGTAATTGGAAACGAAATACTAGACGGAATCACTCTCGACACAAACAGTCACTGGCTAACCCAACAACTCAAACCCCTTAACTTCACAGTACAAACCACGATCGCCATACGCGACAAAATATCTGAAATCACAAAAACCATCCACAGACTAGAAAAAGATCAAATCCACCTCATAATCACCACAGGTGGACTCGGACCCACATACGATGACATGACCCTCCAAGGAATAGCAACAGCACTCAATCTCCCCCTACAGCTAAATAAAAAAGCATACAAAATCGTAGAAAGACAATACAAAGACTACTACGAAAAAGGAGTCGTAGACACACCCGAAATAACAGACGCTAGAAGAAAAATGGCAATACTACCACAAGGCGCTAGACCCCTTGACAACAAAGCAGGAGGAGCACCAGGAGTGCTATTAACACACGAAAAAACCACCATAATAAGCCTCCCAGGTGTTCCCAATGAACTAAAATGGATATTCACTCACCAGGTAAACCCCATACTCAAAGAAAAAACCAGAGGCCACTACCATGAGAAAATAATCCACCTAAACCTACGAGACGAGTCAACACTAGCCCCCATCATAGACAAAGCCAAAAAAACCGATCAAAAAGTCTACATCAAATCCATGGTAAAACCCTACGGAGAACCCGGAATCAGGCTCTGGATAAGCGCCCACGGAGACAATAAAGAAGAAATAATCCAAAGAGTAGAAAAAATAATCACCCTATTAATAGAACTAACCCGAGACCAAGTCCAAGAGTAAACCCCATCACCTATATCCTAGAACCACATCAAAGAGGATGAGCTCACACCATTGAAACCAGCAGAACTCAACATACCACCCCAAGTAAAACAAAAACTACTCGAACGAGGAATAAACCAACTGTATCCACCACAAATAGACGCTATAAACACAGGAGTATTGGAAGGCAAAAACCTAGTACTCGCAAGCCCCACAGCGAGTGGAAAAACCCTCATCGCCGAACTATGCGCACTAAAACACATTCTAGAGAGAGGCGGCAAAGTATTATACCTAACCCCTCTGAGAGCCTTGACGTGGGAGAAATTTGAGGAATTCCAAGCATACACTGACATATCCAAACCGGATGGAAAAAAAATCAGGGTAGGCGTCAGCAGTGGTGACATGGATAACAGCAGCCCATGGCTCCAGGCATATGATATAGTAATCTGCACTAACGAGAAATGCGATAGCCTCCTCAGACACAGAAGCCCATGGATGACAGGGATAAGCCTCGTAATAACTGACGAGATTCATTTAATCGGTACAAACAGAGGGCCCACTCTAGAGGTTAGTCTAGCCAGACTTCGCCAGATGAGCCCAGAACTACAGGTATTAGCTCTCAGCGCCACAATAAGCAACGCGGATGAGATAGCAGAATGGTTAGAGGCAGAAAGCGTGACAACCGACTGGAGACCTGTAACCCTCAGGGAAGGCGTATCCCTAGGAAGCCACATCACATTCCAAGACGGGCAGATCAAGGCTATAGAACAATATCATAAACAAGACCCTGTAAACTTGGCCCTGAACAGCCTAGATGATGGAGGACAAGTACTCATCTTCGTCGAGAGCAGGAGAAGAAGCCAGAGCACTGCTCGAACAGCCGCCAACGCGTTAAAGAAAAGAATATCCAGACGAGACCAGACAGAGCTCCATAGACTAGCATCAGAGATAAGAAGTCACGGAGAAAAAACAAGTCTAACCGATGAACTAGCAGAAACCATCAGCAAGGGAGCATCATTCCACCACGCAGGGCTAAGCAGACAGCATAGAAGAATAATAGAAGAGGGCTTCAAGGAAGGATATATAAAGATATTATCCGCCACCCCCACATTAGCTGCAGGAGTTAACCTACCAGCGCGAACAGTGGTGGTAGGAAACTATAGAAGATTTATGCCCGGGTACGGGATGCAGCCCATAAAGGTGCTTGAATATAAACAGATGAGCGGTAGAGCAGGAAGACCTCAATACGATAAAGAAGGAGTCGCCCTGCTGATAGCCAGTAGCGAGGATGAACAAGACTACCTCATGGAAGACTACATATTATCTAACCCTGAACGCATTGACAGTAGACTGGCACAGGAATCAGCCTTAAGAGGTCATACACTAGCTGCCATATCTGCAGATTATGCTCAAACAGAAGAGGGTTTACTGGATTTTTTTGGGTCAACATTCTACGGATATAATTACCCAACCGCTGGCATCAAACTCATCCTAGGAGGCATACTACGGTATCTAAACCGAGAAGATATGATAGAATACGATGGAAACAGACTAGTACCAACTGACTTTGGGCGAAGAGTGAGCGAATTATACATTGATCCATTGACAGCCGTAGTTCTACGTGACGGGCTAAAGAGAGGAGCACTCGATATAACTGACTTCACCTGGCTCCACCTCATCTGCAATACACCTGATATGCGGCCTATACTACGCCCAAGGAGAAGCGATTATGAATTAGTCGAAAACTATCTGGAAGAACATATAGACGAGATCGCCACTCCACTCAGGAAAAATTATGATTATATCGACTTCGAGGAATCACTGGGAGAGGTAAAGACGGCTATGATATTAGAAGCATGGATAAACGAGGTCTCTGAAAACGATCTCCTTGAGAGATATAATGTCTTACCCGGGGACAGATATAGTGCAGTGACCAGTGCAGAGTGGTTACTATATTCAGCCCATGAACTAGCCGAGACGCTGGGAATGCCAGAACCTAGAAGACACGTGATAGAACTAAGAACCCGGGTGAAACACGGGGTATCACGAAAACTATTGCCTTTGGTTAGATTGAAGGGCATAGGTAGGGTAAGAGCACAAGTATTATACAATTCGGGTTTAACCACCCCAGCGAAACTAAAGAGAGCCCCACTACGCCAACTCACATCACTGCCATTAATCGGCGCTAAACTAGCTAAGACCATAAAAGAACAGGTAGGCGGAGTTGTAGATGATGAAGAATGGAAAAAACTGGACACAGTAGAGACCGAGCAGAGCAGCCTCTTCAGCTTTATAGAAGAAGAGACAGAAGAAGACGAAAAACAACAATAGATTACTTTTAATAATATATTAAACTTTTGTATTATGTATGATGTTGGAAGAAACACCAGGGTACATAATGCGAATAAGCAACGACGACTGGGTAACCCAAGTATTTGAACTAAAAAAATACTATAGCGGAATTATAAGGAAGTGGAGAATAGGAACACCAATACTGTTCGCAAAAAAAAACCAAGGTAGGAGACAGTTTTCTAGGATACGGGATAACCGACAGAGTAGAGATGCTATGGGAAATGACGCCAGAGGAGGAAAAGTATTGCGAAGAAAACGGGTGGAAATGCTCCATAACATTCAACCCTTTAAGAAGATTCAAAAAACCACTCCCCGTGAAAGAAACCTTCCTTGCAAATGATAAAAGAAAAGGAAGTTTTCTGCATGGAGCCCTACTAACAGAGGATCAAATAGATATATTATTGGAACAGGCAGAGGAGCTCCAAGAAACCTAAGACACAAAAGCCATAGCTACACAAAATAACATTATGGGATACATAGCTGCGGTTATAAATCGACACGGGGAAGATGCATCAGATACTATATTGGAAATGTTAAAAGCAGCAAGTGATAGAATCGCATTAAGCTATGGGATCTCTGATCATAGAGAAACCGAGACCATTAAGGAGCCTGATTTTACATCCCACACAGGATCAGTGCTTTTAGCCTCCAAGAATATCTTCCCAGAAAAATATCCACCGGAGCCCATCACCCAGAATAATCACTCACTGGTATTCAATGGATTATTTTTAGACATAACAGAGGGGGCTGACAGCCTTTCCGCTGCTGAGCATCTGAATAAGAACCCGGTTGAAGGAATTGAGGAAATACTATCCAATAGAGTAGGCGCTTACGCTGTAGCTGCCATCACGGAAGACAGCATCTTGGCGGGGTTGGATCATATTGGAACAATTCCCCTTTATTACGGAGAAAACAGGGATACAAGTGCTCTATCCACGAATAAGAAGATGTTATGGCGCATAGGAATAGAACCAGTCCCATTAAAGCCTGGAAAAATGATAAAAATAACGTCTAAGGAGACAATAAAGACCCAGATAAAAGCCCTTGGCCGCCATAAGTCAAAGTTCACCACTTCAGATATCCTCCATGAGAAAATGGATAAAATAACCCAGAGGTATGCAGAGAAGACCCCAAAGGCAACGGTGGCCTTCTCGGGAGGAATAGATAGCGTATTAATAGCATATTATCTCAAGAGGAACGATGTTGAACTGGAGCTAATATGGACCGGCCTCGAAGATCAAAGAGAAGAAATTATCGCGCAAAACGCAGCGGAACACCTAGACATCAAACTAAACACCGAAAAATACACATTGAGGGAAGTTGAAGAAACACTCGATAAGGTAATAACCAGTGTTGAGGAACCAGATCCAGTTAAAACCGGTATAGCTTTCCCGTTCCACTGGGCGGCTGAGAAAACACGAAAACTAGGGTATACCGCTATGTACAGTGGAAATGGGGCAGATGAATTATTCGCAGGCTACATGAAATATTTCAATAAACATCTTAAAGGAGTGGACCCCACTAAAGACATTATCCGAGACGTAAAAAATAGCTATCTACAGAACTTTCATAGAGACACTAAAACCTGTCTGGATCAAAACATCAGGTTATTATTACCATTCACACACCCAGGGATAATTGATTACGGCCTCAGCATACCCATAGAACAGAAACTACCAGACACAAGAGATCACCCCAGGAAAATCATACTTAGAGAGCTGGCCAAGAAACAAGGAATCCCAGACAAACTCGCAGATAGACCTAAAAAAGCGGCACAGTATAGCTCAGGCGTAAATAAAGCATTGAAGAAGATAGCGAAAAAACATGATACACATCTTAAGAAAATGATAATGGAAAGATATCTGAAGATTAAAAGAGAAATAGTCAGCAGAGGGTGATTCTACCTTCAGCTAAATCCCTGCAGAAATCATCCAAGTGGTCGAACTCTTGGTGAATTACCTCGTCGATAAGATTTGAGACGCTTTTTAGTTCAACTTTTTTATCGGGTATTATCTGGGCGGATACCACGCTAGGTTCATTAATGGGTTTACCAATCTGGCTCAATAACCAGACATAGATCTCTTTGACGCCACTAACGTCCTCCATTACACGGTTAGCAATCCTGTAACATAATGCATTATAGATCTTGCCAACATGGCTCACTGGGTTTTTACCGGCTGCTGCCTCACTGCTCATGGGTCGGTTTAACGGGATAACGCCAACTACGTTGTTTCCCCTGCCTACCTGGCCTGAGTCGCCGGCTTCAGCGCTGGTGCCAGTTACTGTGAGGTATAATCCATCTATACCTCTACCTCTTTTATCTAAGGGGTTTAGGTCTATGGATACGTCATCGAATCCCTGTTTATCTTTGACGAATTTGTTAATCGCTTCATAGATCTCGTCTCTTTTATGGAAATAATCAGACTCATTCTCAATATATCTGTCAACCATGGCTATGGCAACGGTGATGTTCAACTCATTCTTCTTTCTGAGTCCCATGAGTTTAATATCCTCACCAGATGCCGGGAATTCCTTCTTAAACTCGGCTGAGTTAAGATGTTTTTCGAGGTCAAGGATCATATTTTCAGTTGATGTAAAAGGAGCGTATCCTACGGCTGCAGAGGTATCATTTGCCCCAAGATATTTTCCTTTTCTATCAAAGATATCTGTTAATGCGATTGACCCAGGTTTTATCTCGCTTTGATAGACCACGTGTTTTTCAGGTTCCACGAACCTTAGATTTTCTTTAAGCCAATCAGTTGCACTCTTAGCCGCTATCTCGTTTACGGGTATCTCCTCATCACCTACTCTAAAAGTAGCTCGATCCCCGAAGACAAACCTCATGGGCTCAGTTACTTTTCCTCCATTAAATTCTGGTAAAGCCACACCAGCGGCCAGTAGACTCTTATCCACATTGTGGTGTAGCACTGCATCAAATTTTCTTAGATACTCTTTAGATAGATCGATGGAGATCTGATTCATCACCGAGTCACAGATGGTGTCAGGGTGGCCCAAGCCTTTTCGCTCAACTATTTCTAAAGGTTGATCCTCGATTGCGACATGACCCAGTTTGTTAATAAAAATATTATTCAATAAATGTCACCGGAAGTCATCTAGTTTCTGTTGTGAAACACTGCACCGGAATATAAATTCATTCATATTTTTACTACATTAAATATTATTATAGGAATATTATTCATTTTTTCTATGATGTTATTTACTGTATTTAGGAAAATAATAAAATAAGAACAGTGTATTGTATCCTAGTGAATTAACAATGGATGATAAGACTCTAGGTTACACGATTATGATTATTACTCTGGCCATCATGGCAGCATACTTTGTCTGGTTGTTCCCGGGATTGCTGGGTATAGCTTGGCTGGTAAAGTTTAGTGAATGGGCTATTAAGTTGCCTGTGATACTTGCTGTCTATATGATACTCTTTATCGTGCTCTGGATCGGTTACACTATGGCGACTACACCTCCACCGGTTCCTCTAGATACTCCTCTAGATCTTGATACAGAATTTGATTTCGATGAGGAAGAGGATATAATCGACGAGGAAGAAGAGCCCGAGTCAGAGGAATAATTTATTTATATTATTAACGAATTGACAAATCATGTTTTATATTTAAATCAATAAAATATATTTTTCTTTATAGATTTAATAGATATCTGTTAATACCCTCACTCGATGAGAGTAACGTATAAGCAAAAACAGTACAACAAGACATGTCTTTTTTACATTAACGATGCAATACTTCCAACGTAACCGAAACAGGTGATCAAGCCCAGCATATGCTGGGGGAGAACAGTGCGTACTATCGATGAGGTGAAACAGCCGTTATTATGGATAGTACCTTTTGCTGGACTAACCCTAATCACAATATTATCGTTGGTGAACATAGCGCTCCATTTCTTACCCGAAAAAGCTGGTTATGTTATAATGATAATAGCCAGTGGATTCATCTGTGCATCAGTATCAGGATTCATAACGGAATTAATCAAGGGGAGGGGAAAATATGTCTACGTAAGTATGGGGATAGCCATCTTCATTGGAGCCATATCCTTTCTTGTTATATACGGATTCTTCAAAGCTAATGTAGTAACTGGCCCAAGTATTGCATCAGTGTCAAGAATAAGTGAAATAGTATCCAATATAACGCTAACCATCTTACCTGGGTTATTCGTAGGCGCGATAGTGGGAGGAGGTGTAGGGTTTCTGCCAGAGGAATCAGAATATCATGAACCAGAGCAGAAAAAAGAAAAGCCAGTAATTGCACCGGATAAAATAGTCGGTTATGAGAAAGCCTGTAGAAGATGTGGGGCATTGATGCCTTATGATTCCCTATTTTGCAGTAAATGTGGTGGAACCTTGAAGAAGAAAAGGGCGGAGACAATGAAGTACTGCAGGTATTGTGGGAACAGACTCTACTTCTTAGGCGAGTTCTGTCCTGACTGTGGGAAAGAGATTAACATAGTTTCCAAGCCAAAGGTCTTTGTCTCTGACTAGTTTATCTTGACATCGATTCGTACCTTTGATACACCTGGGCTGTATTTAGAAACCTGGACGCCGCCTTTGAACTCGCATTCTCGGTTATATTCTGATGCAGCGGCTTCTACAAGTTCATATGCATCAGAGTATGGATCATCATCTGGTGCCCAATGATAGAAGTGGAGAACCCCCCCTGGCTTTACCATTGGAATGGTAATATCCAGAAACCGGTGAGCTCCCTTCGGTAATGGGGTTAAGACACGATCAAACTGCTTGTCTATAGCTGGACAGATATCTCGTACATCACCGTGTATCGCAGTGACTCTGTTGCCTAGTTTATTGAGTCTAATGTTTTCCACACAGTATTCATGAGCTTCACGGTTTAACTCGATGGCCCAGCATTTAGTGCCTTCATTATGTTTGGCGATACAAACTGGGAAAGGACCTATTCCGCTGAACATGACCAGTACTTCTTCTGGTTCATCAATTTGTTCACAGATTCTCTCTCTTTCTGTGCTCTCCCTCGCAGAGAAATAGGTTACCTGGGGATCAAGTTTGAATCGGCATCCAGATTCTTTGTGGATTATCTCGGTATCTGGATCACCAAGTATATGTCGGTAATCTCTGAGGCGTAGTTCACCATAGCGTTCTGATTTTTTATCTAGGACGCTTTTTACGTTTTTATGAATTTTCATTAACGCCGCTGCTACCGTGTTCTCGTATTCTTTAAGTTCATCAGGTATATCTATGATGATCACTGCACCACTTTTTGATCCCAGAATATCAAAGCTGGAGGGCACATAGTCCATGAGTTCTTTGGGTATTTTTCCCACTAGGTTAGATTCAAGGTCCTGTCTCAAAGTAATTCAGCCAAGTATTTGGCTAGAAAATAGTTTTTTCACCTGTTTTCTTAGCTAGTTTTCCTTTTACTGGGATCTCGTCGCGGAACATGTCCTCGGGTCTTATCTCATCTTTTGTTTTTCTTTTTATTGATAGACCACAGACTCCGTTATCCAGTAGCTGACGCTTATGACACACTGCGTAGGTGCATCCTTTTGGATCACATGGTTCGTTAATAAAGGTACACCACGCGGTTTTTCCTCTGAACGTTAACGCCCTTTTTGTGCATTTGAAGCTACGGCATTTTGGGTAACATTTTTTAACATTGGCCAAGATGCAAAACACCAGAATATTTTATTTGTTTAAGTGAAACTCTTGCATAATTTAAATCTTATCAGAGACTCAGTGTTAGATACGACGTTTAACGATATAATTAACTTAGAATCAGGTATGATTTACTGTATCTGTGATCTAGAATCCTTTAATTTATTCACTAAATAAACAGCCTCAAAGAGGAAACACTAGTGAATACTTATGATAAAATACTGGTTGTTGACGACGATGATGCGTTACGTGAGTCAATGGTAAGTCTGCTAGAGTCTGAGGGGTATCTGCTTGATGTTGCAAAGAGTGGTAAAGAGGCTGAGATGAAACTCCGTAATAAGGTATTCAACCTAGTGATCTTGGATATTCGTCTTCCCGATACAACGGGGATTGAGCTACTCTCAAAGATCAATGAACACGTTCCACGAATGAAAAAAGTGGTTCTAACGGGTTACCCTGACAAAGATACGGCGATAAAATCAGTTAACGAGAAAGCTGATGCTTATCTGGTAAAGCCATTTGAGCCTGAGAGCTTATTAGAGGTAATCGCTGAAAACCTTAGAGTGCAGAAGGAAGAACTAAGGTATACACAGGAAAAAGTACTCCAGTACATCCGTAACAGGGTCAAAGAGTTGGATGAAGAACCCATCCCGAGCAACAGGAGGATCTAGAGATGCATACTGAAATAACAGAGCTTTTTGAGCAAGATGAGCCCATTTTGAATAGAAAAAGGGAAGAGTTTCGTGTATGTCTTATTGAGAGTATTGAAGAGGTTCTTTCTTTCAGCAAAGTCGTGTTAAATTTTTTAGAGTTTAACTCAGATTTCAGGGAGCAAAGTATTCTTGAATACCCTAAGGCCTTTAGTTGTGGTCTTGAGGATCTATTTGGAGACAGTGCACGAGGCATTGAGGATCTTATAGTCGAGAGACTGTATAAAAAAATCAATAAGAAATATGTTAGAGATAGAGATAAGAATTTTGAGGACCATATTAAGGATGGTTTAAAGGGATATATTGAATATTATTAAAATATCCATTTATTCTTATCAGGTCTATCAATATTGTTCTCTATAGTGTTTTAGTTCAAAGGAATATCTTGGTATTTTTATATATAGAAATAGATTAAATCAGTGTATGGTTAACACTGCATATCACATGATTTAAATCATACAAAAACAAATTAAAGGAAGTAAAAATGCCTCAAAAATCAGGAACCACGAAATCAGTGCTACTAGCTACCAGAGTAACTCCTAGAATACGTGACATCGTAGTCCAGATGGCTAGAAGAGAAGGGCTGAACGTAAGCGAATGGCTGAGAAATCTAATCATCATGGAGTTAAAACGAGCTGAGGCATTACCCAATGTGCTCAGTGCACCTAACTTTGATCTAGACTTGGATGATGACGATGAGTGAAAGGATATCCACAGGTAACCCAGAACTAGACACCCTGCTTGATGGGGGTTTTCTAAAAAATAGTATGATTCTTCTCGCGGGAAACCCGGGTGCAGGAAAGACAATTCTATCATCTCGATTCATCTATGAAGGAGCCCTTGAAGATGAGCCAGGTGTTTACGCCTGTTTCGCTGAAACTAGGAAAAGATTAATCACAGATATGAAAAAATTCGGTATCGATTTTGAGCCCCTCATTCGTAGAAGAAAAGTTGAGGTACTGGATCTGAGTATTGGTAGTGAGACCGAGGTACAGTCCGCGTTAAACCAGATTTTCGAGGCTATCACCACGTTAAAAGCTAAGAGACTTGTTGTGGATAGTATTGCGGCTATGGCTATGGGTCTTGAGACAGAGTTTGAGAAGCGACACCTGATCAGGTTGCTCTATCGTCTTATTCTGAAGACAGGTTGTACGACGGTTGCTATTACTGATATTCCGTGGAATAGTGACCGTATAGGAGAGAGTATTGAGGAGTTTGTCGCTGACGGTATTATATTGATGGAGCATCAATATGATGAATCCGAGAACCTGATGAGGCGGATTCGTATAACGAAGATGCGTGGAACTAATCACTCTAGAAAAACCCATAAATATACTATAACTGGTACAGGATTGAATATACAGATTTAGAATATTTCTAAGTCTTCTGGTTCTTCTTCTTTTGACGCCCTATATTTGAGGTACACGTAGGCTCCAAGTACTAGTGCGATCACTGTTGCTAGGGCGATTAGTATGTGGAATACAAGTATTTCTCTTCCCAGTACCGTTACGGTTAATTCATCTGAGTCTACCTCCTGAGCTATCTGTATGTTTTTCTGGACCTCTTCTGATTCAAAGCCTGTCTTTGAGGCCACTGATTTCAATCGTAATGTTTCATATTTCTGCACTATTTGGGCTGAGGCTACCCCGTTTTCATCAGTCTTGCTTTCCTCGGACTGTATTACGCCTCCTAAGGCGGTCCATTCAATGTCTGCTCCTTCTACGGGTAATCCGTGACTGTCTAGTTGTACGCTTATTGTGAATGTCTGGTTTATGCTAATGATGTTTGGTGTTTCTAAAGACATGTTGAATTTCTTTGTAATGGTTTGAAGACTCTTCTCTGAGGGAGTTGCACCCATCATAGATGCAAGTATGTTAATTTGACCGGGTGTGGTGGTAGAGTTTAAGGGCGCGGTTGTGTAGCTTTTTCCAAGGGGTATGGTTAATGATCCTGGAACGGTTCCTATGTTGGGGTTGGTGCTTGTTAAGCGTATCTGGGTATCGGTTTTTGCCGTAACGGGGTTTCCGTTATCATCCTGAAGCTGAACAGTGATTATCTCGTTCCTGGTTCCATCAGCTATCAGGACGTTAGGGTATATGTATAATTCTAGTATGGATGGTTGTTGACCTTCCACGGTTATTGGTTTTGAGTCTGAGAGCAGGTCTGAGCTGGAGGCGGATATTATGGTTTCTCCGTTCATGGTATATGTGTTTAAGGTTGCAGTAGTCTTGTATTCTCCTGTGTTTATTGTGACAGGGTTTTCTACGGTGGCTATGTTGGTGTTGCTGCTTGAGAGGTAGATTGTTGTGGTTGTCGTTGCGGGTACGGGTTTTCCGTCTTTGTTCTGTAGTTGTATGGTTATTGCTTCGTGGGTTTCCTGGTCGGGTAAAAGTATATCGGGGCTAAAATATAATGTGACTTTTTCTCTAGACTCTGTAATGTTATAGGTGGTTACTATATCGTTTCCTGGTACATACCCTTGTGCCTGCGCAGATATGACTACCTCTCCAGGGTTTGAACCGATTACAGTGAACTCGGCTGTAGCGTAGTTCTCTCCACTTGGTATTACTAGTTCCTGTTCAACGGTGCATATGCGGTGGTTAGAGGAGGTGAGTGTTACTTGGACGTCTTCTGTTGCCGTGATTGGGTTCTGGATGTTATCTACTATCTGAACCACGATTTTTCCCTTTTCTCCGACTACAGCGGGTTGGCTGCTGGGTGAGGTGTGTACGTTTAGTCTGGCGTTTATGTTTGTTGTGTGGACTTGTAGATATTCGCTTCCTGTGGTGTACCCTGGGCTGCTTGCTGTGATTAGGGTTATTCCAGAGGTCTTCTTGGTGGTGAACGCGGCTTTTGCGTAGGATTCCCCTTCTTTTACGGTAGTGAACTCGTCTATGGTTCCTAGGTTGAGGTTGCTGCTAGTGATATGTATTGGGGTGTCTCGTGGCGCTATGTAGGGTTGATCGTTTGCTGTCTTTAACTCAATTGTTATCTGGTGGATTTCACCGTCAGCGTTTATTCTCGGTGGAGAAGGGTTCACGGTTATAATCGGGGTTTGGGCCTCGACGGATATTATCTGTGTTGCTGCTGTGATTGTTAATAATAGTGCGAGTATTAGCGTGGTCTTTGTTTTATTGTTCAAGGGAGACACCGGGTTAATTGATTTTGTCTAGAAGGCTTAAGTCTTTTTTCTCTCTATCGCCTTCTTCCAAGCTTTTTATTAGTTCCTCATAGTCTCTTCTGGTCTCTAGTTTGTCAAGTAGTTTGTTTATCTGGGTTCGATAGTCTTCTATCTTTGAGTCTTTTTCTAGTACCATGCATAGGATCTTGTTCTTCTTTTTTCCCAGTACTGCTATTTTTGTTCCGTTGAATCGTATTAGTATTTTTTCCTGATTTTCTCTGAGGTCCTCGTATAGGTCGTAAATGGAGTCAAGGTTTTTGCTGTTGTAGCCTTCTGGTAGCTTCCAGTTTCTTGGATATTTTGTTACGTTTATTTTACCAAGTTTTCTCTCTAGGAGTATCAGGGGCAGAGTTTTTTCATCACTTTGCTGTATTAGCTTGTTTTCTAGATTGGTTACTTCAAATTTGTCCTCCGGTGGTCCTGCGGGGAAGCTGTCTTCAGGTGAGAGGAAGCCGTCCTGTGTGGCTTTGGCTAGTAGTGATGGTTTCTTGGTGTCTATCTGTTCTGTTAACTGGGTTACTATTTCTCTTCGCCTTTGTACGTATTCTTCTGCTGTTATCTTGTCGAGGATGAAGTCGTTATCCAGTTTTGATAGTAGTTCCTGGGTTTCCTGTACCTCTGTTTCTTCGTCTATGCTGGGTGTGAATGTTATTGGCTCTGATCTTGGTTCCCGGGATGGTCTTTCAGGTTTTCTTGGAGATCTTGATTGCATTATCTGTAGTGATTGTGGTCCTGACTGGGTCATGATTGTAGGGGTTAGCATGTCGGTTCCTGTTAGTGACTGGATCTCTGCGCTGGTCTTCCAGGCGTCTATGCATAGTTTGCATACGTCTAGGGGTATCTCATCCACGTCGATGGGGCATATTCTTGATTTTATGAATGCGCATTGACGTGTTATTGGAGTTTACCTCCCAGTGCCTGTTTTATGTTGGGCCAGAAAAGGTATACTACTAGGACTGTGGCCATGGTTGCTAGTCCCGCAGGTGTCTTTATCCAGAGGAAGAAGCTTCCCACATTGGGGAGTACTGCTGTCTGGCGTCCTACTAGGTCCTTTGAGGTTACTGTCCATGGGTCTACGCTGGGGTTGTTGTCGCCCTTAGTCTTGTAGTATATTTCGTTGCTATCGTATTGTATGTCAATTACTCTGTGAGTGATTAGTGTTCCTCTGACGTAGTCTCTTGGGGGTTTGAAGGTGATTATGTCGTTTACCTGTATCTCGTCGGCGGGTACGCCTTTTACGTATATTAGGTCGCCTGGTTTTATGGTTGGTTCCATGCTTCCCGTGGTGACTACCATGAGGGGTGTAAAGTTGTTGCTGATGTATGCTGCTCCCATATAGGTTTCAAGTATGAGCGCTATTAGGAGCACGGTTTTGATGGTTTCCACTATCTGGTCATAGGTTAATCCCAGGTACTCGCTCAGGGGTTTCTCTATAATTACCTCGTCCACGGTTTCTGGTTCCTCATCGAATAATGTGAAGGGCTCTGCCTGTGATCCGCCTTCAGTCTTTATGCTAAGTACTTGTCCTTGCTGGTCTCTCACCATTACTAGTTTTGGTTCAGCGGGGCCTCCGCCGAAGCTTGATATGGCGTCTATACCGAGGTAGAATAATCCCCCGACTATTGCGCCGTTTAATCCAATAAATGGGGCCATCTGCATGATGGGCATGGTTCCGCGGATTATCATCAGCGCCA
>WJJC01000025.1 GCA_014729945.1 Candidatus Bathyarchaeota archaeon
GGAGAAGATGTTTGATATTAGTCTCGGTGAATGGAAGGAACTCCAACATATCGGATGGGGGGACCAGAACCAGATAATGGATAACCTCATCTGCATGATGGAAGAGGGATTAATTGATAGAACCGTCGAGACGAGAGGGGAAGGCGGAGTAAGAGTACCCAGAGTAGTTTGGAGCCTACCCTAAAGATCATCTAGTAAAATATAATGGCCACAAACCAGTTAATATGTTGATAAAGATCGAAAAAAAAGCGGTTTAAGGCTTCTTTAATAGAAGGAGTAGTCTTTTCGGATTAGCCGCGCTACCCTTATGATTAGGGGCCGGTTAACGCGTGCTTGATCCCCTTCCTAGCCTTTAGAGTATCAATTGATTTCTGGGCGTCCTCCACCCTGTATTTATGGGTGACTATCTCATCTAGGGGTAGCCTGTCTGCGGCTAGACGCATCAGATCCAGTACCGTACCAAACTGTGTCGGGGGATAAGTCCATGACCCCAGAATATCCATATCCTTGTTACATATAACGTGGGGATTTATCTCGACATTACCAGGATCCGTATAGTGACCTACTTCGATGAATTTACCTCCCCTACGAGTCATATTGATTCCCTCTGGGACAGCAACAGGGATGCCCACTGCCTCTATGACCACATCTCCACCAAGGCCATTGGTGAGCCGCTCCACCTCAGCCACCCTTTCATCCGCAGTCTCAAACTGCCTCATATCGATAATATGATCAGCACCCAGTTTCTCAGCCATCTCAAGACGTTCATCCACCACATCAACGCTGATTATGGTACCGGCACCAGCCAATTCAGCTGTAGCAACAGCTAATAACCCGATGGCTCCTGCTCCCTGAACCACCACTGATTGTCCTACGCCGAATCCCTCCTTATATGTTGGTAACCCCGGAGCATATGCTCGTTCAAGGGCCCTGCTACTTACAGCCATGGGTTCATTGAGTACAGCCACTTCAGGGCTAACTTCTTCCGGCACCTTGTAGACCCAAAACTTTTCCGCGTTGACATATATCTTCTCAGCCCAGCCACCCAAGAGGTGGGGGATCTCTGCGCTACTCATGTTGACGCCCATCACTTTTCTCCCTGTGCAGAGTGTTGGCTTATGGGGCATGAATCGACAGAAGTAGCAGTCACCACAGTATCGGTTGGTGCCGGGGACCACGGTGATACGGTCACCAACATCAAGTGTATTACCTCTAACCTCGTAGCCTTTGGCTTCCTCGCCTATTTCTTCTATCACTCCAACCCACTCGTGTCCCGGGATAACCGGGTAAGGTATCTTCATGTTACCATTATAGAGATGCATATCTGTACCGCATACACCGCACAGCTCCATCCGCATTAGTAACCCGTTTGATTCTACCTCTGGCTCAGGGTAATCTACTACTCTGAGCTTTTCAACGTCTTCAAGAATCGCTGCTTTAACCATAGGGGAAGATCGAGCCAAGGAAATTAAACAGTTACCACCAATAAGACCTGACAAGACATTTTAACTCCCATTGACACCTTTTCTCGAATAAGATGAATTGTCAACTCGCAGCCTATATCGGGGATAGACCCATAACGGAACTTCTTCTAGATGCTTTAGAGTATCAGGAACCTCTCTACGGTGGACACGCAACAGGAATGGGAGTCCAGAAAGAGGATAGACTGGAGATAATGAAGGCAGCAGGCCCATTAAGCCATGTCAAGACGGTGCACCCGGAGATCACTCAACTCAGGGGAACATGCGCTATAGCCCATAGCAGGTACAGTGACAACGCCCGTAAAGATCCAGTCTATAATCTCGATGAGATGGCACACCCCTTCATCAGCGACGATGGAAAACTAGCACTGATGCACAACGGGGGAATAACCAACTATAAGGAACTCTGGGAAGAGCTAGAGAAGGAGCACACCTTCAGGAGCTATGGGGAGGACGCTGATGATATCACAGATAGCGAGGTAGCTGTACATATGCTTAGCGACGCCCTTGAGCAGGGAATAAACATGGAGGAAGCTTTCCAGCTTATCGCACCCAGATTAGAGGGAACCTTCTTACTGGCAGCCATCCATGTGGATGAACCTGACACAGTGTACATCTGTAACTGGTACCAGCCATGCTACATCGCCCTTGGGGAAGACGAGAGCATGTTCGTGAGCAGCCAGAGAGGACTCAAAGACATGGCGGAGCATATGGACCGTGTGTTCCAGCCCCCTAAAAACAGCGTATTGAAGCTCACACGCGATGGCGTAGAGATTAATGTAATGGATCCCGGGCGGGAGATACCTCAACTGGTTATGAACACACCAAAAGCCATTGAGTTAATCAAAAAGAGCATAGAAGCTGAGGAGGAGTTGGATGTAAGGAAGCTTTTCTACGCTATGCACCCGGAGGGATGGGCGGAGGTCTTTGATATAACATCTGAGGAGTGGAAAAGCTACAGGAAAGCCGGTGTCTATGTTATGAATCCCTACTTTGAGCTCCTAGAGGAGCTTGTAGAGAACAGGGACCTTGTGGAGAGGGTTGATTACAGATCTGAAGGGGGATTTGATGAGGTTCCACGGTTCAGCTACAGATTAGGCTAACCACTTTTTAGCAAAAGTTTAAATAATTTAGGCTGACCTAAACCCTTGAACGGGTTTGAGTAGCGCAAGCGTAGAAGAATACCTAGAGGCAATTTACAGCCTCAATGAGAAAGGGGAACTAGCCAAGAATCAGGACCTATCCGAGAGACTACGAGTCAGTCCACCCAGTGTAACACAGATGATACAGAAACTCGCCGACGAAGATTTAGTAGTATACCAACCATACAAGGGAACCCATCTAACGGGAAAAGGAATGGCGCTCGCTCAAAAAGTAGTTAGAAAACATAGACTACTGGAGGTATTTCTACACGACGTACTCAAGTTACCTAGGGAAAAAGTCCACAACGAAGCATGCAAGATGGAGCACAGCCTGAGTGATGAGACAGCTGCAGCCCTATGCAAGGCTTTGAACAAGCCAGAGGTATGTATAGATGATGACCCCATACCTGAGTGCAGTCTAAACGTGAAGAACTGTGCGGAATGTGAGTCTGCTCGTTCAAGTACAGAACACCCATTGATTACACAGTTGAACAACCTTAAACCGGGAGAAGAAGGTAGAGTAGTTTTCATCAGAGGGGGTAAACAAGCATCACAGAGGATTCTGGACATGGGGTTAACACCCGGCACGTATTTCACCATGGTGAACGCCGCCCCATTCCATGGACCAGTAGAGGTAGAGGTCAGGGGAAGCAGCCTAGCTCTAGGAAGGAGATTGGCTGGACAGGTTTACGTCGAGATAGAAGACGAAAGCGGATCCTGGAAAAGAAAACATCCTCACGGACCCCATCACCTACAGAGATAATATAAGATGAAAAAAAACAGATTAAACTTCGCGTTAGCAGGTAACGCAAACGTAGGTAAAAGCGTAATTTTCAACCAATTAACAGGACTCCACCAGCACGTGGGTAACTGGCCAGGTAAGACCGTTGAACGAGCTGAGGGTACATTAAACTATGAGGGTCAGGAGGTTGATGTTATTGATCTCCCAGGGATATACAGTCTAAGTACGTACAGTATCGAGGAACTTGTTAGCCGAGAATATATAGCGGTTGAGCAACCGGATCTTATCATAAACGTAGTAGATGCTAGCACCCTTGAACGAAACCTTGCATTCACTATCCAGTTGCTTGAGTTGATGCCCCGTATGATAATAGCCCTCAATCAAGTGGATGTAGCCGAACAAAAAGGAATTATCGTATACCCGGAGGAGCTAAGTAAGGCCCTTGGTGTACCCGTGGTTCCAACAGTAGCGGTGAAAGGAGTCGGGCTTACTGAACTGGTGAAAAAATCCATAGAAGCCACTAACAGGGAGAAAGCTAAACCAATAAGTTTTGGATTAGAAATTGAGGAAGGCATCAACGTAATAAAGAGCGAACTAGAAGTTGATACCCCCTATCCTGACCGTTGGGTGGCCATTAAGCTTCTTGAAGGCGATGTAAAGATAGAGAACATCATCTACGAGCATCAATCAGAGATAGAAAAGACAGTGCAAACCCAGAGAGAGCTTATTGAGAAAATTCACGGACACGAGATAAGCAGCGTAATAACCTCAGAACGTTATGGATTAGCAAGCAGTATTGCTGATCAAACCACTAAGCATGTTATACCCGATAAAACATTCAAGGACCGATTGGAGGAGGCGGCTAGTCACCCGGTGTTGGGCTATGTGGTTATGTTAGCGAGCATATTGGGTATTTTTTATGGCATATTCACTTTTGGCGACTGGTTAGCAGGGATACTGGAGAGTGTCTTCGTCTACACTCAAGGCGTGTACTTTAACCTGCTGGGAGTCACGGATACAACCACCTTCATCTGGAACGCAGTAGTGGACGGCTTCATAGGCGGCATAATAGTAGCACTACCTTACATCGGTCCATTCTACCTGGTACTTAGCCTACTGGAGGACTCAGGCTACCTTGCACGTGTCGCATACCTGATGGACTCAGCCATGCATACTATCGGGCTCCACGGTAAAGGATTTATACCCATAATGCTTGGATTCGGATGTAACGTTCCCGCAGTGCTTGGCGCCCGAGTTATGGAGACCGAGCGAGAAAGATTGATCTGCGCATTCGTTGCATCACTTGTACCATGCGCGGCTAGGAGCATCGTGATAATGGGACTGGTAGCGACGTATGTTGGATTCAGATGGGCTGTACTGTTGTATCTAATCGACTTTATCCTCATATTTGTACTAGGTAGAATCGCCTACAAAGTAGCCCCAGATGAACCCGTCGGGTTAATCATGGAGCTACCTGGATTCAGAACGCCCTCCATAAAAACAACGGCTCAAAGAACATGGTTCAGACTAAAAGACTTCGTATATGAGGCGTTTCCAGTGATGGTAGCCGGTAATTTCGTGATACAGGTCGCGGCTTTCCTTGGATTACTTACAGTAGTAGAGAACTGGATGAGCCCTGTCACAGTAGGTTGGCTAGGGTTACCGGCAGCCGCAGGGGTAGTCTTGATATTTGGTATACTTAGAAAAGAGCTAACACTCATATTACTTGGAACTCTATTGGGTACAACCAACTTTTCAGCTATATTGACCCCTGTTCAGATGTTTGTCTTCGCTTTCGTGGTGATGGTTTATGTGCCATGTCTCTCCACTATCGCTGCACTGGTGAAGGAGTTTGGATACAGGAAGGCTTTGATAATAAGCGGCGTGGAGGTCGGGGTCGCTGTGTTGCTGGGTGGTGTTATACTGAGGGTATTACAGTATCTGGGTCTACCGTAGAGGGGTAATATCCCATATTACAGGATTATCGGGTTCTCTAAGTCATTATTATTGATTATTATACTGGCGTATTTCAGTGGTTCAGACTCATCATGGTATATTTTCTGTCCCGGCAGGTACCTTACCGTGTATCGGCGTCTAATCTCCATTTCATCCGACTGATCCCTAGAGATTGCCCGCCTCATACTCTCCTCCTCGTCTATGTATAGATATATGGAATAGGCCCAGTAGGGTCTTAGAGTAGCCAGATGCGTAAACACGCCATCAAATACCAAGATAGTCCCCCC
Organism: Candidatus Bathyarchaeota archaeon; assembly: GCA_014729945.1. Next base: position 5,609 of record WJJC01000025.1, read on the forward strand.
ATCTGCTTTTCTTATTTCAGAGTTAACCAACGCATTAACCCGGTAATCAAACACCATTGTGCGATAATCCATATTCCCGGTCTTCAAGGGATCCAGTAGATACTTTTTCAGTGACTCTATATCGAAGCTGTCTCTGTAATACCCCTCCGGACTATATCGTCCCCTCTTGTACCGGGTCTTCCTCGGGTTATGGAACCCGTCTATAGATGCCTTGATCACTGTTCTCCCCCTTTCTCGAAGCTTCATAGCTAACTCCTTCGCGAGGAAAGTTTTACCAGCAGCGTCTCGTCCATCAATAGCCACCAACGTTGGGCGATCTAATGTAATCGCTATGATATTTTCGGTTAATATGTTAAGGAGCTTGTTACGATTCACAGGGGAAAACTATTTTTCATATTATTTAACACCCATACCCCTGAATAACAAGATAAACCAGCATAATTTCCACAGCAAAAGTTTCTATCTTAGCGGTAACTCTAAAAAAGAGGCGACAATAAGCAAGACTATGAAAATCCTTCGAGATTTGGAGCCAGTTCAAATATTACTTGTATTCATCCCGCTCAGTATCATATTCGAGTACTTACACATGGATCCTCTCTGGGTTTTTATAGGCAGTGCAGCCGCCATTATCCCATTAGCCAAATGGATGGGAATAGCCACCGAGGAGCTGAGCTTTAACCTAGGTGAAGGGTTGAGTGGATTTATGAACGCTACATTTGGTAACGCGACTGAGTTAATTATCGCCATATTTGCTTTGCAGCGTGGCCTCGTTGACGTAGTCGAGGCCTCCATCACGGGCTCTATTGTGAGCAACTTCCTATTCGTGTTGGGACTCGCGTTCCTCTATGGGGGATGGGGAAAAGAGAAGCAGACCTTCAATAGTGTAGCTGCTGGAACCAATGCATCACTATTGACAATAGCCATCATGGGTCTTGTCTTACCTGCGACATTCTCGCTGGTTAGAGCGAACGCTGAGTTCATAATACTTGAGGAGGTTAGTATAGCTGTGGCCATTTTGTTAATGGTCTCGTATCTACTTAGTCTTTTTTTCAGTATGCGTACACATAAACACTTGTACATTGGTGGAAAACATGGGAACGAGGACAGGGAACATGCACGACATTGGGGTACCAATAAATCCCTAACAGTACTACTAGTGGCCACTTTGGCTGTTGCCTTTATGTCCGAGATGCTTGTCGGAGTAATTGAGCATGTGGCTGAGGCTGCTCATCTAAGCGAGTTCTTCATAGGCGTAATACTCATACCATTGATCGGTAACGCAGCGGAGCATCTTACAGCTGTAACTGTTGCGGGTAAGGACAAGATGGATCTGGCTCTAAACATTGCTGTTGGGTCCAGCACCCAGATCGCGTTATTCGTGGCGCCACTGTTGGTTTTCATCAGCTTAATAATTGGGCACCCTATGTTACTGGTGTTTAATGAGCTAGAGGTAGTTGCGATAGCTGTCTCGGTCTTCATACTGGATAATATTGTACGTGACGGGGAGAGCCACTGGATGGAGGGAGTACTACTAATAGTAAGCTACCTCATTATAGCCATAGTATTCTTCTTTATGAAATGACCCGTAATCTTTTTCCAACCCCAGACACCATAAGCTCGAACAACATTGAAGAATTATTTTGAGACCAACAAGCGGCGATGGAATGAGCTAGTGAATATACATGCAGCCTCAGAAGAATATGATCTTGACGGGTTCCTTGCCGGAGAGAACAGTCTACACAGTATAGAACTGGAGAAACTGGGGGACGTATCAGGCAAGAGTCTTCTTCATCTACAGTGTCACTTCGGCTTGGATACAATAAGCTGGGCACGGCTAGGGGCAAAAACAACAGGAGTCGACTTCAGCGAGACAGCCATCGAGTTAGCTAGAAAAATCGCAAAGAAAACCGGCTCGGATGCAGAGTTTGTATGTAGTAACATATATGATCTACCTAAAGTCCATGAGGGGAAATACGATATCGTGTTCACAAGTTACGGGGTGCTTTGTTGGCTCAACGATATGGACGAATGGGCAAAAGTGATTAATCATTACCTTATCCCCGGCGGAGTGTTTCTTCTTGTGGAGTCCCATCCATTCATGTGGGTATTCGATGACGCATCCGAAGAACTCAGGGTTAAATACAGTTACTGGCACAGAGATAAACCTCTCAGCTGGGAAGAGGATGGAAGTTACGCTGATGAAAACGCCAAGCTAACCAATAAAAAAAGCTACGAGTGGCAGCATACAGTTAGTGACGTATTGAATGCACTCATCAAGGCGGGTTTAACCATAGATGAAGTCGGTGAATACTCTGAACTAGTCTGGGCTAGCACCCCGGCTAGCAAACGGGTGGACGGGGAGTGGTTCAGGATACCGGGTGATCCGTTACCCCAGTGCTGGAGCGTCTATGCCTCCAAGAGGCAAGTCTAGAGTCTCCTTTCTCATACCGAAGCTAATACAGCTCAGGCTCTTCTCCACACCCTCAATGTACCGTAGTCTATTGTTGATGAAGTCACCTATCTGTTGAACATCCTTTGTCTTCATTTTCACAAGTATATCCCAGTCTCCAGCCACTATGTGGACCTCCTGTACCCGTGGATCTTCTGCGATCTCCTCGGCTATATGCCCGAGATCCAGAACATTGCCCTTAGAGTCCTTGAAGGTCACTGTGATTAAGAGGAAACAGGTAGTTGGGAACCCCAGCTTGGTGGCATCCAACATTGGCTTGTATCCCTTGATCACTCCGCTCTCCTCCATCTTCTTCACCCGGTTATAGAC
>WJJC01000026.1 GCA_014729945.1 Candidatus Bathyarchaeota archaeon
CAACTCCCGAGGGGGGGGCAGCAGCCGACAGATTATACTCATAATAGGATTCTAGATAATCTTCCAGCGCAAGTATTGCCTCATAATCTGTGGTCGTATTCCTTGTAATCTCCTCAGCAAGATCATGTATATCCTCATGTAGGTATTCAGGTACCTCAAGATATTGTGGCATTTCCTTAACCTTTGAGACGTTCATCAAGGAATCACTGTACGCATAGAGAATGTATTCTATCTCATATGCACCAAGAGCACTCTGAGTCTGGAATATTTGTGCATCTTCAAAGAATTGAGTCGGATCACTTAAGTTAAGATGCACGGGATTTTGAGGGGTAGGAATGTAACCTATTGTGTCAGTAAAGGGAGTTATAGTGATATTATGTTGACTATAATCGGTCCAGAGATTTACGTCTAGGTCTAATGATTCTCCGTTATATGTCACTGATTGGGTTAGTGAGTTATCCCAAGTACCACTATAGTAGTCATCATAGGTTTGAAGACGTAGATATTGGGTGTTTGGCTGACCATATATTTTTAGAACCGGATCTGATGAAGTGTTTCCGATATCTATTTCCGGGATTTCGAGACGGGTCTGCTCAGGGTTCATGGGGATATCCATCTCTGGAAAGTCAAAAGGAATATTGGGGCGCTCAAATTCGTTAAGTGGTGGCACCTGATTAAGAGAGTATATGGAATAGGATAGAAGTAATACACCAAGTATGGTACAGGCTAGGAGGGCTATTGTTCTCTGTTGCCTGTACATATTCTCACCACATCTTTGGATGTGTCACGTAATATAAGAATTCTAGAAATCTAACATATAGACTTATAGGGAGTAAAAAATTGACATTTAACACTGTTTTTTCTCCCAAGAATCAGTCACAAGGTTATAATTCCATTTAACTTCATTATCCTCGAAGCTGTTATAGAAATTATATAATCGCTTCGCTATTTTCAGAGACGCCTGTATCTCAGGCTGTTTTCTATCAGTGTTACTAGATTTCTTAAGATTATTCAACACAGCTTTACATCCGGGAGAGAATTTGAGGCCACGTGGCCCTACTTTTACTGGAAAACTACGGCACATCAGTGGTCTTTTCTCGTAGATATTACAAAGATTATTCTCTAGATGGACACAGACGTTTTCTGTATGTTGATAGGAGAATATTTTTGACGGTTCTTTTTTACCCCTGGCCATGTGAGGTTTAATTAATTTCTCAGGAAATAGATGTATTTCGTCTGGAAACAGTGTTAAGCCTGATTTATTATCACCATCTCTTAAATGGCTACAACATTTTCCACATCTCTCGCAACCATCCACTATTTTCACCAATTATATAGGTCTACAACTATAGAAGTAAACTAAATTACAAAGGTTTTCTTGAGTCTAAGGTGAAATCTTATTTATCGGATTATTAGTTGAGCATGTGATGAATACTGTTCCGTTAATTGATTTCATTAGTAAATGGATGCCAATAATACTACAAAGCATATTTGTAATAGTCATATCATTTGGCATTAACTATCTAATTATCAGAATAGTATCTAAACTTCAAGAAACACCCAACCTGGACCGAAGAGCAATTAGACAAGTTGGGTTATTCATAAGATATTTTGTATTTCTAGTAGCTATTTTGTTCATTTTAGATATAGCAAATGTCCAGACGGACGTATTATTAACCAGCTTGGGGATTGCGGGAATAGCGGCGGGTTTAGCTGCACAGGATCTATTATCGAATGTTCTAAACGGGATATTTCTATTCTTTGAGAAAACAATCAGCGTTAATGACGTCGTGAAGATAGGCGATGTTTATGGTATAGTTAGACTCACAAAACTAAGAACAACTGAGATCAGAACCTTTGACAACAACATAGTCAGTATTCCAAATAGTATGCTCTCAAAAAGTAATATAATTAACATGACAAGTGGTAGCCGCTATAGTATGACAAGCATAGATATGAAGTTAGCTTATGAAGCGGATTATGATGCAGTTATGGGGTATATAAGGGAGGTAGTTAATAGGTCCGAAGGTGTTCATATTGGGGCGCTTCACGGGATGAAATTTGAGATAAGTGATATGCAGGAGCGTTTTAAGGGATTAATTCTTACGGTTTTCTTTTTTGTAGAAGCGCAAAATGAGCCGTGGATTAGAACTTCTGTTCATAAAAATATTATCAAGAAACTTGTTGAAGAAAATGTTCCTTTCCATAGGGATCCGCCTAGATAAACTGCTAGTCTGTTTTCAGCGTCTCGGGTACAGATGCGAGTAGAGGCGCTAGAACAAAAAGGTCAAGTACTGAGATCAATATGAAGACCCATTCAGGACCAAATCGCTCCCATACAATACCGCCTATAATAGGAGCTGGTATACTCATCAATCCCGTAAAAAAACCGATAAGACCTCGCCATCGCCCTATGCAATCAGGAGGAACTAGCTCCGGAGTCATCGACCCATAACTAAAAGCGGCTATCATTCTGAACCCCATTAAGAACCCAGCTAATAGTAACCCTATTGAATTCGGAGCCCATAATAACAACAAGTTAGCTGCTGAAAAAAGAGGTATCAACATATAGAATGCCTTTTTTCTGCCTATTCTATCAGCGGTTCTGCCTATCACTGTACTGAAAAGAGCTTCAGTCACCAGCATAGTTGTTGCTATTCCACCTATGATGTACTGGCTGGCTCCTTTGATCTCAAAGACATACGGATACCGAAAAGTAGTAAGCATCATCATATTGAAACGATTAATACTCTGAAAAAATAGCCATCTCTTAACAGCTGTGCCTCTTTCGAAAACTTCTCCAAACTCTTTAAGAAAGTCAAGCTCTAAGGGAGGAGGACTAGGTCTTTCTATATCGGTCAAATTGCTATATACATATAGGAATAATATGAAGCGTGCTGCAAACTGTACCCAATATAGTTTACGTATACCCTGAATACTAATTCCTCCAAAAAATGTTAGTAATATAGCTGCTATAGTGGGTGCAAGAATTGTTGGAAGGGCGCCAATACCCTCACATAGTGCTTTTCCCGTTGCACGGTCCTCGGTTGGTAAACTTAGGTCACAGATAATAACACATGAACCTATCATCATCCCTAAACCAGATAAGAGAATTGCTGAAGCAATCAATTCCCATCCGGGGGCTAATGCATAAAGTAGTGGAACAAAAGTAAGCAATCCAACACCAAATAAATAGATCTTACGTAGATTGAATCTATCACGTATAACTCCAAGAGGAATAGATATAATTGCCTGAGATATTCCCCAAGCGCTATTGACAGCGCCCAATTGTACAGGGGTTGCTCCTAAAAGAGTAGTGTAAATATTTGCATATTGAAGTGTCAATTCATTAAAAAAACGGTTGAATACCTGTCTTGTTACAACAGTTTTCCAGTTCTTTTTCTGTCTAGACCAAACCTCTTTTAATTCTTTTAGGAACCCTGCAACCATTTTAGTCTAGCCTAAGGTATTGTTCTATGATTTAACAATTAAGGCAATGAGTCAAATATAATAATAGAAAAATAGAAACAGTATTTATTAGAAGTATCATCCAATAATTACTGTAAACTAATACAATAACCCATCGAGGCGTTTAGTGATCATCTTAAAGGTTTTCGCTTGTTTCTATTTACAGGTTTAGTCTGATTGACGTCAACAGGTTCTCTTTGATCAGTGGTTTTGGGAACCCGATTTAATTGAGTGTTTTCAGGTTTTCTTATTTGTTTAGTTTCATCCGCGTTAGATGTGGGAAAGGGCATACCACAGAAAATACAAGTTTGTTCACGTCTACTTGTGTCTTTCAATGGATTGGATTTATTACAGTGTTTACATAGCACATATTCAGTTGACATTTAGTTATTATATTGGAGCGCGAGTTTAAAAGCTAGGGGAAAAATTAGCCGTTTTTCAATCAATAATCAATTTTAGCGATATTTACATGGTAAGGAATAAATTATTTTTAACTAAAAACATCTAAATTCTCAGTTTTCCCTAATTTTTTAGGAAAGAACTATATGTTATGCTTGAATAACTCCATCAAACGTTCATAGTTGATTAAAATGCCGACAAAGAAAAAGAAGAGCCGTAAACAAAGAGGAAGCCGGTATTGTGGATATGGCCAAGTAGGTCAGCATAGAAAAAGTGGTATGAGAGGCGGCAAAGGGAAAGCGGGTGGCCGTAAACATTTCTGGATTCATACCGTAAAATATGATCCAGATAGATATCTTAACAAGGGATTCAAACCACCTTCATCAAAACTACCCCCACCTGAGACAATTAATGTAGGCGAGTTAGACGAGATGATTACCTCGGGAAAAATTGAGCCAGAGGAAGGAGTTATTGATCTTGAAGCTATGGGTATTGATAAGCTACTTGGTAGAGGAACATTTTCTCATGATGTTAACGTGAAAGTGGAAGACCATTCTTCTGGAGCAGAGAGAAAAATCACAAACACAGGTGGAGAAATAATCACCAAATAAAACTGTTTTTACTAGACTAATATCACAATTTTATATCATAGTTATAGTGGTTATGTATCTATGAGATCGGAAAAAATTTTGATCACCATCTTTATATTATTTGTAATTACAGGCACTGGATTATATTATTTTCAGACGCCTAATCACGATCTCAGATACGAAATTCTACAGGTAGAGGTAATTGAGGCGGAAAATCCTCTTGTGAAAGAAGCTCAGAGCCTCATGGAGGAGATGAAATCCATTAAACGAGAAATTGAGCATATGTACGGTAAAGATAGTCAAGAATACCAACAAGCCGTAATCAGCTACGAGATGACCGAGACCTATGTTGATCAGATAATGAGAGACCGGAACACGACACTCGTTATCACTTCTAAAATTAAAAACCTCAACAATAAGGGTGTAACAATTAAAGATCTTCAAACAATGACAATTATTGAGAACACAGTTATTGATACAAGAATAATTAAATCAATGGAAATTCTGGGCCAAAAAGAATACACCTTTAAAACTGTAATAGAAGGAAACCCAGAAATAAACCATATAATAGACTCTAATAATTTCTTGGAAGTTGAAATAAAAATCAAAGGAACTATAGGTGGATTTAGAAAAAATGGAATTAGATTATCTGCCGATTATAATCTAGCGCAATAAGATTATTCGTTTTTCTCAATTTTTTCAATAGTTTCTCGAATTTCCTCTTTTCGTTCCTCTAATTTAGCCTCGATCCTAGTTTGGGTTTCTTCATCTTTCATCTTATAGTTTTCCTCGTTCTCAATCGTTTTACGAATCGAACTCTTCATAGCCAACTTGTCTTCTCTCAATGTCTTAGCCTCTTGTAGCACAGAATCAAGATCATTCCAAATTTCTTGTAACCTTATCTCAAAGTTCTCCAAGTCTACGCCTACCTCTTGTTTAAATTCTCCCGCCAGAGCCTGTGTTTTCACCGCGGTCTTTCCGATCCTATTCTTGGCTTCTTTAATTAGTCTTAAAACATCCTCAATATCACTAATTATCTCGCTAATATCTTCACTCATAGATAAAAATAGGAAACGATTAGTAATAAACCGATAAAATTATCGATTTTTAAGGGATGACTTCAATAATTCTATTATGGCAAATATAACTGTCGATACAGATGCATGTGAAGGATCAGGACAATGCGTAGCAGTCTGTCCAAGTACCGTGTACAAGATTGAGAAAATGGAAGAATATAATGGAGAGGAAAAAGCTGTCGCTGAGCGCCCAGAAGATTGTATACTATGTATGGCTTGCGTCTCAGCTTGCCCAACTAAAGCTATTACAGTGGAAGAAGATTAAACAATTTAAAACCTCAATTTTTTTTAAATAACAACCTATTTGAACCATGATTATTTTTAAGGATACGAATCACAATGAATGAAGATCAGATCCGTGAAATAACTGCTAAACTTCTAGAAGACTCAGCTATTTTGGAGAGATGGTTGGAGAAAAACGAGTTACCTGACAGTCAGACCTTCCATGCGCTTAGAACACAAATTGAAAAGACAATTTTTGACATAGATGATTTAGCTGATGCCGCTTCCTAGATACAATTTTATTTTTTATATGGTTTTAAAACTATAGTTTTTTGATTTCAGTTATAGCAGATTTTAAGATGGTAATATGGTTTGAATAGGTTATATAGGGATCAATTGAAGAATTATGGTTAGTTCTTTCGCATGAAATAGTAAGGTATTCATCGTTTTCATATGTCTTGTAACCTATAATCGTGCATATTGTTGGTGAAATAGGATCTTCTTGTATCTCCTCTAAGGTTTTTTCTGTGTCATCAAAACAATGATCTAGATAAGTGATTTGTAATATCACCGGCTTACCAGTCATGTTAAGAAAAGAAATAGACCAAGGATATAATTCCTATTCTCCTCAATTACTGCCTTGGAGTGGAATCTTCGTTTGATGGTTGATTTGAATTATTTTTATTCAATGCTGGTTGAAGTTCATCGCCACATTTTTGACAATATATTGCGTCAACCGGGTTTAAGTGTCCACAGTTTTGGCAAACAGGTCGGGATCTTGGTCTAGCGGGGATAACAAAATACGCTACAATATAAGCAAGGATACCTGCTCCGCCTGCAAACACGAATAGGATCCAGAGGAGTCTTATAACATTAGGATCAATATTCATGTACTCGCCTATTCCACCGCATATTCCAGCGATCACCCGGTTCTGGTGAGAACGGTATAGTTTCTTTTCATAAGACATGTTATGTATGGAATAAAGACTATGTTTTATATAGGTGAGGTTTTTTTTCGAGATTTGTAAATTGAAAAATTCATATTATAGGTGTTATGCGATAACTGTCCAAACTAGAATAAGTCTAGATTAGAATAATCTTTGATTAGGCGATATTAACAGGGTTTTCCCAGTTACTGGTTAAATAGAAATCCTTAATCGAGTCTTTTTACCCTGATTTCTCTATAAAGTTCGGGGTTGTATTTTTTGAGCTTGGCAATTATTTCCTGCGGATTATCTCCGTGATTCTTCCAGTCAAGATGCCAAGTTCTAATACCTTCACTATAATTTGATTCAGGGCTTAACTTAGCATATCCACTACTAGTGATCTGATTTTCCACATATAGTATATCTTCTTCGTTTATTTTGTCTAAGCTGAATATTATTTTATATTCTGAAGTTGGGTTATTTTCCCTTGGATTATATTCCATGTATAAGTTATTGTTAAGGTGAGTTATAGAACTTAGGGATATAAACGTGCTCTAAGATGATTAACTATTTCGATGTTCGTCCATTATTTCTTTTATCTGTTTCATGGATTTAGCGCCAACTTCTCTATGAATTTCACGACCATCCTTAATTATCATAAAACACGGTAAGCCCTTTACATTATATTTATTAGCAATCCCCATGTTTCGATCAGCGTTTACTGTTGCTATTATGAATTCTTTTTCTGTTGCTTCTATTTGTTTGAGGGTTTTTTTTATGGCATGACAGGGGGGACACCATGATGCCCAGAATTCCAAGAGTACGGGTTGACGGGAGTGGAGTACCTTTTCATCGAAATTTTTTGTGGTTATCTCCATTAGTCATCTTCGTCTCCATGTATTTTAGGCTCATCGGTTCTGATAGAGGGACTCTCGGGGGATGTCTCATCTTTTTCTGTTTGGGTTACTAGAGTTGGTCTGTAACCTTCGATAGACCGCGTTCCAGGTTCGTATGTTTCAAGGGTCATAGATTTTTTATGATTACCGTTCCACCAAGTCTGGGGGAATACGGATTCACGTATTGACTCTAAACGTTCTCGTATCTTTGGGGTAAGTAGTAGCTGGAACATCCTATCGATCTCTTTCTCCAGGGGAGTTTTTGGATCATATCCATGATCTTCTCTAAGTTTCTTAGATACTACTAGGAAAGGGTGTTCATCTGCTTCGACTCTCGGGTTTTCCATGCGCTGTATTTTTACAGTTAAACCATGGTTTTGGCTCCCTATTTTGGCCACTATCTCAGCGAGTTCTTTAACTTTGTAAAGTTCGCTAAGTTGATTTACTACATCGTATTGGCCTGGCTCTGGTGGGGATACGATCAGTCTTGTCATACACTCCATAGCATCCTCTAATGCGAGATAACCTCGTATTTGTTCACCCGAACCATAAACGGTTAGAGGTATGCCTAAAACGGCTTGGGCTACAAATCGGTTTATCACAGTACCGAACCACTCGTCCACATCCAGACGTGTTCTAAGGTCTGGGTGGGCTGAAACCTCATCTGTGTGAACACCGAAAATAACTCCCTGCATTATATCGTAGCTTCTAAGCCACCAGTATTTGCATGCCTCATACACGTTGAAGGTGTCTTGTACTTTGCTAACGTGGTAGAAGCTGGCTGGGTCTCTTGGAGTTAATTCTCCACCCATGCTCCATTCTTGTCCCTGCCAAGATATTACCGCGTCAGCGGGGAACAAACCCTCGAATATGGGTCTCCCCGTTAATGGTGTACCATACTCCCCCATGGTTCCCAGTTTTATTATGCTAGCTTCTGGGCAGTGTTCTTTGATGAGGAATAGTACTCCAAGAGTTCCTAGGGTGTTGTTGTATTGTGTCTTTATGGCGTGTTCTGCGTCGACCATACTGTAAGGTGCGCTGGGTATTTCCCCATAGTGGATAATGGCTTCTGGTTTTACCTCCTCCAAGAAAACTGCAAGTTTATCACGGTCAAGTAAATCCATTTCCTGGAAGTTTATATCCACATCGTGAACCTCTTTAGCGGTTTTAAGCCTAGTCTCCATTTCAGCTACAGGAACCACACTCTTGCTACCTTTCTCAGCGACTGCACGTCTTCTGAGATAATTATCTATTCCACTAACTTTGCACCCCAGTATTGCTAATTTTAACCCCAGAGTCCAACCAAGGTATCCGTCTATACCAAGGATCATAACGCGCATATCCTTGAGCATTAACCCATACTCGGTTTCTATCCACTCTGGGCATTGCTGGAAGGTTATACTCGGCTCAAACATACCTAAACCAGGTCGTCTAGCGCACTCGATCAGGAGTCCTTCTTCACTAATCTTGTTTCTAATGTCTGAGACGGATTGTCCGCATGCGCGGAACTCTACGTTTCCTTTTAATATGGCAGCTGGACAATTCCAGCATGTTTTATCTTTGTTATGCATAGTTTTTTTCTCCTATTTGTTTGAATATGTTTATGGCATCCTTGATCCAGAGGTTCTCTAGTTCTAGTCCTTGTTCTCGGATGTAGAGAAAGGCGTCGTCCTCGGTGTGTGTACCTGTGAGAAGGTCTTTTCCGAATATGTTTTCTTTAAATAAATTTGTTTTAAATGTGAATCCCTTGTGTGGGATTACAACCAAGTCAGGGCCATTACTAGTTTGGGGACCGGAAAAAATATCTTGTCTTTTATAGACATTTTTAACCACTTTTTTTCCTTTATAGGTTAGATCCAGTAATAACTCTACGAGTTCTTCTTGTAATTCATTGACTTTGGTTTTTTTTACAGATCCATTAGGGAATTTGCCTTTATGGTTAAGATAGATTTTTGTTTGCTCCGCTACAAAGGCCCGTGTTTCTTTTTGTATATTGTTATAATTTTTCCTTGGATTTGTTTCATGGATTAGATAGTCTTCTTGTCTTAGTAGAGTGTTTAGGTTAACTGAGATGTTTATGGGACCCATTCCGTGATCGCTTAACATCAACAAAGGTGCACTGGGATCGAGGAGTTCAGTTATGTGTTCTATAGTTTGATCCACTTTTTTGAAAAAATCTAGAAAATCTTGATGATGTGGATGATTGTTATCCATGTATGCGTTCCAGAGGTAGTGCTCTATACGATCTGTACCTGTCACTACGAAGAAAAGGGTGTGATAGTTATGCTTTGATAGTAAATAATCGATTAAATTTACACGTTTTTCCAAAGTTTCATTAAGTTTTTCTAAAAATAAGGGGATGGATTCATTGAATAATGATGTATCTACATCCACTTGGTAATCATTTTCCTGCAACCACGGGAGATGTTCTTGAGGGTAGATTGATTTATTTAGATTTGGTGATACGAATCCCGTTATCATTACTCCGTTTAAGGGTTGAACGGGATATGATGCAGGAAGATTAATGATTAGATTTTGTTTATTGGTTTTTTGCCAGAATGGTTTTGCTTTGAGCTTGTGACTATTGTGAAAACTTTGGGAATAGGTTCCGGGTATGAACTCTGTGAACCCGAAGATCCCGTGTTTGCCTGGGTTTGTTCCTGTTATCATGCTGTTCCAGCTGGCTGCGCTATTGGGAGGGAGACTGGAATGTAGTGGAGCTAGGGTACCTTCTTTGATTAATTGTTTCATATAGGGCATGGTATTGTTATCTGTTAGTGTTTCCAAGAGATGTATTGGCACTCCGTCTAGGCCAATTATTCCTTCTCTCGGTTTCAACCACCATCACCCTTCTAACTTAGTTACTACACTACAGTAGTAAATATATATGTTTTGGAGTTATTGGTGAAGACAGCCAATTAAGGAGAATAAAAAGATAAAAATGAAGCCTATTCCTTCTCTAAATAGGTTTGGTTGTTTACCACAGATACATCTACCTTATCCTGAAGATTTCTTAGATCTATCCTTTTCTTTAATTGTGTTCTAAGATAGTTCGCATCTTTATCAGGTACATCGACTTTTACAAGCGATTCCTCACTTTCAAGAAACTTGTCCATTATTGGATCGTATTTACTCCTGTAAGTTCTTGGTGGCTTTTTATCCACCGGTTTTAATTCGAATTCTATATCACTCATGTTTCATTCATATTTTTGGTGACTTATATACTGGTGGGGTTTTATATCTATAGATCCTAATCAAATTCACTATATCTTAGTTGTCAGACGAGCATCTTTTGGATTTTTTTTCTAAATTCTTAGTATTACTTCCTCTGCGTATTCAGACATTATTTCTCCAAAACGAGATATTGTTTCACTTGAAAAGGGTTCAATGGAGCTGTAAGCTGGATTCAAAGTGTCTTCAGGTATGAATTGTTGAAACGCAAATCTTGTTGCTCCGTTAACCATTTCACCAATTTGATGCACTATTTCTTCGTTTATTAGACCCGGTACAACTGTACACCTGAACTCGTAGTTAATTGACCCATTTTTTAGTAAATTTATAGTTCTTTGAATTGCTTCTGGCTTATCCGCCTCCAATTTTGAATAAAGTTTTCTTGACGTTTTTACATCTACAGCCATATAGTCTAAGAAGGGTATAGCCTGTTCAATAACCTCTGGCAACATACCGTTAGAATCAAGTTTTACTTTGTAACCTCTAGTTTTTAGTTTTTTAATGAAAGATACGAGGTCTTTTTGTATTGTTGGTTCTCCGCCTGTTATTACAACATGGTCAATGTATTTTTTTCGTTTCTCTAGGATTTCTATTGCCCTAGTCTCTGATAAATAGGGTCCATTATATTCAAGTATAATTCTCCAGTTATGGCAATAAGGACATCTTAGATTGCATCCAGCAGTAAAAAGAATAGTAGAAACATTATCAGGGTAGTCGATGAGGCTTGTTTTTTGTATTCCACTGAACCTCAACGTTGAACTACACTGGTCCACTGAGTTGTTTCGAAGGTTTTTCTATTACTGAATTCAGCTTGTTTTCCGTCATTCCACTGGTTTACTGGTCGTAGATAACCTACAACCCTAGAATACACCTCACAGTCTTCTTTGCACGTCGGACAATGATGATGTTCTCCTTTAATATATCCATGAGTTGGACATATGCTAAAAGTTGGTGTCAGAGTGAGATAGGGTAATTGGGAGTTAGATGTTATTTTTTTCACTAGCTTTGCTGCTGACTTCCAAGAGGGTAGACTCTCACCCAAAAAGGTGTGGAATACAGTGCCTCCAGTGTACATGGGTTGTAATTGGTTTTGATGCTCAAGTGCTTCGAATAAATCGTTTGTTTGATCCACAGGTAGCTGTGTGGAGTTTGTATAGAAGGGTTCAGCCCCATTTTTTACTTGATTCTGGTTAGCTACCATAATATCAGAGTACTTGCTTCTGTCCAACTTTGCGAGACGATAAGAAGTGCCCTCGGCAGGCGTAGCTTCAAGATTGTAGATGTTTCCTGTCTCTTCCTGGTAATCGCTTAGCCTGTTCCTCATGAATCTTAGTATTTTCTCTGATAAGTTTATTCCCTCAGAGGAGGCTATGCTTGTATCTAGGAAGTTTTGAATTGCTTCTGCCATACCCACTAGTCCTATAGTGGAAAAGTGGTTATTCCAGTAAGAGTCAAATGCTTTTTTAATATTTCTCAGGTAATATGCTGAATA
>WJJC01000027.1 GCA_014729945.1 Candidatus Bathyarchaeota archaeon
GAGATCTTGAAGGCGGTTAATATCTCTGATACCACAGTTAAGGTCTGGGTAAAAAACGTTGGTTCTAGTATTATACCCTCTGCAAGTATCAAAGAGGGGGATGTATTATTCGGTGAATACGGGGATTTTGATTATATTGATTATAGCGAATCAGGGCAGGGATGGAGATTTAGTATCCTTGGCAGCTCTGATAATAACTGGCAAGCTGGCGAAACCATTGAGGTGCTCGTAACCAGTAGCTCTACTCTATCTGGGAGTGACTACTTTTTCTCGTATATAGCTCATAATGGAGTGAAAGATGAGATAATTTTTACAATAGGAGATTAGTATGGGTCAATCAACTGTAATCGCAACAGCCTTTACGGCTATCATATTTGTTGCAGGTATCTCCATATTCGCTCTATCCATGGTATCGGGGTTTGGTACTTTTTCTGAGGCTATAACGAATCAGGCTCAGATACAGGCTGTATCCATTAATGAGCGTATAGAGTTTGATGACTGGACCTTTGAGGGAACCTCTTCTCTTAGAATTAATGTTACCAACATCGGAGGCACCTCAATAATGGTCAAAGATTTTGATCACATGGACTTGATTGTCTCTTACAACGATGGGTACAGCGATAAAAATGAATGGTTAACTTATGATCAAACAGAAACCTCTGATAGTTACTGGAGTATTAACCGCGTCTTTTTCAGAAACCAGAATGGTGACTTAATTAACCCCATTAAATTATCAGGGGATATCAGAGGAGGATGGGATCCTGATGAGACCATTGAGATGCATATTGACTTGAATACGGTCGTCGATTCTTTTGAATACCTTACCTTGGTAACTCCTGCTGGTGTTCAGGCTCATTCCTCTCTAACAAAGGAATATGAATGTGGCGTATCAACCGTGCTTGTTGGTACAACAATAGTTACTGTAACTCATGAGTTAGATCGGGCTCCTATTAATGTTCAAGTAACTTCTGCTACCGAGTTAAAAACAGAGTATTGGGTTGATCAGGTGGGTTCAGAAAGTTTTGAGATTCATTTAGCGAACAAACCTACTATTGATGTTTTATTCTATTGGCGTATAGAGTAAATATTTATAATAATCAATATATTTTTATTATATATTTTTTAACTCCTTTTTTATGATATGTTTTATATTATGGAATATTAATCTATATTCTCGTTCCGTATGTTTAGATCCGAGGTTGATTTCCGTAGTATCGCTTTTTTAAGTCTAGTATTTGGTGTATTGGGTGATTGGGTTTCTACAAAATTGGGTCTGGCCCTTGGTTTAGTTGAGGGGAACCATCTAGCTGCTCTCTTGATGAGTAAAGGTATATGGATGAGGATCGATCTCATGTTCATCTCGCTGTGTTTTACAATTCCTGTGCTTGTAAACCGGTTGATAAAAAATGAGTTACCCGATAAGTTATTCTGGTTTCCCTTACTAGCGGGGACAATGAAAATGGGTGTTAGTTTATGGAATATAACTCAGATAATTATATAATGGCGAATTATTTCTTTTTCCAGAGTAAGCTAAACAGGATTCTATAACTCTCTACTAAGGTATCATAGTTAGTCCACATGCCTGTTACGCTATTCTGTTCGTTTGCCATTAAGAGTATCATTTCCTTCTTGTCGTTGATGAAGAAGCCCTTGATATTCTCATTGTCAAGGTACGCGAAATCTCCTTCGCCTATATCTAGCTCTTCTAACACAAAACTACTGGTTGGACTATAGTTGGTCATTAACCTAGTTGTTAACCCAGTTTTTTCCGCTTTCTTTTGAACATCGTCCAGGAAAGGTGTGTTATATAGCCAGATAAGGTTCTCATCTGAGACAATCATATGGAACTCTTTTTCGGCTTTCTGTAATAACTCGTTTAATCTAACGCTAATGTTTTTCTTCCCATCAAGGACCTGGAATGTCTCCTTCCTCTTTTTTACTGTTTCTGGCTCAGGAAGGTTAGCCCAGAGTTTCAGTAACTCTGCCTTACGTTGCTCCATCTGGTAAATTTTCTGTCTGCGCTCCTCGATCAAGTTATTCAGGACCCTCTCAAATGGCACTGCTAGAAACTTCATAGGGCGCTCCATTACCTTGGTGATAAGACCCTGCTCCTCAAGTCTTTTCAATATCTTGTAAGCTTCTGTTCTATGAACCCCTAGGGCTTCAGCTATACTCTGAGCCTTATGGGCACCAAACCTAGCAAGGTAAAGATATACCCTTATCTCGTTCCTGTTTAACTTGAACCGACTAAGAGCCTGATCTATGCTCTTTAACGCATCAATATGCTCTAAGGTTTCAGATGGAATCCTTGATCTGGTCGTGGTTTTTGTAAAAACTGGTAACAGATCAAGTTCATCTTCCATTAACTCGCTTTTTCGCTTGGATTCTTTCTGTAGAGTGATTTGTCCAACCTGCAATCTTATTCAGCTGGAATAAAACCCATCAAAAATATGTATAAAGAATCTGGACTAAAAATATTGATTACTAATCCATATTCTGTGTACCTTGTTTTAGTATCCGGCTTTTCACAATCATCAAACCTCTTTTTCCGGTAATATTAGTTCGTGTATAGGCAGGATATACATTCAAATAAGAAACCTTGAACAGCAAGACACTATTCCTGTTTTGGTTCTGGATTCTAGTTCGTTTCTATTTCTGTGTAACGTGTTCCATAATCAAGTCTATATTGAGTTTATTATTTGAGTGAAACCTAAGACACTATACTGTTTAGACTGGGAAAAGCGACTAAGTGGAAGGTTTAAAAAGACATCTCAAGGTCTCTAAAAACAATTTAATCCTTGATTAAACGCATTCATAAAAAATGAAGAGCCTCCTAAAACGTATGTTGAGTTACAATCTTAAATAACCTTATATGGTATAGGTGTTGCACAGATAAACACAGCATTAGGTGTATAAGTATGAGGTGTCCTTTCTGCGGATCTGAAGACCTGAGAACCTTAGAGACCAGAGACTCAATAAACAACATGAATCGTAGGAGAAAGGAATGTCAGGCATGCGGAAAAAGAATAACAACATATGAATATATTGAAGAAATTGAGTTAATGGTAAAGAAAAAAGATGGACGACTTGAGAGATTCAACCCAGATAAGATAATCACGGGGTTACAGAAAGCATGTGAAAAACGCCCTGTCTCGCTGGAAGAAATAAAAAACATAGCCGAAAAAGTACGCCAAGACATACTAGCTGAGGGTAAAGAAGCCGTTTCCTCTACTGAAATAGGGGATAAAATTATGGCCCATTTACGGGAACTAGACTATGTGGCCTATGTTCGTTTTGCATCGGTTTATCGGGATTTCAAAGAGGCAAAGGACTTTCAGCGCTTGATGAATGAAGAAAAATAATCCTTTTCTAGATTAGGCCTCCATAAATCTTTGATTAATCTTTAATAACTCTTAAAATATGAGCGATGTTGTAAATCTTCAAGAACCATATAACCTAGAACCTTGTATGGGTTTAATAGAATGCCCGGGATGCGGGTTCATGATCCCCGAAGAGTTAGTGGTTTGCTGGAAATGTGGAAAAAGGTTGAGTAGTTAGGCTTTCCACCAGTTGAACTCTATATACTTATTCTTCTTAGCGGGTACAGCAAGTATGAATGCCTTCCTAACTGTGGTTGCTAGTCTTCCAGCCTTGACAATTTCAGCTGCGCTCAGTTCCCTGTCAGCATCAATAATCTGTACCACATAAGGCGCGTGATCAATCCCTGGGCCGTTCTCGTATACAGCGAAATCGCATCCATATTTAATCCCAGGTGTGACTACGTAGCCTTTGTTCCTTAGGTCCTTATACACTTGATATTTTTCATTAAAGTCAGTAAAGTTTTCTTCAAGTATCTTTTTCAGCTTGTTTTTGCTAATTTTTTTCCCATTTTTAATGATATTGATTTTTTTATTATCGACAAGGTACAGGGCTTCAACAGGATCAAGTAATAGGGGGTTTACAAAATCCTCTTTTGGACGTGGGTCTCCTAAGGGTTTACCATAAAAACCATTATTGTATATCTCACGGGCTTTTTCAATGTCCCAGACTATTAGTCTGTTGTCATCAAGAAGCTCGGCTGTTGTTCTTTTGTGCAAAAAATAGTTCACCCTATAGGGCGATTATTCTGATTAGGTCTGATGCATCTCTCACTGTGTCTACTAATTCTTCGATCTGGTTCACTGTGTCTTTGAGCATTATTATGGTGGCTAAACTTGAGTCACTATCAATAATGTCCATCTCAATTTTAACATGGACCGTGTCTACTTTTCTTTCTATCTCGTCAATCTCTTTTGTGAATCCTATTGATTTCTCGCTATTGAAACCTAGGCTCATCATGGCTTCACGAAGTTTTATCAGGCTCTCGAAGGCTAGATCAGCTACCTCTGTGAGTTGTTTAGCCACATCCTCAGGGATTACCCAGCCCCTTTCCTCCATGGCAGCCAGTCTCTGACCTACGCTGTTAATGTGATCCATTATGTCTCCAAAACTGCTGATTAATCTAAAAAAATCTTCACGGCTAACCAACACGCCTCCAATATCGTGTAGCTCTTTTATTAGGGTGGCTTTGATGTCGCTTGTCTCTATCATGATTGATTGGATATCGTCAGTGTAACCGGCGGCTATCCCTTCTTTTTTCACTAGAGCATCTGTTATTGATAGAATCTTCCTGAACGCTTCAACGATGAGTCTCGCGTTGTCTTGACATAGCATAAGAAGATTCCGCATTGTTCTATCTTCTGATTCGATGGGAAATACCATATGAACACCAGTTTATTCTCTATTGTACTATTTGTAATACATGGTATTAAACTTTAAACATTCTAGTATATAGAAGAGAATATAGAGTAATTACTTTATGTGATAACATATGATAGGGGTTATTTTTTCTTCTTACTGCTTGTCCACCAGTCAAGATAGTCTTGATTACGTTGCCTTTTCTCTTTGTCTTTATCATCTTTATTTTCGTAGAGTTTATCTAAGGCACGGCTAAGCTGTGCTTCTGTATATGTTAAACCACAACTCTGACAGCTATATTGTCGGAGCTTGAAATCCCATTTTAGTTTTCCGCCGCACTCTGTACAATAAGGTATTAGAATTCGCCCCCTGAGATTCTTTTCCCAAGCATAGGTTCCACCATTTGAACCTCTCTATGAGCCCTGAAATTAAAGGCTTACTGGAAAAAAATTTTAGAAAAATTGTGGAACTCTTTAGGATAGGTTTTTTGGTGGAGATGCAATGTGGCCTTGCTCCATGAGTAGCTTAACTATGTTCTGTGTTCTACTGATAATAGTTTCAGCTCTTTCATAGAGTTCATCGCGGTTCATCTTTATTCTTGCAAGACCTTGTTCTTGGGCTTTCATACCAGTTTCCGCTGCTTGTAACGGGTATATTTCCCATTCATCCATGCTAGGGATGATGTAGTCTTTTGTTAGTCCTTTATCTTCAGCGTATTTCGCTAAGGCTGTAGCTGATGCAATGCACATTTCGTCGCTGATTGTCTTGGCTCTTACGTCTAGTGCTCCTCTAAATATAGCTGGGAATACTAGACTATTGTTTATCTGGTTGGGGAAATCGCTTCGACCTGTAGCTATTACTTTGGCGCCTGCTTCTTCAGCCTCCCATGGCCATATCTCGGGTACAGGATTAGCACAGGCGAACACAATGGGGTCATCTGACATAACTTCTATATCCTCTTTTATTATAGTGCCTGGACCTGGTTTGCTTGCTGCGATTATTATATCGCTACTCTTGGTAGATGATTTGATTGCGCCTTCAATGTTATCGGGGTTTGTTTCTTTGGCTATTTCCCATTTGTATGTGCCCTCCAGTTCTTCTCTGTAGGTTCCTATTGTCCCCTTACTATCCACCATGATGATGTTTTTTGGGTCAACTCCAGCCGATTTAAGGACATAATATGTTCTTGTATTAGCGGAACCAGTGCCAACCAGAGTGAATTTTGCTTCGTTCATCTTTTTGCCCACAAGCTTTAGGGCGTTGATGGTGCCTGCTAGGCATATTGCTGCTGTTCCCTGTTGATCGTCATGCCATACGGGTATGGGCATTTCAGCTCGTAGTTT
The DNA here is from genome assembly GCA_014729945.1 of Candidatus Bathyarchaeota archaeon. Next base: position 6,081 of record WJJC01000027.1, read on the forward strand.
GTCCAGTATCTCGAAGCATTTTGGGTTGCTGAAATCCTCTAGGTTAATTCCTCCGAAACTAGGCTCTATCCATTTCACTGTTTGGATTATCTCATCCACTTTCTTTGTGCTGAGACATATAGGGAACGCGTCCACTCCGCCTAGATACTTGAATATGAGGGCCTTTCCTTCCATAACAGGCATTCCTGCCTGTCCTCCAATATCTCCAAGCCCAAGTACACGGGTTCCATCGCTAACGACTGCTACATAGTTCCATTTACTTGTTAGTTCGTATGCTTTCTCTTTCTCTTTCTCAATTTCTAGGCATGCCTGTGCTACACCTGGTGTGTACCATATACTGAAATCTTGTAGACTTCGTATGGCTGCTTTGGGCATTACCTCTACCTTACCTTTGTAGAAAGCATGCATTTGAGGAGCTATCTCTTTCCATTTCGATGCTTTTTTTAGCAATTCTTCTGTGTCAATGCTCAATTAAATCAAAAGGAATGAGCCATACCAGATATTTAAGATATGAACGTAGGAATCAGCTAATTTATCCAAATATACAAACTAAAACAGTTGAAAGCAAGTGCATTCTTATTGAAAGGAATCTATTGATGTGTTTTCTTGTTTTGATCTATAACCCTATCGAAGAGGCTCAAAACACTAAGTTATTCGAAAATCTAATTATATCGTAAAAAAAATTTTAGAGTTAGTTATACTCTTCAAGTAATGTTTTTCGGATTTCTTCGTTTAGTTGTCCCTCTCCATCCACTATATCATGGAAGGTGCTAAAGACCATCTCCAGTTTTCTCCAGTCAGGTACGTATACTCTGCTAAACCAGACTCGACTGCTGTCGAC
>WJJC01000172.1 GCA_014729945.1 Candidatus Bathyarchaeota archaeon
AGGGGATAATAAATTGAGTGAATTTACGAGCGTTAAAGAATGGTTGAGAATGTGGGGTAAAGATTATGAGCGGTTAAGGTTGGTGAAGATTCATAAGGATCTAGTTAAGAGATACAATGAAACATATCGATATTATCATAATTTAAACCATATATCTTCTTGTTTGTCTGAGTTTTTCAGTGCATTTGATTTGGCTATAAACCCATTTGAGGTGTGGTTAGCTTTGTGGTTTCATGACAGTGTATATGACCCTCATCGGAGGGATAATGAGGAGCAGAGCGCAATGTATCTTGATAAGGCAATAAAGGGACTTGTCGGGAACACGATGCTAAATAGAATCACTGAATTAATTCTCGCTACGAAGCATAGGGAGGAGCCTAATAACAGGGATATGAAACTGATTATGGATGTGGATCTAGCTATATTAGGAAAACCTACGTATGAATTTAAACGGTATGAAAAAAATATCCGGCGAGAATATGAGTGGTTGTCCTGGGAGAAATACTCTCGGGGTAGAGAGATTGTCCTGAGAAATTTTCTTGAAAGAGACCGTATCTACCATACAGGTTATTTTAGAGAAAAATATGAGACAAAAGCGAGGAATAATCTAATACAGTCCATTAAGAAACTCAAAGGAATGAATTAATGAAGAACGATTAGTTAATGCGAGGCAAATGTTGACCATATCCTTTCTCAGCTAAAACCTCTCCTTCATCCATGATTACCCTCCCCCGCATTATGGATAATCTGGGCATCCCCTTAATCTCCATGCCATCATAGGGGGTCCACCCACAAAGTGTATATTGATCCTCGTCGCGAATAACGTGTTTTCGATCCAAATCAAGCACTACTAAATCAGCGTCGCTTCCGGGTTGGAAAGAGCCTTTACGTGGATAAACACCATATAGTTTGGCTGGTTTTTCTGATACAACATTAGCTAGCTGGGATAGTGTCAGCCAACCCTCTGAGACAGCGTTTACTAGTAAGGGCATGAAAGTATCTAAGCCCGGAATACCATTTGGGACCTCTAACATATCGATGTCACCTATCTGTTTCTCCTCTTTGGTGAAGGGCGCATGATCTGTTGCTACTGTGTCTATGTATCCATTGGCCAGAAGTTTTCTCATCTGAGCCACTGTTTCCTTGCTGCGGGGTGGTGGCGCGAATTTAACCCAAGGCCCTTTTTCTTTCACGTCTTCATCGGTTAAGTACAGGTATTGGGGACAGGTCTCAGTATGAATTTTTACGCCTCGTGTGCGAGCAGCTACCACGTTTTTCACGGTTTCGGGTATACTTGTATGTGCTATTACACCTCTGCATCGCGTTGCCTCAAGATACTGGATTATTCTTCTACCCGCTTCCTCTTCCGCTATTTTTGGGCGTTCCTCAAGGTAGGCTGAGTAGTCTGTACGTTTCTCTGATTTTAGGCGTTTATGATTGTCTTTGATAATGCCGTCATTTTCTGCGTGAATTAACGCTAGGCCGTTTATTTTCGCTAGGTTTCTGAAGGCGTTTAATATCTCACCGTCGCTGGTCTGTGGCCAGCCTGGTCCGGGGTCACTTACGAAGAATTTTATTCCGGTAGCTCCATTTTTCCACATCTCTATAAGGTCTTTTGGTGGATAGCCTGATGCACAGGCTCCATGCATCGTATAGTCCACGTAGCAGTTATCTTTGAATACGCTTTGTTTCTCAGTGTATTCCCTGAGGTTAAAGCAGGGTATTTCGTAGCCGGGCATATCGTGGATGGTTGTTATTCCGCCATGAGTTGCTGCTTTTGTGGTTGATGCCGGTGTGTCTGGTATGCTTGTTGCGTGACAGTGTCCATCAAGGACGCCGGGTAAAACGGGGTCTCCGTTGAGGTCCAGTGTTTTTTCTGCGTTAGGTAGATGAGGGGTTCTGGATACTGCGACTATTTTTCCTTTATCTATTGCTATTCCGGCTTCTGTTATGCCTCGTGGGGTTACTAGTTTACAGTTTTTGAGGACTAGGTCTACATGCATAAGTTTAGTTGGGTGTTTGGACTTTATGTTTTTTTACTTATAGTTGGAGGGTAGAAGCCGATCTTTAGCTGTTTTTTTAATTCATATTTTTTTTATATATAACTGAATCAGTTTGTTATGTTTTCTGTTTTAGTTTAGGTTTATATTGGGTGTGTTGTTCTGTTTTATTATGTTGGTTTATGTTTGGGTTGGGGTATTGGTTGTGCTCATCGGGTTGGTTGGGTCTGCTGTTCGTGTGAATAATGAGTGGGAGGAGTCGGTTATTCTGCGGTTGGGTCGGTTTGATCGGCTGCAACGGGCAGGGCTATATTTCTTGATCCCTGTCTTGGAGAAGGCTTCTTCGATGGATAAACGTGTGCGTACTATGGATATTCCTACTCAGGAGGCTATTACTAAGGATAATATTAGTGTTCGAGTGGATGCTGTGGTGTTTTATCAGATTGAGGATACTAAGAAGGCGATATTAAATGTGGATGATTATATGTATGCGGTGCGACAGTTCAGTCAGACTACTTTAAGGAATGTGGTTGGGGAGAAAGACCTAGATCAAATTCTTGAGAAGCGGGAAAATGTTGCTGCGGCTATTAAGGAGTCTGTGGATCAGGCGTCTAAGGAGTGGGGTATTGATATCAGAAAGGTGGAGTTACAGAATATTGAGTTGCCGGAAAATATGAAGAGGATAATGGCACGACAGGCTGAGGCTGAGCGTGAGAAGCGGGGAGTGATTATCGCGGCAGAAGGAGAGGTGGAGGCGGCTGAGAATCTAGCCAAAGCGTCCACTATATTGGAAAAGTCGGTGTATGGATACAAACTTCGTGAGCTTCAGACTATATCGGATGTGAGTCAGGACAGGAGTAATACCATTATTTTTGCTCCCAGTGATTCACTGGACTCGGCGACTTTGAGTGCGGGTGTCTCAGCTAGGGTGCCGGAGGATAAGAGAAGGGAAGTGGAGTTGGAGTAACGGGGTGTTTGGGGATCAGTTTTAATAACTTCTTCTGGTATCTGATACGGAATTGGGATCTAATTGGTTGATGATATAAAGGAGATTCTGGAGACTAATCTCGGAGAGAGTATTGAAATTAAG
>WJJC01000173.1 GCA_014729945.1 Candidatus Bathyarchaeota archaeon
AACATACTGTTGTATTCTCTCTATTGATCTCTTGGGAGCCGTAGGAACAGCCACCGTGATACTCATGGGGTCATATTTTCTAATTGCTTTTGCTGTTGTTAGCATACTAAATCCCGATGCTATTCCATCATCAACGAGAATAGGGTGCTTTTCCTCCAGATCCGGGAATTTTTTCTCACCATACATTTTTCTTCTATTATTTATGGTCCTGATCTCTTTCTCGATTACATTTTCCATCTGATCCTCTGTTAAACCCAGATGATTAACAAGTGGCTCATTGATCTCAACGAGTTCATTCCATGTGACTGCCCCGAACCCCGCCTCCTGGTTCCAAGGAACATGTAGCTTACGGGTAATCGCAACCTCTAGGGGTAGTTCTAGTTTTTCACTAATCGTGTATCCTACAGGTACGCCACCAGCAGGTATAGCTACTATTATCGATGAGGGATCATTCTTATAATTACTCAGTTCCTCTGCTAAAAGCAGGCCAGCGTGTTTTCTATCCCTGAATATCCGTGTTTTTTCACGGTATCTTTCTACCTCAAATATCTGAGCCATCTCATATTTATCTAATACCGGGTTTTATTTGAAGCTTAAACAATCCGTTGTAGCTTTATTTGTAAGGTATTAATGTGGTTACTAATAATCAATTAAGTGTAGTTAAATGTATAAGAATAGAGAAGAAGCGGGACAAAAACTCGCGGATGAACTAAGCCAATACGATGATGAGGACGCTGTCTTATTGGCTATCCCACGAGGTGGAGTGCCAGTAGCATACGAAATAGCTAAGAGATTGGATTTACCTCTAGATGTCATCATTGTTAAAAAAATTGGTCATCCAAATAATCCCGAGTATGCGGTTGGTGCAGCTAGTGTTAATTCATCCTACATTAACCCTGATAACATTAGAGGAGTAACAGAGGAATATCTTGAAGAAGCCAAAGAAAGGAAACAGCGTGAAGCAAAAGAAATTTATAGAAAGTTGAAAGGTGAAGTGAGCCCAGTTGATTTGGTGGGTAAAACAGCTATCCTGGTCGATGACGGTGTGGCTACTGGATCAACACTTAAAATGGCGATAACGGTAGCAAAAAATCTAGGAGCAAAAAAAGTAGTAATTGCTGTACCTGTGGGAAGTCCTCAGGCAATAGGGATGCTCAGACAGGAATCAGATGATGTTATCTGCCCATTACAGCCAAAGGTATTCCACGCTATAGGTCAGTTTTACCAGGATTTCAGCCAGGTACCTACCGAGGTAGCTAAGGAGATGTTAAAGGAAAATGAGTAATAACTATGATCCCATAAAAATCGGGGTTGGAGACAAAATAATCAATGGCGATTTGAAAAAAGTGGAGGACTCTAGCTGCATAGTCTTATTTGCACATGGCAGTGGGAGTGGTCGACATAGTCCCCGTAATAGATACGTGGCTAACAACATGATAGACCATGGGTTATCAGTTCTATTAATGGATCTACTAACCGAGGAAGAGGACCGTGTAGACAAGATGACACGTGAGTACCGATTCAATATACCAATGCTAGCTGAAAGAGTGGGAAATGTAAAGACTTGGGTGAGGAAAAGAGAAGGGTTAACCGATCTCAACATCGGACTCTATGGCTCAAGCACAGGATCAGCCGCAGCATTAATAGCAGCCGCAAAAAGACCTGAGGGTGTATGCGCAGTTGTCAGCAGGGGTGGACGCGTAGACCTAGCATCTGATTACCTAGAAGAGGTCAGAGCCCCCTCCTTGTTCATAGTCGGAGGAAAAGATAGAACAGTTCTTGATATGAATAGGGAAGCTATAAAGAAACTAATAGTCGATAAAAAACTAGAGGTTGTACCTAATGCAGGTCATCTTTTCAGCGAACCCGGGGCTTTAGACGAGGTTACAAGGCTTAGTATCAATTGGTTTAAAGAAAAATGTTAAAGAAGTAGTGGACTATTCCACTGCTATCAGTTTATCTCTTTCTCTACTGATTAACTCGGAGTCCTCATAGAGATAAACATGCAATTCATGCCTACCAGTCTCTTCTATCGAGAAATCAATAGAATATGTTTTCTCCATATCCTTATCAAGAGTACCTGTCTCAACTTCATCTATCTGTTCATATGATGAAGGGGAGTTAAGCCAGAATTTCAGGACATAGGAGTGATCGGATCTATAAGTAAGTATAGTTGCCTCAGCGTCAATTAATTTATGCTTCTTAACTTTAGGTTTTGATAATACGAACACATTTTTTATCTCGGCTATTTCATCCTCCACCCTGATCTTCACTGGTGCAGAGTCCCAGTAGAACTTTTCCCTCCTGATAACCTGTTACTGTTAGGTAGACTCTTCCTGATTCTCGTGCCTCAACTTGGAAAGGTATACTCGCTATATCCCCCGTATCCATTTGACTGATATAGGAATCCGGTCTTACTACCGATAAAAAGTAGGGCTCAATAGAATGTAAGGAAACTTCTAATCTAGAGAGGGGTTTATCGCTTATGTTTTCTAGGTTTACTGATACCCATTTTGTTCCTCGCTCTACCTTAACAGGTGAGATACTGCATTCAAGTAATCTTTTTTGATACATGCTTAGTACTAGTTAGGATGACTTTTATAGCTTAAAAATAGAAAAAAAGGTTTATTCTAGCCAGATGGTATCCGAGCCACTACCAATATACTTGGTGTCATGGTAGAGATATACATAGATGTCATGGATTCCAGATTCCTCGGGCGTGAATTCGATTGATGGCCTGATTACTTCCCTAGCTTCTAGATTCTCTATCTTTGTCTCACCTATCTTCTCATAGCTGGACGGTGAATCATGCCAGAAGGATACGGTGAAATCAGCACCACCGATAACTCCCTCAACCACAGCCTCCGCTTCAATTGTCTCATCAAGGATAGCGTGAGGATGCGTCAACGCAAAAACGTTTCTCAGCTTCGCCCTCGTGACCCCTACATCTATCTCAACCCTAGGGGATGTCCAGAAAAAGTATTCACCATCTCTGAACCCTGAGACCGTAGCATATACCTTGGTTGATATATCAGCATTCAACTGGAATGGTAGAACTCTTTCTTCTCCCGCTTTAATTTCAGAGACATAGCTACCTGTACCAAGCACATCAATGAAATACGGGTCCTCTGAATGCAGTTTAACGTCCAGCTGAGTCATGTCATCGGTGCTGACGTTTTTCAGGTGAACGGATACCCAGTGCTTTCCTGTCTTAATCGTTTCCGGAGTTACCTTAAATTCGAAAGGTCTTTTCATCGTCATCATTCTATATCGTTTAATTTTATGTGAATATGTTATTTAAATCGAGAAATGGTATCCGTTTCAAGGTTTATAAAAAATGTTTACCGAGCTATATTTGAAGAAAAATGCTAAGTGACCATGTATACGATCTAATGACCCAACTAGTAGAAGAAAGCCAGAGCCTTTGGAGAATCAAGAATACATACAAAACCGACTCTGTCGGCTGCGAGAAGTGTCTAAAGTTCTGGGAAAAAATGGAGAAAGACAAGCAAGCTCACATCGATGAGTTGACTGAGTTACTCAAAAATCATCTAAAATAGGTGAGATAATCTGTCGATAGAAGATCCACCAGACGATCCAGAAGATATACCCCCAAAAGAACCTCCTAAGGAACCCCCGGATAAGCCTCCAGAGCCTCCTGAGGAACCCCCAACCGAATAATCTCTTTATTTTTCCAAATTATTTAAGACCCTCTCGTGTGGAAAACCTCTTTCCTCGCATAAGAACTGCATAACGCCATTCCTATTGATCTCCTTAAACTCAAGAGAGTAATCTTCTATTAAAGGCGGGTCAAGAAACAATTTTCTAACATCTGCATAATTTTCATCCAGTTTTTTCTGGTATTTCTCAGGTATCTTCTCGATCGATCCATGTCTCTTGATTAATTTTAGAGCTGTTTTGGGGCCTACTCTGAATACCCCCTCATTGTAATCCGTTCCAATGAGGATTCCCATATCAACAAGTTGCGCCCAGGAGATCTCATGATGATTCAAGAATTTATCCAGATCAATAATCTCTATGTTATCCTTGTTACTAATTGTCATATATCTGAGGAGCTTGCTCGCCCCAAATAGCATGGAATCATAATCCCTGCTGTTCATAGCGTAGATCTCCTCATCGTGGGTCATATAAGCACACTGGGCCTCGGCCTCTGCTGGAGCCTGAACTATTGGTAGTCCCATATTGTTTAAGAGCAGTTTAGCGTCCTTTATCATCTGATCATCCAGGAAACCAGTCTTAACCGCTTCTTTGAACGCTTTCTCGTCTTTTCCAACCTGTTTAGCTTTGCTCCACTTTTTCTTAGCTTCTCTTCTCCTCTCGGCTCTTTTCTCTACAACATCTGTTTTCAGGTCCGGCATCTCGCCATCAAAAACATAGACTGGTTTAACTGAGAACTCTCTCATCATCTTCAGGGTGCGATAGAATAATCCTATAAGATGGGATGTTACGTTTCCCTGTGAATCTGTAAGCGGAGTTCCATCTGGTTTCCGTATCGTAGAAAGGAACTGATGGAGTATATTCGATGCGTCAATAGTTATAACTTTGCCTTTTAATTCATCTAACTTTATTGTGTCCTTAACCAGTATGGATTTAAGGTCTACGCCCATTACTCTAACTCCTCAATCTCACTCTGTATCCTCTTTAACGAACAGGGCTCGTTATAGAAATTTCTCCAAGGATCATCTCTCTGACCTAGACGCCTGAAAATATTATTTATAGTATAGGTTTTTGAGTAAAGCTCTGAGTCATCGAGTTCATCCCACTCTAGAGGGGTTGCAACTGGGCAATCTTTTCTCGCCCTAAGCGAATACGGTGATACAGAAGTTTGTCCATAAGCGTTTCTCGCGGTGTCCAGAAATAGTCTTCCTTTTCGCTTCTTTTTCCGTATCTCTGTGGTGTATTTTTCAGGGTACTTGGATGCAAGATGTGAGGTGATTTTATTTGCTGTATCTCGAACACTATCAAATTCAAGCTCTCTTTTTATGTGTAGCACAATATGCAATCCTTTTGAGCCAGTAGTCATGACAAAGGGGTCGAGTTTTAACTCCTCCATAATATCCCGTAGATCAAATGCGGCTTCCCTGACGGGTTCAAAGTCATCCCTTGGGGGATCCAGATCAAAGATAAGCTTATCCGGCAATTGAAGTGAATCTAATTTACTTAACCATATGTGGAAAGTGATGGTGCCTAGGTTAGCAAGATATACTATGGTTGCTCTACTATTTCCCATCATCTGGTACTGTTTTCCACCTTCAACTTTCTTTATTTTAACTGTTTCAATGTAATCAGGGATATAATCAGGCGCCTCTTTCTGATAGAAGTCTACTCCACTTATTCCATCTGGGTACCTGTGAAGGGTCAAGGGTCTATTCCTGATATGAGTCTCCATCGTGGGGAAAACCCGTCTATAGTAGTCAATTATATCTCCCTTGGTGACTCCAGAATCCTCAAAGAACACCTTTTCTAGGTTAGAGAGTTCTACACTGTGGCCGTTTATCTCGTCCATCATTACGCTGGTATCTCCCTCTTGATTTCCCTTGGTGATTTATCTCTACGTAATCCAAGATATGAGGGGTGTCTAAGTTTACCATGATCTGTCCACTCGGTGAACTTAACCTCACAGACCAGTTTTGGCTCAACCCAGTGCACCCCTTTATCATCAATCATCCCCTCAAACGGGCTCTCTTCGGTCTCAATCTCTCTTAGTTTCTCTCCTAGTGTCTCTAAAGTCTCCTCTGTGTAACCGGTTCCAACTTTTCCAGCATAGACAAAATCATCACCCTGGTAGTATCCGATTAAAAGGGCTCCGAAATACTCTCGCTCCCCTTGGGGTTCCGTGTACCCTCCTATAACGAATTCTTGTTGGTTTCGGCACTTGAATTTAAGCCATTTTCTTGATCTGGAGTGAACATATTTACTAGTACCATCCTTAGCGATAATACCCTCCCAGCCTTTATCACAGGCTTCATCATGGTACTCTATCCCCTTCTCTCTACGATGCTTAACAAACCTGATTGGATCACTGAACTCCATCAAAGATTTTAACACTTCTTTCCTATGAACCAGCTCCACTTCTTCTGTGTTGTATCCGTTAAGGTGCATAATATCGAAAATATAAAAATAGACAGCTATGCCTGTTTTTTCAATATTTTCCTGTTCCCTCTTATGCATCCTCTTTTGAAGCTTGGAGAAACTGGTTAATTCACCCTCAAATGCCACTACTTCCCCATCAACGATGAAATCCCCCTGTTCTCCCTTCAAGGCGTTAACCACCTTAGGATAAGTATTATTCAGGAGTTTTTTGTTTCTTGAATAAAGTTTTACTTCATCTTCTTTTTTAAAAGCCAAGCATCTTTCGCCATCTAACTTTCGTTCATAGATCCAATCTATGTCATCGAAGTAATCATCTGTTAGGGTAGCTAGCATTGGGGTTATCCAGTCAGGCTGCTTCTCCTTTTTGAGATATTCCCCATATTCATCTAATAGTGTCTTGGTGTTCAATGAGTAGCTCCTTTATCTTTACTTTTGTGTACCTTGGGGTTTCTCTGCTTCAGGTAGGTTGCCTTGTTTATTTTCTTCTTTTACTGGGCTTCTTCGCTGGGGTACTGTTACGGTAGGTTTCTTATGCGTGACATCAATGTGACGGTTAAGTACTTTTCTGGCTCCTTTCTCTGTCTCTTCTATGGTTTTCCAGTCACATAATTTGCACTCTGCGACCCATTTTCCATCAACTTGTTTTATCATATTTACTACTTCTAAATCACGTTATATAAACGAAAAAAAAAGGAGAAATAAACAAGGTATTTCTCTTTAAATATTACAGTTGTTATATGAAATAGATCGAAATGCCGAAAGTAATAGTAGATCTTGACCAGTGTTCAGGCGCAGCCGTATGTAAAGACGTATGTCCCGTAGATGTATATGACATCGTAGAGATGCCAGAATATGATAACGAAAAAAAAGCTGACCCTGTGCGAGCAGAAGAATGTATACTGTGTATGGCTTGCGTAAATAGCTGCCCGGAAGGCGCCATTACAGTAGAAGCCGAATAGGTCTTCTTTTTTCTATTTTTATATAATGATTTCTTAGTTTACTCAGAATGAATACTAAAGAGATTACTAAGAAACTTAGAACATATGCAGATCTAGAGGAAGAATATGCTCTAAAATTGGAGAATATACGTGGTCTGGGCAATGACTACGTTGAGATGCTCATCAACTCAATTGGATACGATAGTAAGAAGCATGCGGGTCTATACCGGGCAGCTGCAGATATAATTCAAGGCAAGAACATGGGTTTGATGGCTACCAAGATGGAGAACCTTGAGAAAGAACTCAACGAGCACATCAAAGTAGAGAAAGAGATGATGAAAAACGTACAGGACTTAATAAAACGAGTAGATAATGAGAAAGCAAAAATCTTGCTAAAAGTTATAGAGGAAGACGAGAAAGCCCATCACCCCTTGATGAAAAAGATACTGGAATCTGTTCTTAAGCCAGAGACCTTGGAAGACCAAGATGTGTGGATGATGATGTTCGGTCTACTACCCCGACATGGTC
>WJJC01000028.1 GCA_014729945.1 Candidatus Bathyarchaeota archaeon
AAACCGGATCTTCTTCAATTAGTCTTTTCTTTAACCAATCTAATACTTTTTCTGTATTCTTTTCTGTATGTGAATCCCCTAGTACAATATCTACGCCAGGTATTGGCTTTAATCTAGTACATTTTATACCTTTTAGGAAGTTAAAGTGTTGTAATCCTCCTAAGGAGCAAGCGTATTGATCCATTCGCCCACAGTTAATACCTAAAACTTGGTTCTCTGCAATGTAAGAGGCTTCAGCGTATTCTATTTTGTCTTTCAGTGAAAGATCGTAATTCCTGTTAACCAATGCATTATATGAAGCAATAGTTCCTAGACATAATGCTGCTGAAGAAGATAGCCCTTTTTTGGCGGGTAATTGATGAAAACCATATTTCTCTGATCTCTCAATAGATATATCCACTTTTTCACATGATTTCCCATTATTTATTATACTTAATACAGCAGGGATATATTTTAACTCAGAATCAAAATTAATATCATTCAAAAATATTTCTTCATAAACAGGGTAAGGATTAAAGGAGCCAGCTGTAATTATGCCTTTAATGTTTTTAGAGGTTTTACAGATTAAACGCCAATTTATTGCGGTAGTTATTACTTCCCCACCTATCCAGTCCATATGTTCTCCGAGAAGACATATTCTGCCTGGTACGCTAACAATAACCTCCTTCATATAAACCTAAATTGATCAAGATATTTATAATTAAATATACCTGTAGAGATTAACCTCATATGACATTTACTTCAACCTATGGTTATAGGCCAAAGAAAAAGAAAAAATTGATCGCGCCTAAACAAGTAACTCCAAAAGAAATAACCGTGGTAATACCTGTAAAAGATAATCAAAAAGGAATAGATAATTTCCTTAAGGCATTAATAAAAACACATAGAACTCAGGAGTATCCACGCCAAATAATAATCATAGATGACCGGTCTAAAAGCACAGAAATACTAGATAAATATCATAAAGAATTAGATATTCTACTTCTTCACTCGGATAAAAGAGGTCCCGCAGCAGCAAGAAACATCGGTTGGAAAAAAGCCAAGACAAACTGGATATTATTCACTGATAGTGATTGTATACCTAGGAAAAACTGGATAAACGGATACAATGCTTCACTGGATGGCTCGATTGGCTACGCGGGTAACGTCAAGGCATATGGAAATGATTATTTATCTCAGTATTATGAATCGCAAAACATACTCATTCCGGCGCCATATACATTATTCGGAATAGAATACCCTGAGTTTCTAGTAACAGCTAATGCACTGGTATGGAAACCAGCCCTCCGGGAAATAAATGGATTTAATGAAGAAATCTATATAGCCGCTGGGGAAGACGTTGATCTAGGTTTCAGATTACGAGAAATAGGGGAACTTAGATATGCTCTTGAATCAATAATCAATCATAATTTCGATGATGGATTAGAGGGGTTTAAGAAGCGATTCTATCGATATGGACAAGGAAACAAGAGAATATCTGAAATATACAATATCGATCTCACTCCACAACCATTCAAACCAAAAATTAAGACACCGGGAAATGTTGAGTTAGCTTCAATACAACACAAATATATAACAAAAGGATACAAGAAGGGTCTCTAATAAATCCATAAACCCCTATTTTCAGTAATCTCTCTGCTTTTGATCTCTGCGTATGGATTATAACATGAATCGTGTATCGTTTGCCTTGCTCTTATGGACTATATTGAAGCATCCAAGCTAATAACTGCAACACAACACAGAGGTACCGTAAGTACGGGCAGCCGTGAACTGGACCAGTTACTGGGTGGAGGAATCAAGTGTACCTTATTCTATCACTTTTACGGGGAACGAGGCTTAACTGAGCAATTATTCCGGCATCTCACTGTTAACGCTCTCAAACCCACAGAACAGCGATTACCGAAGATAGCGTATATGGTGCTTAACAATTATCGAAAAGAGCGAATAAACCTGGGTATTGAGGAGCTCGCTGAACTCGCGGAGGAATCAGGGTATAATATCTGGGAAGCCATGAACCGTGTACGAGTATTCACAGCCAGCAGCGCAGACCAGCAAGCCCAACTCGCAGCGGAGCTACAAAGCTTCATCGAGAAACAGAGCCATGTCAGCCTTGTACTGGTTGACGGTATCTTCAAGCTTCACAATGATGATGCGCGTAAACGGAACAGACACCGGGTCCGTGAAGAGGTGCAGAGAAGCATCAACGCATTACGGCAACAATGTATACAGAAGAATATACCCCTGGTTTCTTCAGGTAGAGCAATCAGACGCAGAGGCGGCTTACTACCCAGACCTGAGAGCAGCAGCTACCTAAGACACACAGCCAACATCATAGTCTACCTTAGACCACGTCAACGGGATTCACTGTTTAACCGGGCTTATCTCATTGACCATCCATTAAGACGCCCCGGGTCCACCGAATATCGTTACAGAGTTGAAGAAACTATGGGAAGAGAAACAAAACCATTCAGGAAAATGTTCCAGGAAACAGTAGAAAGACTACGCAGAGAACTACGAGAACCATTAATCGAACCCAGTCGGAAGACAGCCTTCGATCACCTCTTAGAATCCTGGGCCAGCGAACAGGGAGCAATGAGC
>WJJC01000174.1 GCA_014729945.1 Candidatus Bathyarchaeota archaeon
GATGAGGTGATGGCTGAGTATAAACTGATTCAAGATGAACACGGTGCGGATGAAAAGTATTTAGTGAATTTTCATAAGACTCTAGGGGCTAGAGTTGAATCATGGTATTAGGCATAATTTTAATTATGATTGAAGGTATTGTAGAATAGATTCTCTTATGCGTTCAAGGTCTATTGATAATTATCTATCCCGGGAAGAATTAGAGTTAATCTCTGCATTCCTAGATCATAGTATGAAACGTTTTGAAACCTATGATGGACGAGTTAGGATGGCTCCACAGAGGTTTAAGACAGATGAATTGCAGAAACTATACATAGAAAAACTTGGGGAATGGGAGAAAGCTGTGGAAACCCCGATACCTGATTCCTCATCCACACATCTTGACTTATTGAGAATGAGTGAGGATTCTATCCAGTGTCCGATTGAACGTTTTCTGAAAGCCTTGATGCAGATTATTCAACAGGCAATACCACCTAGTAAACACAAGGATATGCTCCAAAAACTGGAAACTGGTTTAGTGAAATGCGAGTACTCCTGTCCATGCCCCGCTGAGCCATAACAAGGTCAATATGGAAAAAAATCTGTTGTAAACTGTTAATCAGGCATGATTATCTTCAATTCAAAGGCTGATAGATGTTGAATAGTGGGGGTTTATATGGAGGCATGTATATGCAATGTTAGATTTATTCTAAGGTGAGGTGAAACAGTTGGAAGGTATAGTTAAAAAATGGCTTGATAGAGGCTACGGCTTTATTGGAGTTGAGGGAGAAGAAGAAGATGTCTTTTGCCATAACTCAGCAATACAAGGAGCTTTTGAGCTTCGAGAAGGTCAGAAGGTAGAGTTCGATATTGAGGACTCTCCTAAAGGTCCAAGAGCTGCTAATGTTAAAGTAGTGGAATAGGATTAGGTTTTGCCTTATCTTTTTCTCGGATATTTTTATCGTTTTTATTTATTTGTCTTATTAACCTAATATGGGAATGATACTGTGTGATTAGTTTCCAATTACTTAGTGATGTGTTATACTATGTATCTTAATGTTTTAACCATAATGGGGTTCGCTGTTATTGTTGCAGTTATTGGTCATATTCTCTTTGATAAAACCGGCGTACCTGAGTCAATTTTTATGATATTATTCGGATTGATCCTTGGACCCTTAACGGGGATCATAGGGCTCCATGATTTCTCAGGATTGATTAACCATGTTTTTACACTTAGTATCGTTATTATATTATTGGAGAGCGGACTCACTACAGATATTCATGAGGCTCTTATGACTATGAGGACCTCCACTATTTTCACAGTTATTGTTCTATTTGTTACGAGTATGATCTGTAGTGGTTTTTTATGGCTTATACTAGGTTGGTCACCTGTGGCCAGTCTTATTCTTGGGGTGATTTGCAGCGGGACTTCAACCCTTCCCATTATGTATTTTACTCGTAGACTGAAGTTGAACCCGGTTGTTTCTCAGATGTTGGTGTTTGAATCTGTCATTAACGATGTAACCATTATCACCACTGTAACATTGATTACTCAGGCTGTTACAATTAGTTTGAGCCCAAGTGTTACTGTGTTGAATATTATTCAATATCTAGTAGTTGCGATTGTCTTGGGTTTTGCATTCTCCATAGGGTGGACTCTTGTACTGGTTTATGTGCGAGAGGAACTTTCTTTAAAGTATTTGATAACGTTGGCGGTCTCAATTATATTGCATTCTCTAGCTGAATCCCTTGGGGGTAGTGGGGTAATAGCTGTGATGGTTTTTGGTATCATGATTGGTAATCTACCCGAGTTTTTTAGGACTCGTTTGTATATACGCCGCAGGGTTTTACGTTTTTTTACGGCGATGGATGTGATGCAGGATGAGGTTTCTTTTCTAGTTAAGAATACGTTCTTCTTTTTACTAGGTGTAATGTTTAACGTTGAGACGGTTACCCTTAGAGTCTTGATTATTGCCTTGGTTTTAACCGGTTTGATGATTGTGAGCAGATGGTTAAGCTACAGGGTTATAGGTGTTTTTGATAAAAGATATGTTGATGATGGTTTGATAGTCTCGTTGATGGTCTCTAGGGGTCTTACCGCGGGGTTGACTGCTTTTATGCCCGTGGAGCAGGGCTTACAGATACCTCCTATTACTGATATTGTGATCGTGATGATCTTGTTCACGAATATCGCTGCTACCGCTGGATTCATGATAATGAATAGAGGCTTAGATAAGTGAAGGAATAAAGTAGTTTCTTTTTTACGGTTATAAACTTGTTTCTATGTCCAAATTAGACATGAGTTCTTTGTATCTATTTCTTATGGTTACGGAGGTCACCTGGGCTTTCTCTGCAATGTCTTTCTGAATCCTATTCTCATCCATGATATTGCATGCAATGTAGATGATGGAGGCAGCCATACCACTAGGACTCTTCCCGTTTGTTAGTCTTAATGTACTTGCAGTCTCTAGAATGTCCAAGCTAATTTTCTCTACCCTACCTGAGAGCTCTAGTTGTTGCACCAGTTTGGATACGATTTTTCCCGTGCTGATCCTAGGTATATCCTTGTCTAGTAGGTTTACAAGGTATCTATAATCTCGTGCCAAGCTTTTCTTGTCATTGTTGGTCATGGCTGCTATATCTGATAGGTTCTTAGGGATCTCGCAAACCCTACAAGCTATATACAGGCTTACCGCTGCAATTCCCTCGATGGTTCTTCCCTTAATACAGTCTTTTTTTAAGGCTTGTCTATAGATGGTGGCACCTGTCTCAGTTACGTTTCTGGGTACTCCCAGTTCATTGCCTATTTGGGATATGTGACCTAGTGCCTGGGTGAGGTTTCTATCTGAGCTGCTTGTTTTTTTACTTCTTCGATTCCATTTTCGTAGCCGGTAAAATGTGTTTCTTTGTTCGGGTGCCAGTTTTCGCCCTGTGTGATCTCGGTTCTGGTAACCTATGTTAGTACTTAGCCCCCGGTCGTGTATCGTCTGTGTTAATGGTGCTCCGACCCGGGTTTTTTCTTGTCTCTCTTTTAGATTAAAGGCTCTCCACTCGGGGGCTGTGCTAAGCATCTCTTTTTGATATACGTATCCGCAGCTATTGCATATTGCTTCACCTGTTGTAGGATCTTGGAGTATCTTGCTGGTTCCACATAGGGGGCATTTATTGTTGTCTTTGGCTTGCTGCTTCATATAGGGATATTGTATCAGGGTGAATTATATTCATTCTTTATCTCGGTTCGATTAATCGTCTTTTTCTTATCAGTTGGCTGAATAAATAGAGAAGATAAAGAGTATGACACTTTTATTACAGTTTAAAAGGATTAAAACTGAGGTGTCCTAGTACACTTTAATTCAGGTTACTAGGTTCTAATTTTATATGTCTTTTTTATTCACAAAGTTTACTAAAATCGTCTTACAAAATAATAAAATAATGTTCACCCATAAGCCTCCATTATATCTAAATACCTAAGTTGATTGGATGCGGTATGATACCCTAATGGCTTACAATTGCAGCGTTCTGTTTCTCTACCCCCAACATAACGTGGCTGAGGCCTCTAAACTAATAACCCATCTAGAATCTTGTAAAGAAATCTCACCAATTAGGGCATCTTATAGAGAATGGGAAAGTATACCCCCTAGAGAACCTGACTGTGTAGTTCTATATAATACACCTGATGGAACAGAAACATGGTACGAACGTATTCGAAGCAATTTTAACACGCTCATTATTCTTGTTGAGCAAACAGAGAATGAGATGAGAATTGGGAGCTATAATGAAAATAGATTAGATGAAGTTATATGCCGGGGGAATACCTACACATCGTATCAACTTTTCTCTGACTACTTATCGGGTTTGGTTATGCGTTATAAGAAGCATATTAACGAACAAGAAGGAAGATATGAGTTACAAATTGAAGCCCTTCATAGGAACGCAGCGGAGCTAGCCCAAACTGAGAACATAGCTCAAGTAGCGGATGTCGTCCTAAACACTGTGGATAGAATATTCGGGTTCTCTGCAGCAACCTTTGGAATCATAAAGGAAGGTAAAATACATTTCATAAAATCCCTAGGGGTGTCTAACGAGAAAATTAAGCCATTACCCCTAGATGGATCGGGAATCACGGTCCGTGCCGTAAACTCAAAGACAACCCAACTTGTCTGTGACACAAGTCTAGACCCTATGTATATTTCAAGATACGCAGAGGCTAGAAGCAAGATTCATAGATCAGAACTGGATGTTCCGGTAATCGTTTATGA
>WJJC01000175.1 GCA_014729945.1 Candidatus Bathyarchaeota archaeon
GGTTTCCCCAGCTCCAGAAACTCCTCATCCCCTTTCGGGTCGGTTTCATTGATTATGTTTTTCTGGAGCCCAACGTCATAGCCACTAGACCACAGCCCCGCAACACATCCCCATGTAGAAATAGGATATAAATTTACCCCTCTCCGTCTAAGCTTTCAAGCACTAACTAGAATCCTCATTATCGTTACATACAATCATCTCTATTTGGGATGCTACGCTTATGATCTATTTTGAATACTTATTTTAAAAAAAGATGATCTCGAAATTAGTTATCTGTTGTGACTATTTGACGTATCTCTAGTTCTCTGAACCGTTTTGAGACCTTTGTATATCCCTCGCAGACATAATCTTTCACATACTCCGCCGGTATATCAAGTGATTCTAACTGCTCCGCGATCTCGCTTAACAGCTTCATTACCTCAAGAGATACATAATCAATGGCCTTTAATCCGAGTTCTATGTCCATTGCAACTTCTTTCGCGATCTTTTTATTCGCTTCATGACCCCAGATTTCCTTCCTGCCATCCTCATAATTGATTACGATGGCTGTTCCATCTACTACTACTTTGGGGTGTTCAGGAAGATTTAAAGAACATATAGTGCAGATTTAACTTATGATAAATATAAAATATTCTATCAATGACAATGGTTTTGGATATTTTTACATAATTATACTCTCTTTTTAGGCTGTACCCAAAATGTTATTCGCCTTTTGACACAACCTCTAAACAAATCTATAACACAATTAGAAATACTTGACCCTACTGTTCAGAAAACAACTTATCACCAAAATCCGGGAAGGCCAAAAAACACAGACCCGACGACTAAAAAAACCTAACCTAACACTAGGAAAAACATACCACCTAAGAAAAAACTATCACTCTGTTCTTCCCGATAAGATAAAGATCATAGACATTTTTCAACAGAACCTTGGAGACATATCTTTAGTGGATATTCAAAAAGAGGGCTTCAATACACAACAGGAATTCATAGAGGCTTGGAAAGACATCTACGGGATATATCACCCAGATGACTATATCTGGGTAGTAGAGTTCCAGTATATTCCAGCTACCGAAACGTTTAAAGAAAACGACTAGCCTTGTATGGCTGGTAACCGGCCAAAGGGCGTGGGATCCACCCGAACCCATTCCGAACTCGGAAGTTAAACTACGCTCCGTTCGCGACACTAGTGTTGTCTTAGGCTACGCGAAATCGCGAAAGCTGGTAGCCACCTTCTTATCTAATAACCAAAAACTAACCCTCAACAAAACGGTGAGAAAGTAACGAATAGCTCTTCGCTTATAAAATACGACTTATTTTAACTATAAAACCATAAAAACGTTTTTGAGTCTTGTTTATAATAAAAACTGGTATGGTGACCAGTAAATTAGACCCCGATGCATGGAGCTAGATAGTAGACGAGTCTTCCCAGAGGGATCTCGAAATCCATCTTAATGGGCATATCAGTACTCAACTCGATGGTTGCAACTTCGCTGTTAGCCCCGGCTGCATTCGCGATATCCTGAAGATAGCTTAACGTAAATGTGGCTTGGCTTTCCTCATCCACCTTCAACTCTAGGATATCTACACTATCTTCCTCCCATTCACTGAAGCTGCTGCCCATATCTCCCTCCGCGTTTATTTTCAAAACGCCTTCAGCCATCTCCACTTTGACATGTTCTGATACCAGCGTAGAGTCTCTGATCGCCATACGAAGGGCATCGCTTGTGATACGTGCCTTTCCCTTGAAGAATATCTTGGGTTGTGGCACTTCTTCCTCCAGTGGCTCTAGTATGGGCATCTCAAATCTTCTACTATGGCCGCCTCTCTTGCAGTGAATTATGAGCCTTGCTTTCTCATCGTTTAACACGATCCTAACTTGTTCATCACGATCCACTCTATCCAGAAACCTTAGAAACTCCTTAATGTTTATGCTGAGTTTGGGTTCGCCCTCACATTGATAACTATCAAAGAAACTGCTGGGTAACTCAAAATCTACCATAGCCACATGGCTAGGGTCCATAGCGAGGAGCTTTATCTGTGCCTCATTCATAACGAAGGTGCCCTCCTCGACGATAACGCTAAGCGCCTTCACGAGGCTCCTGAAAGGATCAATCCTTGAAACTTCAACCTCAAACAATGTAAATCACTCAAATATGCTAACCAGATAAGGGTATGAGTAGTTAAAAAACCGTCGCCTTAACTGTAATCTCGCCAGGTGTAACCGCACTTTGTGCATCGATAGAACTGGGTGGTAGACTCATCAATGCTTCGGGTCTGGACCATCCACCAGTAAGCTTCATCGTTACCGCATTTCTCACAGTTAATCCTAGTCTTGGGCATGGTACTGAGCTTTCGCTCTTTCTGCCCCACGACTATTATTTTCTCGCTCTCTTTTTTTTCACGTACAATGGTTCGGCTCTCTTCCAGAGGCTCTTCCCACCCACACTTGGGGCATACATAACATTTTTTACTCGGATCCGCTTGGCAGAACGCCCCACACTCTGGACAAAATTTCAACTTAATACCACCAATCCGAAACTATCGTGAACAAACAACTATTAAACATTGCGTACTTGGGAAATGTTCTCCAAGATAATATCCGCAATCCTTAGAGCCTCTGAACCGGACTCTCCGTGGATCCTGTTTAGAACTCGGGTAGCTGATTTTTCATCTATTCCCTTAGCTAATACAACCCTATCTCTGTACTGAAACATGTACCTAGGATCAATGGAGTCTTCTCGTGTCAGAACAAGTACTGGTTTTCCTGTTTTCTCCCAGATAAGACATGGGGCTATTTCAGAGGGCATTATATCTTTGTCTAAAAGGATCAAACGAACCTGACCAAGATGCTTAGACCCGTTAACCGTTTTAATAATAGTGTCTTCTAATCCGCGCTTCCCCTTCCCAGCTAATACTCCGTCCAATTCACTGTTACCCTTAAACACTGTCCCGAGAACATGGTACTCCTCTCCCAGTTTACAGGCAGCAATACCTAGTACACGGAACTCTGGTTTAACATGGGCAATGTGAACCTGTTTCAAGGGTTATTCCTAAATAATAAGAATGGTTAGTGTTCTGATAGACTTTTCTCAAAATTTTCAAGAAACTCATCAAGCTTACCATCAGCGTTCTCAGTTGCCTCTTTTAGTGTCCCTAGCACATCATCGCCTTCTTTAAGTCTGATGAATAGTCTGCTTCTATCCATTAATGGGTGTGGTTTACTGTATCCAGCCATCTCGACGTTCTTGTTTTCCAGTAGGCTGCTTTGAAGTAAGTTAAGTAATGTATGCCCTTCGCCACTGAAATCGAACTCGATGTATCCTTCTTCTTGTTTAGTAATGTTTACCTTCATAGGAGATCCACCTTACCATAATCGGTCGCGATTTTTCTTCTCTCATATCGTCCACAATCGGGGCATATCAACTTTCCCTGTTGCTTCTCCAAGAGACCTCCACATCGGCTGCAGTAAGCATATATTACTCCATAGTTATTGCCTTTCAGACCTGTCTGATTCAGCCTGTTAACCTCATTAACTATTTTTCCTCTTACGATGTCCCCGTTCTTTATGGTTATGTCTATGTTTTTGACATAGTCTTTACTAATGTCGCTGATATGAATTACCCCGCTAAAGGTGGGGTGTATATGTTTTCCATTGATCATAAAGATATCTATCCACGCATCTTTTCTAGCGACGTGACCTATCTCCGCATAAACCTCATCATCCTTTCTCGGGATCACTAACTCTCTGGTGACTTTCTTGATAAATAGCTCTCTCTTATCAGTGTCCAGCTTGGTCTTACCTATCTCAGCTGCCCTGATTTCTCCTTCTTCCAGATATGTTCCGGGGCCGTCAATAAATTCCTCTATTACGGCTAGTCTCTCTCCCGGAAAAACATCTTTTTCCAGTTCTTTTTTTGGCATTTTTTTTCTTTTCCTTCGTGTTCTTTGATATATCTCCACGGTTTTGCCCCCCGTGGAAGTTTATTGCTTTGTTTGAGTATGATATGATCCTATGGGATCCTGTTTCTATCTTATCTGGTTTTTATTAAACATCACGGTTATTCAAGATAGCTGTTACCCCAAAGTGACTCCCATTCCCGAATCCCTAGAGCAACTTCTATTTCTTTTACCGTGATCATGGGGCGATTTATTCCTTCGATTCCATCTATCGCTATTCTTGGGCAGGCTGTATTAACCAGTATCTCTGGCTCGGAGTAGTTGTTTACATGTTCTGCTCTTATCTCATCTAGGTAGATTATAACTGCTTTTTTTCCCTGTTTTTTGATTTTTTCTTCTAGTCTCTGAGCTTCATCTAACTTGTTCTGTCCGGGTTTGGATGATACGAGTATCCCGAATACTTTCGCGTTTTTAGCCATGGTTATAGCAGCCATACGCTTTTTTGCAATTCCCATCAGGTCCTCTTCGGATATGAGTGATACTTTTTCGTTGAATGGGTTTGCGGTTACCACAGGCTTACTGGTGCTCATCACGATTCCAATGGGGTGAAATTTTCCTCCCCCCACGTAGAGGTATGCATCCACCTCTTTCACTATAGATATTGTGGTCACGTAGCTGCATCCTAGAATTTGTCCATTCAAAGGGGTTTTCCCACCACCCTGACCCACCACAACTATGACCTCTTTCTCGGACAATTTTTCCTTTATCTCGGTGATTTGATGAGCATGTTGAGTCGTCGTAGTCAGTCCAACAGCCCTGTATTCTTTGAGCACAGGTAATACAGCTTTAACCAGTCGATCCACATCGATATCTATTCTCGCATGAACATAGATCACAGGTACTTCAGAGACCTCAACCATCTCTGTATGACCATAATGAACTATGAGATCAACCCCTAGCTCTCTCGCCTGGTTTAACGCTATATCACATGCCCCATAACAGGAGTCTCCTGAAAGTAATACAGTGACATATGTTGCTCTCTCAATTGCCTCTACTAGCTGAAAGGCGAAGGGGCGCATTCCATCTGGAAGCTGTAAAAGTATTTTCTGAGCACCTCGTTCCATTATCTCTGAGGTCACCCGATCTAGTTCTAGGTCATACAACGATATTCATCCATGAATACTAGGTATGGGGTAAAAATTGTTCCCTAGTTTAAAATTAGTTCTGGGTTACGATAATCCTGCATGGACTCGGGAACTTGGCTGAAGCCCTCTTGAGCGCTGTCTTAGCATGCTCAATACCGTCCTGATCAACCTCTGCTACTATAATAGGTTGATTTCTCTTAACCCTAGCCGCTACAAAGGTTGGTTTACCATAGGCTTTTTTCATGCCTTCTTGGAATCTGTCTGCCTGAGCCACATTCACCCTTTTATGCTCTCTCACCACCTGATGCGGGTAGGGAACTACCTTCATCATGAAGTTATCTCTGCCGACAAATTTTTCCATTACCCTGTTTGCAGCGATGCGTCCGGCCTCAAGTGCGTTATGCCTGATCTGGACTTCTTTTAGATTGATTAACTCTACCCTGTGGGAGTAATCCTTTCCCGTGTTCCCCATGGTGAATTTAACTATCTTTGAACCTGGAATACCCCCCATGTATTGGCGTCTAGTGTACGCCATGTTTTTTTTGTACTTGAAGTCGGCCGCCTTCATTTTTAGTCTATCCTTCTAGCCAATAGGATTCTTAAAAACATAGTGTAAATAATGCCTTGAAAAATTGGGATAAAGCGTAAAAATGGCGATGTTTCAGTGTTAGACTGGGCGTGTGAATATGTTGTATTTCTCGTCTTCGCTTAGTTCTTTCATAACCCTTCTGATTATTAGCTTTACAGGGTCACTGAGACTAGTACGTTCCTTGATATCTTCGAAGCTTTCAAAGGGGTAACGTTCCCTTAATTCCAGTATCTGGAACATTAATCGTTTACCGATTCCCGGTATCAGTTCAAGGCTGTGCATGCGCGGTGTTAGACTTGGTGTATCATTGAAGAATTCTACAAATCTCTCTTCGTTCTCCTTGACTATTATCTCAATTACTGCGGGTAGCTCCGCTTTAGCTGAGCTTGATAAGTCCCTATAGGATATCCTACCCAGTATGTGACCTACTTTAGCCCTGTCTCCTTTTCCCACAAATATCCTATCCCTGATATTGTACTCTACATCAGGATTTGGAGCTGCCTCCAAGAGAGTAAAGTATTCTTCCCCGATTAACTGCAGTGCGCCCTGAGCGCTGTGTGTTGTACGAGGAGCCCCTGCCCTACCATGTGGTAAATAGTCTAGGACGTAAGCGTATTCTTCATATTTTTTAGACTCCCTATACAATTTGCATTCCTCTGGGGTGGTACTCCAGGTAGTTATTCTTCTACCCGGTATTTATCAATTATATCTAAAATCTTGTTTAAAGTCTCTTCTGCGATGATCCTCTGCCTTCCCAGAAAGGTTCGTATCTCTGGAACTGTCTCAGGCATAGAGTTGACTATCTGTACCGCCAAACCTCGTTCGATATCAGCTTCTTCCATGAGTTCTTCAGTTAGCTCTTTGGCGGATTCGCTATCTAGTTTACTGAAACGTATGGTGTACTCTAGTACCCTGCGCTGAAGGGGGTCAAGCTCCTCGGCCTTGTCCATAAGCATCTTACGCGCCTCGGCTACTGTGATCTCCCTCTTCTCAGATACTGACATGTTCTATTCTTCCTTGTGTTTTCTTATATGGTGCGCAGTGGTGATAATTGTTTTGACTGTCTTCCTCTGGGGGATCTCTAGGATGTAGGCTTTTCCACGCTGTCCAACGATGGTGGCTACCTTTCCCTGATATCTCTTGTGGGGGATTGCCTTGTGGACACCTGGATCGATGTTGATAACGACCTTCTGGCCTTCCTCATATTTAGTCAATAGTCTGCTCAGGGGGAGTCTGCCTTTTTCCCTTACTTTTTTGCTCATGACGCCCCTGCTTTTCCTGCGTACTCCGCTACTCTTTACCATTTTAATTTTCCTCACTGTAATTTGAAAGGCATCTGGCGCCTCATCCTTCGGCTGCCCTTCATTTGTTTGAGCATTTTCCTCATAGTATTATACTGTTTTATAAGTTCTCTTACTTCCCGCTCGTCTCGTCCGCTTCCACGGGCGACTCTCTGAACCCTGCTCCGGTTCAGTAACTTGGGGTCTTCCTTCTCCTCAGGTGTCATGCTCTGGATGATTACCTTCCAGTTCTTCAAACGCTCCTCAGCGTCCTCCACCTCATCAGATGGAAGCTGATAGCTGAATCCCGGGATCATCCCCAATACTTTCTGGAGCGGACCCATGTTCTGCATAGCCTCAAACTGGTTATACATGTCTTGTAGACTGAATTTACCGCTGAGCATAGCAGCTACATCTTTCTCTGAGATAGGTGCCTCAGCTTCCTTTACTTTTGATATCAGTCCCTCGATGTCTCCCATGCCCAGGAGTCTTCCTATGAATCTGCTTGGAACAAAGGGCTCAAGGTCCTCTACCTTCTCTCCAGTTCCAATGAATTTTATGGGTGCACCAGTGGCTGCTACTCCGCTTAGTGCTCCTCCTCCTCTAGCTGTTCCATCTAGCTTTGATACTATGATGCTACCAATATCTGTGGCTTCCTTGAAGGCCGCCGCTTGTGCTGTGGCTTGCTGCCCGATGGTGCCATCCAGCACGAGTATTACTTCTCTTGGTGTTACGGCTCTCTCAATGCGCTTCATCTCCTCGATTAAGCCCGTTTCCTCTTTGTGGCGTCCACTGGTGTCAAGGATAACGACTTCCCTGTCATCAAAGTGCTTGACCCCCCTCTTGCTGAGCTCCACAGGGTCTTTAGCGTCTGGTTCACCGTAGAAAGGTACATTGATTGATTCTGCGAGTTGCTTTAACTGGTTGTATGCTCCCGGTCTGAATGTGTCAGCACAGATGATTCCTACCTTAAAGCCACGTTTCTGGAAGTATCGGGCTAGCTTGGCGCTGTGCGTTGTCTTACCGCTACCTTGAATACCCACCATCATCAATACGTTCTGCTTACCAGGTACAATCTTTAGTTCCTCTGGGGTTTCTCCCACAAACTTGGTGAGTTCGTCGTGAATCACCTTGATGATGTGTTCTCTTCGACTGATCCCTGGTGGCAGTTCCTGTTCTAGGGCATTCTTCTGGATACTCTGGCTGAGATCCATAACTAGTTCCACATTAACGTCCGCCTGTAATAGGGCTCGTTGGAAGTCTCTTACTAGTTCCTTTACCGTCGCCTCGTCTACCACTGGTGCTTTTACCAGTTTCTGTATGGCATTGTATAGGTTGCTTCCCAGGTTTTCCAGTACCATTTGAGTTCACTAGTTGTAGGTAGTTTACAGCCATGGCTAATAAAGATAGACCAAACGTAGTAATTGTATAAACGATAAATACGAAAAAACCACATTTAGAGGCGTTATCAATTGAACCAGTCAAACCCCAGCGCTAGACATAATCGGTCCTATGCACCTGAAGACTTGAAAGTGTTCAAGGGTCCTAGGGATGAGTATAAACCGGGTTCTTACTGGGTTGTGGGAGATGATTATGGCTACGCTGAGTTATTATTTATGCGGAACTCTGATGCTTTCCATAATAAAACCCTGTATATTGAGAACATAGTTGTGAAAGAGCCTGATAGAGGCAAGGGTTATGGTAGAAAACTATATAATAAGATTGAATGCTTCGCTGATAACTTGGGTTTAGAGTATATTCAAATAGATTCAGAACTGGATGCAGTTGGCTTCTGGAAGAAACTCGGATTCCAAGAAATCAATAAAACCTATTACAAGAACAAGAAAGCGATGATAAAAGAGGTTTAAACCAGCCTCATAGCTTCCTCAATGTGCTTTTTAGTGGATTCACCTAGCTCTGTTAATGGCTTTCTGGGTGTCCCGGCGTTGAAACCTCTCTGATTTAACGCTGTCTTGATGGCGGCTATTTGGGGTAATTCTCTCACAAGGACCTTGTTGACGTAGCTGGCTTTGAGTTGATATTCCCCTGCATTAATTTTATCCTTGTTCTTGTAACTCCGGTATATTTCAGTACATTCTTCTGGGATGATATTGCCCACGGCTACTATGGCTCCTTTGCCGCCAAGCATTAATGTTGGTAATATCATATCTGCTGAACCACTCAGACAATCAATTTTGTCCCCACACAGCCTGATAACCTCAGCCATGTTCCCCGGATTACCGCTGCTATCTTTTATTGCCACGAGCCCACTGCACTCCTCGGCTATACTAGCCACAACCTGTGGGTTTACGTTATACCCCGTGAACTTCGGCACATTGTAGAGGATAACCGGTAAATCAACAGCGTTAATTACATCGATAAAATATCGGGTGATCTCTTTGTCATCGGGTTTGAAGAAGTAGGGTGTGGTTATTAGAGCCGCCTCTGCTCCTGTGTCCCTAGCTGCTCTGGTTAGCTCAATGGTCTTCCATGTACTCGGTGCCCCAGTGCCGGCGCAGACTTTTATCTTATCTCCCGTGTGCTCCACAAGGTACTCGATTATTCTTTTCCTCTCTTCATCCGATAGATAAGGGGCTTCTCCGGTGCTGGCGTTAGCTATTACACCTGAAATTCCTGCTTCTATCCAATAATTAACCAGATCATCTAGCGCATCATACATGATCTCCCCCTTATGATTAAATGGAGTTACATTTGGTACAAAAATTCCTTCAAGACTCAACATGTTCAACCAGAATAAAGCCTATATTGGATAAAAACACCTCGCCCATCAACTTTTATAGAAGCCATCCCTTCCCATCTTTTACATGGAAATCCCGGATAACTACCCGAGAGGTGTACCCGTATCAATAAAGTACCCGGTTATGCCTGTGTACGAGTTCTGGAGAAATAGTGTAAGGAAGTTTCCAAACCGAGACGCGGTTATATACTTGGGCGCTAAGCATAGCTATGCGAATATTTGGGATGAGATAGAATGTTTCGCATCTAACCTAATGGGGATGGGAGTAGGGAAAGGTGATAAGGTGGCTCTTCTTTTACCAAACACACCCCAGTTTCTCATAGCATACAACGCGATACTATTATCCGGTGCAACTGTAGTCGCTCTAAATCCTCTCCAATCCGTGGGGGAGTTAGGTCGCCAAATTGAATTAACTGACTCCAAAATTCTTATCATAATTGATCGCTTACTGGATAAGCTACCTGAAAAGCACCCCGAAATAATAATAGCTGAGGCTGCTTACTACGCCCCCACACATCTGAGGTTTCTTAGTAGATTAAAATATAGAATCAAGAAACCAGCCAGGGCTCATATTTTCGAGGACCTAACACATGGAACAAAGGTCTCGGATTACCCTGCGTTAGACCCGAAGGAGGATGTTGCTGTAATATTATTCACAAGTGGGACCACCGGGAAACCCAAGGGGGTGCTTCTAACCCATTATAGTCAAGTGGCTAATGCTCTCCAATCTTATCACTGGCTAAGAGGATGGGGGTACAGTGCAAAGCCTCAGCCAGCTGGTTATCCGATTATACTATGCGCTATGCCTTTTTTCCACAGTTATGGCTTGGTGGTTATGAATGAGGCTGTTAGCTTCGGATGCACCATGGCTTTGGTACCAAACCCAACTGCTCTTGATATAATGAAGACGACCCAAAACCACAAGGCAACTCATTTCCCCCTCATACCCCGCCTTATAAGAGAAGTCGTTGAACACCCTCGTGTCCAGGATTATGATTTAACCAGTCTTACTACCTGTTCATCAGGTGGAGCACATATTCCGGCATCATTAATGAAGAGATTCGAGGAAATCTGTGGAGCCAGAATGTACCAAGGATATGGATTAACAGAAGCAGGACCCATAATCGCAGCAACCCCTGTAGAAGCCCCCCCGGTATATGAGAGCACCGGATTACCTTACCCTGATACCGAGGTAAGGATAATTGATCTCCAATTGGGTGAACTGGATATGCCTCCGGGGAAAAAAGGCGAGATCGTTGTTAGAGGACCACAATTAATGAAGGGATATCTGGATGACCCTGAGTTAACTAATATCTCCTTGAAGGATGGATGGCTTCACACTGGTGATATTGGCTACATGGATGAACAAGGCTATCTGTATATAGTTGGTAGAAAGAATGAACGAATTGTAGCTGACGGGCACACAGTTTGGCCTACAATAGTTGAGGAAGTATTATCTTTCCATCCTGATGTGGTTCACACCGTAGCATTCGGGGTACCTGATCCACTGAGATGTAATACAGATATCAGGGCCATGGTGGTTCCAAGAAAAGAGGTTGACACAGATATACTTGAAACAGAGCTATTGACTCTTTGCAGAAAAAAACTGAATAAATACGAGGTTCCAACCAGAATAATATTCCGCGACTCACTACCCTTAACCCTACTCGGAAAAGTTGACCGTAGAAAGGTCATAGAAGAAGTGGATGCCATGATAAACAAGCTAATGCAGGGAGAAACAATACCTGAAGAGTATCGTTAAGGTATTCTAGGTAACTCAATTGTAAACACTGTGCCCTTTCCCTGTACACTGTCAACCATTATCTTCCCCCCGTGACTCTCAATGGTGCGCTTACAGTATGATAAACCAAGGCCCAGTCCATAAGGCTTGGTGGTATAGAATTTTCTCTCAAACAAATTTGGTAAAACTTGCTCAGGTATGCCTACCCCTGTGTCGCTGATCTGTATGATGAACTTGGTTTCTTCCCTCTGCTTTGTTATGGTTATGGTTCCACCACTATGCATGGCCTCAACCGCGTTCAATAAGATGTTATCGAAAACCCTCCGTATCTGGGAGCCATCAATCCATGCCTCCACTTCCTTGTCAAGCTCAACATGAACGGTTACATCCCCCGGTTTCGGTAGCTCATCCACGCTTTCCTTAATTATCTTGTTCAAGTCAGTTCGCCTGAGTTTGGGCTCCGATTGGCGGGTATTGCCTCTAAGGGTTTCCAGCATCTCAAGGCTTCTGGAGATGGATTTCTCTATTATCTCTAGTCCTACATCGACTTTATCCGGGTTTTTCTTCATCATATAGGTAGCATTTCGTATCGACTGGAGTGGGCTCCGGAGATCATGAGCTATCTCGCTTGCCATGCTACCTGATGCTACCATCTTCTCCGCCTCAATAAGTTCCTGAGTTCTATTTGCGACCATCCTCTGTAACTCATTCGTATAAGTCTCCATCTCTCTTTCACGCTGTTTCTGCTCAGTGAGATCCGTAAAGTACCAGATTCTACCATAATATCTTCCATCTTTCAGGAGAGGCGTGGTTTTTCGTTCAATTATCTTGCCGTTCTTAAACCTCGTTATATCTGTTCCCTGATGTTTTGGGTCTCGGTAGGTCTTGTTCATCGTTTCCTTGAATTCATCTGGGTTTTCTAGTTTCTCAATGGTTTTCTCAAATACTTTTCCATGTGGCTTGTTCTCTACATCTTTTTCTTTAAAATCGAAGATTTCTAGAAAGCTCCTGTTCCAATAGACTATTTTATCCTGTTTATTAATAACGGATACACCAGATTCTGTTAGTTCAAGCTGAGATTCCAGTATTAACTCTCTAAGAATATCCCTGTTTCTCCTGTCTGGTGAATCCATTTGTAAATACTGTGTTTTAGTCATAATAAAATAATATGTAAGTGTTTATCTAGTCTGAAAACTGAATACTGGCTCTGTAAGGTTCATCCATTAGTATCCTCATCACGAACTTACCCAATCTCTCAAGCTGAGCAGTCTGTCGGTTATGAATAGATCCATAACTGATAAGGTTTAGATCCCTGAGAATCCTTGCATTCAATTTGAGCGTGGATAAAGGCACTCCATAGTCTTCTGATAACTGTTTTAGAAGACTGGTTAATGTTTTATCCTTCTCTGATACGGCGTTCAGAACTAGAAGCTGGTTATCGTTTAATGTGCGTAGTATTAGATTGCGGAGGTCGTTAACTCCGCTTGTTGATATTGGAATTGATGCACTTCCTTCACCTTCCTGTAAGCGACATTCAACAGATTTAAGGTCTTTGGATATGTCTACCCCGTCTTCTTAGTCTCATGGGATTCTTTATTTTTTACAGTTCTGTTTGACTGATGATGTAGCTTATTTGAAGAAGCGGTTGGTGTATACACTAGGATCCGATCCTAAAAAATAAACGAGACTTCCCTTATTATTTACCTAGTATGAGTTTTAAACTTCCGAAAAACCTTCTTGAAAACCTTAAACCTAATGAACCTATCTTAGAAGCCCTAAAAACCACTACCATTGCATCCAAACCAGACTGGACCATATTAACTGATTCCCGTATCTTATACTTTAATGAGAAACATCTCGGTCGATACGATATGGTCGTGATACCTTACACCAAGCTGAGTTACATGAAGGCAGAAAGAGGCGTATTATCCTATGGGAGCATAACACTAACTAAAGAGGATGGTGAAGAGGTCTCGTTAAATAGAGTGCCTAAGAAACAAATAGAGCCTTTTATCAATGAACTTGAGGAAGCAATCAACAGGATAGCGATAGAACCCATCACTATTAAGCGGAACAAGGGGTTGATGGGCAAGATGTCTTGGGAGTTCCAGAAATCAGCTGAGACTCTGTTCAGGTCTCAGGCCCCTGGGTACCAACATCCTCCGCCACCACCGCCTCCGTCGAGTCAGACACCGCTTGAGATGCTGAACATGCGCTACGCTAGGGGCGAAATCTCTGACGAAGAATACCAGCGAATGAAACAAGCTCTTGGACTATAGTTTATATAGCCAAACTTTTTGTATCTTCAGATCTCCCTAGCTTTGATTAAATGAGCAGAGATAATGATACCGTTAAGCTGACCGGTACAGCAATATTATCTGCACTGGTTATTGTTTTTGATTATACGCTGAGATATTCTGGTTTGAAGATACCTTTTCCATGGTACCCGACTTTAAAATTTGATTTTACCGGGATCCCCATAGCGTTAAGTCTCTTCCTGTACGGGTTCCCATCCTCAGCTATGACCTCGCTTGTAGCAGGACTAGGTATCGTCGCTAGGAGTGGAAACATGATCTCTGCCACAATGAAGGTTGCTGCAGAGGTATCCACGGTATTCGGTCTTCACATAGCTAGACGTTTCAATAGGTCAAAATATGTCTCATGGGCAACTGGATTGGTTTCACGGGTGTTAGTGATGTCTTTGGTGAATCTCTATGTATTACCTAATATTTACGGTGTGCCCATGCAGGCAACAATCGGTCTATTATCCTTGATAGGCTTATTTAACCTCATTCAGGGAGCCATCACAGTAGGTATGGGATATTTCCTTTTTGAAGCCGTCAAATCTAGACTCCCCGGATGGACACAATAATCGGTGGATGGTTTTAAAACGGTAATGCTCTCATACCTTAATTGACAGAAGTTGAAGGAAACCGCTTATCAATGGGTTGACGAGAACGAGAAAGAGATCATAGAGTGGAGCGACAAGGTCTGGGGTTTCGCTGAGCTAGGTCTCCGTGAGTTCAAGACATCCGAGTATCTCTCGGAGATAACCGAGAACCATGGCTTCATGGTTCAGAGAGAAGTCGCTGAGATGCCGACCGCATTCGTAGGGACATGGAGCAATGGGGAGGGCCCAACAATAGGAATACTGGGTGAACTGGATGCCCTTGCTGGGATCAGCCAAAAACCAGTGCCCTATAAGGAACCAGTTATAGAGGGCGCCCCTGGACATGGTTGTGGACATAATATCTATGGGGCAGGAGCAGTTGCAGCCGGCATCGCGTTGAAAACAGCGATGGAGGAGAATAACATCGGTGGAACCATCAAGGTGTATGGTTGTCCAGCGGAGGAAACTCTTGTGGGCAAGATCTGGATGGTCAGACACGGATTATTCGACGACGTAGACGCTGTACTTGCTCATCACCCAAGCAGCGCAAACACTGCTAGTATCGGAAGCAGCAACGCCATGAACAGCTTCAAGATTCATTTTAATGGAAGAACTGCTCACAGCGCAGGAGACCCTGAGAACGGGATTAGCGCACTGGACGCAGTCGAGCTAATGAGTAATGGCGTGAACTTTATGCGTGAACACATTATAGAGAAGGCTCGTGTACACTATATCCACGAAGAGTGTGGTGGTCAACCAAACGTCGTACCTGCGTATGCACGGACATGGTACTATGTACGGGCACCGGAGCGGGCACAGGTCGAGGAGATATATGACTGGGTACTGGACATTGTGAAAGGAGCTAACCTTATGGCAAAGACCACCAGTGAGTTAGAATTCCTAACAGGATGCTATAACAAACTACCAAACGAGGTCCTCTCTAAACTGGTTGTAGAACAGATGCGTGAGATTGGTGCACCCAAACACACGGAAGAGGAGCTAGAGTTCGCGGACAAGATGGCTGAGTCAATCGATATCGAGAAAAAGATGAACAGCCTGCAGAAATCCAATAGACCTGACTGGCAGAAGCTAAGAGATGTTCACTTCGATGAACGTATACTAGATGACTATCGTGAAGGAATGGTTGGAGCAGGAAGCACTGATGTCAGTGATGTTAGCTGGGTAGCCCCCACAATAGAGTTTAACACCACTTGCTGTATGTTGGGAACCCCTGGTCACAGCTGGCAATACGTCGCACAGAATGGTATGAGTATCGGTCACAAGGGATTGATATTCAGTACTAAGGTTCACGCCGCGACAGCACTGGAGCTATTAACCAAGCCTACGCTGCTCCAGAAGGTTAAGGACGAGTGGATCAAGCGACTAGCTGGAAGAGAATACAAGTCGCCCATTCCCTTGGACTTGAAACCCCCGCTAGACCAGCTGAAGGACGCCTAACCACCCACATTTTTTTAAACATACAGACTAATTTCTTTTCAATTTGATAGAATCCTACATATTGATACTCTTAACCGTGATAGTCTCCGTGAGTAACTTCACCTTATGGTGGCTCCTTTTTGATGATGAGTTCACTCAACGGCTAGAGATATATGAGGAGGCTTTCCGTGAGCAGATGAAGCGGGAGAACGAGGAATTCGTTAACAGGATGAAGGGTATTATAGAGCTGGATCCTGAAGCTGTTGAAGTGGCTGGGTTCGGTGAGCGTTGGCGAGAAAAACTGGACAGGGTGAGTAAGCTCAGGGAGGAGGCTCAAGCTATGCGTAAACGTACAATCTGGGTCTATTATTTCGCCCTTATATCTATCTTATTTACGGCTATCGGCACTGTTTTGCCTGATGGTGTGCGTCTCACCGGTTCTTTTACACTTTTCATGACTGCTATTAGTTGGTGGGTGCTGGTCTCAGGGGTATTGATGATGGTAGGTTTACTGGTGCATTATCAGTTGATAGAGAATAAAGCCACTCCGCGGACGGAGGGAGAACCCATTAAGGATAACTCTTCGGTGCAATCCTTCCTAGGTGGAATACGAAAACGTTTACCCCTCTAAGCGATCCTTATACTTGAACTGTTTCTCATATAGTTCTGATACTCGATTAAGGGTGTCGGCTTCCTCTGGTGTTTTATCTGTTCTTATTTTTGTTATCCTAGCGAAGCGTAGCGCGTAACCTGATCTATAGTGCGGGCTGTTCTGTATTTCATTGAAAGCCACCTCAACCACTAGTTCAGGTCTTACATAAACTGTGTGCTCCGTTTCCTTAACTTTGATCTTCCTTAGATACTCCGTCATCCAATTGAACTCTTCATCTGTTAAGCCCTTGAAGGTCTTACCAATAGCCAGATACTTTTCACCATCCCAGATCCCCAGATGATAGTTGCTTAACCAGCCTTTTCTTCGTCCGCTACCCCATTCCGCAGCCACTATCACGACATCAAGGGTCTCAACCTGTTTGATCTTATACCAATTCTTACCCCTTGAACCAGGAGTATATTTACTTTCAAGTCTCTTTGCCATCAACCCCTCATGCCCCTCCTTAATCGCTTTCTCCAGTAATATTCTTGCCTGTGCCGGATCCTTTGTTATTATCCGCTTGGTAAGGAATTCTTCTGACGCTATTTTCTCTAAAATATTCCAGCGTTTATGATAAGGCTCATCGATCAATAACTCCCTTTTATAGTATAAGACATCAAAGAGGTATAGTCGTAGAGGAATCTGATCAATCATTTCCTCCACATCTTTCAACCTGGTGAAGCGTCTCATAAGGTCCTGAAACGGTAAGGGGCGTTCATTCTCACCAACAGCAACCACCTCTCCCTCGATGATGAAATCCCCCTCGAATCCCCTAACTATACTAACGATGTCAGGTATACTATCTGTTACATCTGATAACCTTCTGGTGAATATCCTGATTTCTTGGTTTCTTTTATGTATCTGGATGCGGGCGCCATCGTATTTGTACTCAAAAGCTGTTTTCCCCTCATAGTCTTCTATTGCTTCATCAACAGAGTCAGTGGCATTTGCAAGCATTGGCTTCAATGGCAAAAAGAGGGCGACCTTCAATTCGAGTAAACCATACTCACCTTTTTCCATTGCTTCCTCAGCCACCTTACCAATATCCCCTGTTATCATCAAGGCTCTACGCACAATCGAGGGAGCGATTCCGGTTGCCGCTGCGATCCCATCCAGCATCATGTTCTCATTAACACCGATCCTCATCTCACCAAAGATTATCCGGGTGAGTATCTCTTTTTCTACCTGCTCGGTCTGGGCAAACATCCTCTCTAACAGTTGTTCTTTATGTCTTCTACTCCCCTCCCCTGATGACTGGGCTATTTTCTGTAATATATCATAGACTTCTAGTATACTGAGTTGATGCCTGAAAAGAGAGGTCTGTCCATCTCTGTTTCTTACCTTACTAAGGGTTCTCCACCCCACATCAAGGGTCTTGTCACTGGTTTCCGGGAATATGACTCCAATTGTCAAGAGTATAGCGGGTTTCACTTCACTTTGTCTTAATTCTTTCAGGAACTTGCTGAGTATGGCTGTTTTTTCCAGTCGCTTGGTGGTGGATTCCAGTTTTTTGCAGACAAGGGCTAATTGTTTAAAACTGGTCTCCTTCATCTATAGCTCTCCAAAATAGTCTGTTAGCGCTTGCTGCTCTGCGCTGTTCTTCATCCTGTTAATTAGTATCTGTACACGTTTGGTTGAGAAGTTTTTCTCGCCGCAGAGAAACTCAATCAGAGCCTCTTCCTGTAATTCTCCTTGTGTTATATCATATTCATCGGTTACATTGGGGTTCAGGTAGAGTTCCCGTATCTGGTCTACTGTTTCTGGGAGCTTTTTTCTAATATCTCCAGGTAAAGTTTCCAGTGTTTTATGTTTCCTGATTAATTTTAAAGCTGTCTTGGGTCCAATACCCTTTATTCCCGTGTTGAAGTCAGTGCCTATCAGAATCCCCATGACTATTAACTGGGTTCTAGTTATATCATGATAACCCAGAAAATTATAAAGCTCTATCAGTTCAGGGTTAACTCGTCTAGCTCTATTCTTACTGGGCAACCATTCTCTGCTATTAATGCTGAGAAACCTCACAAGTCTAGGAGCCCCGAATAGCAACGAATCATAATCCTTACTATTAGATGCCCATACGTCACCCCTACTAGCTATATACGCTGCCTGTGCTTCACCTTCACCAGGCGCTTGAACCCATGGGATACCCAGATAGTCCAGTAACCGTTTAGCATCATCTATTCCCTGTTTTGTAATTTTACCCGGCATTACTGATTTACTATATGCTTCTTGCAGGTCTCCGCGTTTTAATGCTTCTTCATACCTTGTTTCTGCTTTTCTCCTCTCCTCTCTACGGGTGGATAATTCTTGTTTCTTTAATGTAGGTGGTTTACCATCGAAAACAAAGACCATTCGCATATCATAATCAGACACCAATCGGGTGGTTCTGAAAGCCAGTCCCACAAGGTGACTAGTGACGTTACCCTTCTCATCGGTGAGGAGGCGACCTCTTCTATCTCTTACAAGTGCTAGAAACTCGTGGAGCACTATAAAACTATCTACGGCGAAGCTTCTTCCTCTGAGCTGATCTAGGGTAACTTCCTTTGTTCGTATGATGGGTGTTAATAGAACTCCCAAACTTGTTCAAAGTTGAATCCACTTGGCTTTGTTAAAAGCTTAGGGCTAAAACATATACATGAACAAGTGATACGCCAAACCAACAATGTATAACGCGAAACTGCTTACAGCCGTGTATTTGATTACTTTGTTCATATCCGATTTGAAGTAGCTATTCGTTAAAACTAGACACAGGTGTAAGGGTGAGGTTATGTATGTGCAGGTAATACCCAGAAACACTATACTGGTCAAATGAATATTAGGTTCACCGAATAATGGCAGCAGAATCGGGAAAGCGATACCTACCCCCATAGCGGGAGAGCCCGATATGGCTCCGATGAACAATGGGACAACAATGGCTATAGCCAGTACAGGTACCCCGCTCTCTATTACCACTTGGAACAACTGATTCACAGAACCAGTTGCCTCTATCATATCCCTTAGATAAAGCATACTTATAATAGACAAGACCAGATCCCATTTTATACCATTCTTGAACATCATGAACCCATCAGATGTTTTAACCTTCCCCAGAAACATTGCTACAAAGATACCAGCGAGCAGTGAACCCCAAATAGGTGCACCAAGAAGCGTCAATACAATCGTAACAACTATTGGCACCCCTCCTAGCATGTCATTTAACTTCAAACCTTCCAAACCACCCCTCTTCTTAGGTTTCTTGATAAACCCTCTACTAACGATGAACC
This sequence comes from Candidatus Bathyarchaeota archaeon, assembly GCA_014729945.1. Next base: position 19,656 of record WJJC01000175.1, read on the forward strand.
CGATCGCCACCATTACAAAGAATAATGGTGATTGAACTCTGAGCCACGTATTGATATTGAATCCACTCAGAGTTACAGCCATGATGGTTGATGACGTAATAGGGTTAACCCAGTAAAGTAAATGTCTGAACCAAACATTATAGTAGGTCTTCTCCTCAGCGTTGAGACCTAGCTTGTTTGCCTCAGGCTCTATGAAGGGAGCTGACATCAGGGCACCACCAGGCATTGATAGAAATCCGAATAAAGCTGGTATAGTTGCCAGCATTATGTTCCCCGGTAAAATCTTGCTGAGTCCCTCGATGAATCTTACCATTAACCCTGTTTCCTTCAAAGCATAGCCTAGGACAGTGATTAATGCAACCGCTAGCACAAGGTTCCATGTATTGTATTTGGACAGAGTTGAGATTAATACATCAAAAAGTATTGTGACTGGTTTACCCGAAGTCAGGCCGATAATTAGGGCCGCTACCGTGATGGCAATATAAAACTCTATTTCCTTGGCTCTTAAAACGAATATTCCTATGAATGCAACTAGTAAACCAATTACTTCTAACATTTAGAGGACCTGCGATCTCCTACCCTATTTCACTATGCTATTTAAAAGGTGAGAAAGCTGGGCGGCAGTTATATCTTCTTCGTCTCCGGTTTATTTGCTTAGATCAGAATATTAATCCAATCATCCAGAGTAGTATGCGTATAGGTAAAAAGATCAACCAGAATGTTAGTTTTAATACTAGTCCGATTCCTGCGCCTATTGATGTGATCAGGAAGATTATCCCAAGGATCAACATTATGGGTATTAGAAGGAAACCAAACATCTCTCTTTATATCACTAGCGATATTGGTTATTTAGGGATTTCGGTAATCCATATAAGCCTCAATTATGAACCAGAAATCATGACGAGCTATCAAATCAAACTAATAACAATTCCAGTCTGCCCAAAATGCAAAATGATGAAGAAACGATTACAAAAACTACAGAATAACAACCCTATTATAACCATAGAGGAATTGGGTCTGCAAACATATTTCACCGAGGCCTTAAAGAGGGGCATAATGGACGCGCCTATTATCTTGATAAATGGAGAAGCATACACAGGAATGGTGGAAGAAACCACTATATTATCCGCTTTAGACCTTTAATCACATGTTATGTGTTGTATATTGTATGGATTTTACTATGTATATTAATGATATATGCCTAGGTTAGGGACATATGTATTTCAAATATGGTCTCATCATCTACCTCAAAACCTAAATACTGAAGCAATACCTACTAAAGTATAGTTAACTCCGGTGCCCAGCTATGAGTTTCCCAGAAAAAATAGATGTACTTGACTTGGTCATTAATGTACTCAGTGAACACGAGAAACGAATGGATAAACTCGTTGAAAGAATGGAAAATATAGTAGCTGTTTTGGAGAATCACCCCGATTTTAGTGATACCCTACACGAACTTCAAGAACGGTCAAGGCCTACACAGGAGAAACTATTCAACGTACTCATTGTTGATGACGACGAGTTCCTAACTGACACATTTGAACTGCTCCTGGAGGACGCTGGTTTCAACGTGGAGACAGCCAATACTGGAAATCATGCCCTGCTAAAGGCAAGTCAACAGGATTTCGACATGGCAATACTCGATTACAAATTACCCGATATAACTGGGTCTGATTTATCCAAAAGGCTCAAGGAGCGGAAAAAGGATATGAGTGTGGTTATCTTGACTGGTCAGATTGAGGCTCTTGAGCAAGAAGGAGTCGAAAACATTAGCAATGATGAGGTTCTTTTAAAACCCATTAGTCCCGATGATCTCTTAAAAATTACTGAAAAATTCAGTAATAGAAACTAGTCTAGTTTTTCTAGTCTAGCCTCTATAGCTGGTTTTGGTAATGCGCCTAGCGTTTTATCTACTAGTTTGCCGTCTTTGAAGTAGAGGAGTGTTGGTATACTCATTATCCCGTACTTTGTCGGGACTCCTCTGTTCTTGTCCACGTCCAGTTTGGCGAATGTGACGTCTGTTTTCTCTTTTGCTAATTCTTCTATTACTGGTGACAGCATCCTACATGGTGCACACCATGCTGCCCAACAGTCTATTACTACTTTGGAATGTTCATTTACGAATTCTTCAAAGTTTGAATCATTTATATCGACAGGTTTGCTCACTTTATTTCACTCCTCGATTATGGTTCACAAAATATAAAGGTATTTAAAGATGTTCACCATCATTGAACATAATGAGTCTTATAGATATACAAAACATACTCAACGCAGAGGAAATATCTCCCCAAGAACTGATAAAATGTGCACTAGGAATAAAACGCACGGAGATACAAGCATACTGTATTCTAGTAAACAAGGGCCCAATAACAATCCAAGAAGCCACAAAATATTTGGGAAAAAGCAGATCCACAGCCCAGCGACAGCTACAAAACCTAGTGGAAAAAGGATTAGCAACAAGAGAAGAGGAGCTAATTGGGCTAGGAGGCTATAAATATGTGTACAAACCTGTGCCACCGGAGCGGCTTAAAGAGACTATTTCAGAGAACCTTGAGACTTGGTATGAGAGGATGCAGAGCGAGCTTGAGCGATTTCCTGAAAAAATATCCGAGATGGACTGTGCAATCATCCTAGGCGATGAGGATTAAGCCCTCGTTAGGTATTTCTCATACTCCCATGGGGTTATCTTGGGTCTGCTAGCGGCCCACTCTACACCGGTATAATCCATGTATTCTTCAAATTCTTTCTCTTTAAGCTCGACCAAGTTATCGAACATGAATTCTCCGAGAATCTTTTTCATGGATGGATCTTCTTTGAAATACTCAACTGCTTCTCCCAGATGTTCCGGTAAATAGGTTACTCCGTAATCTTTGAGTTGTTTCTTACTGAGTTCGTAGATGTTTTCTTGGATGTTTGCCGGTGGGTCAATTTTTTTCTCTATGCCTTCCCATCCCGCTTTGAGCATTATTGTTGATGCTAGGTATGGGTTGCAGCTGGGATCCGGGTGCCTATATTCTATTCGGGTTACCTTGTTCTTGTCACCGGGAGCTAGTGGGACTCTTACTATGGCGCTTCTGTTGGCGTATCCCCAGGCGACATATGTTGGCGCTTCGTAGTGGGGTACTAGTCTCTTGTAGCTGTTAACCAGTGGGGTTACTATCAGGCTCATAGCACTAGCGTGTTTCAGTAATCCGCCAATATAATGTATAGCTACCTTGCTTAATCCATGCTTGGACTCGGGGTCATTGAAAATGTTGTTTCCCGTTTCAAGTTCGATGATGCTCTGATGTATGTGGCATCCACTACCATTAACTCCCCAGAATGGTTTAGGCATGAAGGTGGCTGTTGTCCCATGTTTTTGTGCTATTGTCTTCACTGCAAGCTTGTAGAGTATAACGTTATCCGCTGTCTTCAAGGCATCGCTGTATCTGAAGTTGATCTCTTGTTGACCCTGTGCTACCTCATGGTGTACCCTGTCTATCTGGAAACCCGCTGCCTCAAGGCACATTAGAGTCTCAAGTTTTACATCCTCGGTGGGGTCTAGGGGGGGTGCATCAAAGTAGCCGCCCTTACCGAATGGGGTTGCTGTTCCACCATTATCGGTTACATACATGTACTCAAGCTCAGGACCCGTGTTGAATCCGTATCCCTTCTTCTCTAATTCATCAACAGTTCTCTTCAAATGCCCTCTAGGATCACCTTCGAAAGGTGTGCCATCCGGATTGCTCACGTAGCAGAACATGAGGGCTATCCCCGGGGTCTCCCACATTGGTACTAGGAAAGTTGATGGATCAGGGTGTAGATTTAGGTCGCTATTGTTAACATCTGCGAAGCCTGGTATGCTGCTGCCGTCGAAAGCTGTTCCGTGTTCCAGGCTTTCTCTTACTTGGTACTCTGGTATGAGCATGGCTCTCGGGTTGCCGTGGGGATCTACCACGATTAGTCTGACGTATTTTATGTCATATTTTTTGATTTTGTCCATTATTGTCTGAACGGATTCTCCGTTGGTCAGTTCGCTGGAAACCATAATAACCCGCACAAAACACATTCACACATATATATCTTATCCCTGAAAAGCTAAACATATGTATAGATTAATGTTTTTTTACTATACATATGTTTAGCTACTTTAACATATTCGTATTAATTTTAACGGATAACTCACTATGTTCAGGTATCATTCATGAAGACAGCCGCGCGGGAGCGAAACATATGTTAATCATAAAGCAAAATATCTAAACATATCTGAACCATATGGATAAATTCATATACATGTGTTTAATACAAGTCTAGATCAATAAAATGTTTGCACTCGATGATATAGATAAAAAACTAATAGCAGAGCTACTTAAAAATAGTAATAGGAGCAATCGGGAGATAGCCAAAGCAATAGGGGTATCAGCCGCTACGGTAATCAACCACATCCAGCGCCTAGAATCTGCAGGAGTAATCACAGACTACACTGTTATGCTGGACTTTGAGCGACTCGGCTTTGAACTGACTGTAATCATGGAGGTAACCGTGAGCAGTGGTAAACTCCTTGAGACTCAAGCAGAGATCGCTAAGCTACCCTATGTCTGTGGTGTCTACGATGTCACTGGAGAGATTGATAGCGTGGTTATTGCCAAGTTTAGAAATAGACGAGAGTTAAGCGAATTCCCCAAGGACCTACTGGGAATGGAATATGTTGAGCGTACTAATACTCATGTAGTACTCAACACGGTAAAAGAAGACTTCAGAATGCTAAACAACCTCTAATAAACACCTTATTTTCCTTTTTTCATCTCATACCTATTTTGGAAAAAATGAGGATATAGTCATCGTTTTCTTAGCGTTTCCTAAGTGGTTCACCAGGTAAGCGACCAGTGTGATCTTTATTTTGTATTACAATTTTCCCATTCACAAAAACGTATGGTATTCCATCCGGGTATCTCTGTGGATCAGTGAATGTGGAGACATCTCTAACCGTATCAGGGTTGAACACCGTGATATCAGCTTTGTATCCTTCCCTGATATATCCCCTGTCCCTGAGTCCTAGTTTCTGAGCTGGTGCACCTGTCATCTTTCTAACTGCTTCCTGTAACGGTAATACTTTCTCGTCTCTAGCGTAATGACCTAGTACTCGGGGGAATGTGCCGTATAGTCTCGGGTGGGGTACATTGTCCTCCCATATGCCCTCGGGGGCTATGGCTGAGCCGTCACTTCCAATCATCCCGTATGGGCTTTTCATAACCCGTTTAACGTCTTCCTCATTCATGCCGAACATGACGCTTGGAACTTGGGTGTTTTCCATCACCAGTAGGTCAAAGAAGGCTGTCATGGGGTCCTTATCCATCATGTCTGCTATTTCTTGGAGGTTCTTCCCATTATACTGAGGATTATTCTCAGCGTTGGTCACTAATATCTCGGTCCATTTATAGTTTAGCCGGAGCTCGTCCCGAAGACGATCCCTTGTCGTATGGTCTTTCAGGTATTCCATTAATTTGTCCGCTCCTCCTTCTTGGCTCCAGTGAGGAAGTAAAGCGGTTAGGTTAGTGCTACTCGCAATGTATGGATACTGATCGAAGGTAACCTCTACATCCATGCTCCTGTATTTTTCAACTAATGCAAGGCTTTCTTTGGTTTTTCCCCAGTTGTCTCTGCCACTAGCCTTAAAGTGGGCTATCTGGACTGGTGCTCCACTGTTTCTTCCTATCTCACAGGCTTCTATCACGGCTTCTAGTAGAGTGTCAGCTTCTCCTCTGATGTGACTGAAGTAGATTCCATTGTATTCCGCGACTACTTTGGCTAATTCGGTGATCTCTGGTTGTTCCCCGTATACACTGGGTGGATAAATGAGTCCTGTGCTCATACCCCATGCTCCATCCCTCATAGCGTCTCTGACGTGTTTCTTCATTTCCTCAAGTTCGTCTTCTGTGGGGACTCTGTTCTCGTATCCCATTACATTTTGACGGATTGTTCCATGACCCACAACCGGGGCTATGTTGACTGCGATGCCTTGTTTTTCTAATCTATTTAGATATCTCTCCATGGTGGTCCAATCATATTGGAAATCTTTTGGTACCCTGCTACTGTAATATTTCTCACGGTATTCCTTTACATCTTTATACATGGGGGCGGCTGAGTTGCCGCATTGCCCAATAACCTCTGTGGTCACTCCTTGTCTGATCTTACTCTGGGCCTTAGGATCTATTAAGACAGGTAGATCACTGTGACTATGTATATCAATGAATCCTGGTGAAACGATGTGACCTGAGGCATCGATAACTTGTCCACCGTCAAGATTCTTCCCTATCTCTACTATCTCGTCACCCTGAATGGCTAAATCAGCACGGTACCAAGGGTTTCCTGTACCGTCCAAGATTTTCCCGTTTTTGATAACTATATCATGCACTACTATTCACAAATATATAATTCCCTGATGAGGGTTTAAAACCAGTTATGTGATGAAAAAATTTAGGTTTTAAGTCTCAGAAACTTGAATTTTTTTCCCTTACTAGGTGATACCTTTCGTTTATAGATCTCAACCATGCCTTTTCTAACTAGGCTGGGTACTGCGCCGCTCTCCCTTGAAGTAAGCTGTTTACACATCAAGTCTCCTTTGCAAACTTTTTCGTAGACTTTTTGCTCCGCTGGGGTTAATTCGACATTTGACAAGTATTCCACCATGTCTGTAATGGTTGGAGAAGGGTAAAAGAATAGTGGTTAATCCAGAAGATATTCACTCAGATATTTGACCATGGGTTTACCGAGAGCATCCTCTATGGGTGTATATGCGTCAGAGTACTTGTTCCCGTCTCCTACTGGTATCTTTTTCTTTGGTACATTTACTAGATATATGATCTGGCCTTCTTCAAGTGCCGCACTTGTCACTGGTTCTCCTTGTTCATTGAATGTAGTCATCAGATCGGGAAAGGTTGCCAGCCTCTCATCATCTTTCTCTAGTGTCATGTACTCGTTGACGTAGCTTAGCTCCCATTCAGTATCCTTTGATTGGAGATTCATTAACCCTACATCGAATCCGCCACGGGCTTCAATGGTTTTCTCAGTGATCTCTGCTTTACAGATCAATTCGCCTTCTAGAAACTCTGTTGATGCCTTGACTCGATCATATGATTTGTCTCCTGCTTCCAAGTACTCGTAACCTAGATCTATTGCTAGTTTAATGGCTCCGGGTGCCCCATGTTTCTTGGTGTAACTAACAGGTACAGGGTCTCTTACCATGGCTACTAGTGCCTTCATGTATCTTGCCTGTGCTCTAATGGCTGCTCCGGTGGTCTCAAGTTTTCCCCATGAGATGATCTCGCTTCCCTCTGTGACTCCTACCTTGACGCTATCATACTTAGTCTTATGGAGCCCCATGCTACCCATTAATGCCGTAGGATGAGCACGACCATCACCCGGCGTATCCACTACTGGTAACCCCAGTGCTGCCGCTATCACCCATCCCCCGAAGCTGTTCTGTCCACCGTTTTCAGCGGCGATAAGTCCCTGAAACTCTACACCGACGTCTCTGAGCAGTTGAGCTGCTTTAATGAAGTGCATGGGTTTTGTCTCACCGGGCTCAGTTGGGGCTCCTAGAGCTGCGCTTGTAATGACTGACCAATTTGGGTCTGCTTCCTTTGGGTTGTATAACTCTATTTTCCCTATGTCGAGGGCTAGATTTCCGTCTCTGCGACCCATCTCTGGCCATCCTCCTCCACCTCCGCCTAGTATGGTTCCACCGATGGCTAAGGCTTCGACATCTTCTCTTTTGATTATCTTAGGCATGTTATATGATTAGTGGGTTATTGATTAGAAGTATTTCGGGTGTGTATTTTAAAATAAAAAAGGGAGGTTAATACCAGGGAAGCTTTCCATCTTTATCCAGTTTGAGATAGGTCTCCCAGTCATTAGTGATATGGCCTTGGATGATCTCCAGTAACTCATCATCAATGTGACGGAATCTTCTCTGAGGCTCAAGGTATTCCTTTACTGGTTTAAGTTCACGGGGTTTGACGTTTAGCTTGAACTCGCCATGGTCAATCTCAGCTATAGGCCAGGCACCAGTCTCTACAGCTAGTCTGCCTATCTCGACGGTCTTAGATGGATCAAAGTACCATCCAGTGGGGCAAGGTTGATGTACCTGGATATAGGCTAAGCCTTCACCGTTTCTAGTGATCTCCGCTGCTTTCTTGATCTTTCTCTTAAAGTCTGGGATATACGCTAGGCTGGCTGAGGCTATATACGGGATCCTATGGGCTGCCATGATCATTAGCATATTCTTACGGCGCTCTGGTTTTCCCTTCCACTTGCTGCCAACCGGTGTCGTGCTTGTGGCTGCGAACTCTGGTGTGCTTCCGCTTCTCTGTATGCCCGTGTTCATGTATGCCTCATTGTCATAGCACAACCAAATTATGGATTCTCCACGCTCAGCGGCTCCGCTGATGGATTGGAGGCCAATATCGTAAGTTCCCCCGTCACCCGAGTAGCTGGTAACATAGACCTTGTCTGCCTTTCCCTTTGCCTTGAATGCCCTGTATACTCCTGTCTCATAGGCTGCTGCAGCAGCGAAGTTCGCTAAGACCCAGGGTACTTTGACTACAGCTCCATAATTTACTCCGCTACAGTTAGGCGGGTTAATCACCACGGTGTTCTCACCGAGGGTATTCAGCAGAGTTCTCACTATGATACTCGCACCACATCCAGCGCAACCATCGCTACCAGGGTGCATACAGCTCTCGTTTTCTATCTCTACTGGTGGTGCGCCTCCAGGGAATTCATGAGATACGAATTCTACTTCTTCGTCCAGTCTTTTCCCCTTGTTTTTGATGACCTTATTTCCCATCTGATACAGGTCATCTATGGGTATGTCTTCACCTCCCAGTCCCGTCACGAAGTTCTGAACCGGTACCCTGATACCTGTATTGTACAGGGTTGATTTAACGTCCTGGAAAGCCATTCCGCCGCCTGTTCCATGCATCACGGCTCGGTCAACGACACCGATGCTATCTACCTGCTCAGCCAATTCTATGATTTCTTCGTTGGGGAAGGGCCTCATATATCTTAGCTTAAGTAGGCCAATCTTCTCTCCATTATCTCTGAGCCTGTCTACTGCTCTTCTAGCCGCTGTGGTCATGCTTCCCATGGTGACCATGATGCTGTCAGCATCTTCGCACCGGTATTTCTCCACCATGCCGCCATAGCTTCTTCCAAAGGTCTCACCGAAGCTCTTGTCTACTTCTGCTATTACCTTCTTAGCGTCTTTCAGTATTCCCTCATATTCCTTCCTCATAGGTGTGTGCATCTGGGATGGGAGTGATGCTGTTGGCCATGCCTTGCTGAGTGTTGGGTCCACCGGGAACGGAGCCTCGTATTTGGGTAACCACTCATCCACAGAATCTTGGTCAGGCAGGTATACTCTTTCCTGGCTGTAGCTTAGATAGAAACCATCCAAGCTCATCATGGTGGGCAATAGTACCCTGTAATCCTCGGCTATCTTATAGTTCATCAAGGTCATGTCTAGACATTCTTGGTTTGTCTCAACAAAGTTAACCAGCCAACCGAGATTCATCTCAGGCATAATATCGCTATAATCGGGGCCTAGGCTCCAGTACCAGCCTAATGTTCTATTAGCAACCGCCATGACTATGGGGCATCTATAGTTGACTGCTTGGGCCACGACTTCATGCATGTAGGCTAGTCCTTGGCTGCAGGTGGCTGTGAATGTACGTGCGCCTGACATTGAGGAGCCTACAGCCACGGCCATGCAGCTGTGTTCACCCTCTGTGTGGACGTACTCTGCGTCAAGTTTTCCATCAGCCACAAAGTCGCTGATGTATTCGATGATTGTGGTCTGGGGTGTAATCGGGAACGCTGGCACCACCTCTGTCCGCGCCAGTCGTACTCCGTGAGCTACTGCCTTGTTTCCAGGCATAACATCAAATTCTTGCGTCATTATGCTTCTTCCTCCTTCTCCATTATGATAACCTTCTGTGGGCATTCGTTAGCACATATCCCGCATCCTTTACAGAACCTGTAATCTATCTCGGCTTTGCCGTCTTCATCCTTGCTTATGGCTTCCTCGGGGCAGTAACTGATGCATAAGCCGCAGCCGATGCATCCTTCCTTGTCTATAACGGGTTTATAGACTCGCCAGTTGGCTACATATTTGCCGCCTTTATCGCTTATATCATTCAGCCCGAATCCGCTAATCTGTGATTTATCTCGAACCATACTTATTTCCTCCTAGAACTCCTTTACGACAACCTTATCGAAACCAGCCTGAGCTGCTTTCTTATTTGAAGCCGCTATCTTCTCGGGGAACCTCTTGTCAATTGCTTTGAATATACTCTCCATTTTCAGTAAGCCAGTGGTCTTCGCGAAGGCTCCAAGCATCGTCGTGTTGGGAATGGGTCTTCTAATTATCTCAACTGCAATTCCTGTCGCATCCACGACTCCAACGCTTCGGAGATCTTTACTGAATATTTCTTTTGTTTCGTCAGGGGTTTTCTTCGTGTTCCACATTACTACTCCTTTTTCCTTCAAGCCCTCAGTGATATCCATCTGCTCGGGCATTAATGGATCCAGTACAAGAAGATACTCAGGGTGGTAAATCATGGAGCGTGTTGCTTCGCTCTCGTCTCCTATTTGGGCGAACGCAAGTACGGGTGCCCCCCTACGAGCGCTGCCATACATTGGGAAAGCGCGGCAGAACTGATCTTCATAGCTCGCTGCTATCGCAATGAGTTCACCACAAGCGACTACGCCCTGTCCGCCCATGCCGTGAAGCCTAATTTCCTCTACCATTTTCTATTTCCTCAAAAGTATGATGTCGGGTTGAAGGACCCTTGTCGGGGATCTTTTTCCCAAAACATCTCAACTCTATAGGAATTAAATTATTCCAGTAATAACACTTACCCTTCATTGTAGAAAAAATATATACTATAAATAGAGTAACTAGTGCCGTGGAAGTTTCCCAAGTTTTCCATCTCTAGGAGGCCAACCTAGGCTCTCTGAGGTATGGTCAAGGTAGAGCACCTGATCATCTGACCTCTTGTGTAATTACAGCTAAAAATAAAATAATTGTAGAGTCTACTAGGTTATTAATGAAGGTTACATGTTTGAAGCCGAAAACAGATATACCCTTACCCACTCTATCTCCTTGAAAGAAATGAATACCGAGAAATTTTATTCAAAGCTGGGTGCATCCTACGAGCCAGGGGTATTAACCACTGTAGTATTGGCTGCTGAGGAGCTTAAACGACAAGGAAAGAAGATCATCGGTTTAACCGGTGGAATGTATGATGAAGAGAGCTTCCCATGGAGGGAGGTGAAGACTATCCTAGACAAGGCAACTGAGGATGACTGGAAAGTAATGCTCCAATACGGTGGTACTAGGGGTTATCAGCCGCTCAGAGAGGAGCTTAGTGAATGGATGAAGAGCCATGGCATTAATGTGGACCCATATAAGGAGCTGTTAATAACAACAGGAAGCCAGGAGGCACTGGATCTGGTCTCCAGAGTGTTCCTTGATAAAGGCGATGTTATCATCGTTGGGTCACCGACTTATCTCTCAGCTTTATCCGCTTTTGAGACCCAAGAACCTGATATCAGGGAAGCGGAGCTGGATAAAGATGGTATGATACCCGAAGCATTAGAGAGGACAGTGAAACAGGTAGAATCCGAGGGTAAACAGGTTAAGCTGGTATACATTATTCCAAGCTTCCAGAACCCAACCAGCAGTATGATGCCAATAGAGCGCAGAAAAAAGATAATCGAACTAGCCAAAAAGCATGATTTCCTCATTCTTGAAGACAACCCATATGGGTACATCAGTTTCGAGGGCCCCATGCCCATTCCTTTAAAAGGATTGGATGACGAGAACAGGGTTCTATACACCAGTACATTCAGCAAGATCGTGAGTCCCGGTATGAGGATAGGTTGGCTCTGCGGTCACGAAGAGTTCATTATGAAGATGACCGAGGCAAAGAGCAGCACAATCATCAGTAATCCGTTGATAAGTCAGTACGCTGCGGCCAAACTCTTTGAGGGGGGTGTTGTTGATGAGCAGATTGAGAAAATGAAGAAGGTTTACAGGAAGAAACGTGATGTTATGCTGGAGTCTATGGACTCTTATTTCCCTGAAAAAGCGGAGTGGAATCATCCTAAAGGTGGTTTATTCCTTTGGGTAGAGTTACCCGAGTCTGTTAACGCCACCGAGTTACTTATGGATGCAGTGAATGCTGGGGTAGCATACATACCTGGAAGTAACTTTTACACTAGTGATACTCACAACCACATAAGGCTGAACTATAGCCACCCAAACGTGGACGATATCGTGGAAGGTGTTAAGATACTGGGCGATCTCCTGAAGAAACAAATCTAAACCCACAATCCATATCTCTTCTATATTTTCTATCTATATATCTCAAATCTGTCTTAGAGGATAATAATCCTATAATAAGCAGATAGTAAGTCATTCTTGAAATTGAGCCCACGTAGATCCAGTTTCAAAATTGCCATAGATGTCTTGAAGGTCATAGGTGAAGGTGAGGATAGGCCAACAAGAATCATGTACGCTTCAAACCTAAGCTGGAACTCGCTCCAAAGAACACTTGATATCCTAGTAAACAAGGGATATGTGGATGAGAATCAGATCTCTGAACGGGTAAGAAAATATTCCATCACCGCCAAGGGACATGAGGTCCTTGGATACTATGACCGTTTGGAATCATTGGTCGAGGTTACCACGGACTAACGATTTAGTCTCCTTTTTTAGATTGCTTCTCCTGTTTAATGCGTATTTTTGGTAAATCCTATAATAACCGATGACCATACATTATTGGAGTTCTAGTTGACTGATATATCAAAGTTCAATGATAAGGAGCTAGCGTTTCTACGCATAATATGTAGCTCGGAGCATAAACATATCAGTCAAGATGTGGTGCGTGAAAAACTGGTTGAAGCAGAGATTATAGATCCCGATGAGTTCAAGGATCTTAAGAAGGGTTTACTCTATTCAGGTGTCATCGGGATTGTATATGGTAATATTACCTTGGAGAAGGAGGAGATCTCAGATCTCTTAACTATTTAAGGGGGTTTAAAAATAATCCAGTTTCAACTCCATGTGTCGATTTTTTTACAGGTTTCTCACTCATTTGCTTAACAGATGTTTATACAAACTTCCTTTATTGGTAAAATGATAAACTCTTTAATCTATATAGACAATAAAAATTAGTAATTGAAGGTTGTCTACTTGCCCGAGAAGAAGGTAAAAATTAACAAGTTATTATGTAAAGGCTGCGGGTACTGTATAGAATTCTGCCCCAAGAAAGTATTCGAACAGTCTGATGAATTAAATGAGAAAGGTGTAACTTTACCGCGAATAATAAACGAGGACGAGTGCATATCATGTGGGCTCTGCGTTATGTTCTGCCCAGACTTTGCTATCACTATGGAGGAAGAAGATGAATGAGTAATAAAAGCGTGTTACACGGTAAGCACTTTGTTCATGGGGATTGGGCATGTGCTGAGGGAGCCATATCCGCGGGATGCAACTATTTCGCAGCATACCCCATTACTCCGGCTACAGAGATATCTGAAAGAATAGCTGAGAGATTCCCAAGATTGGGTAGAAGATTCGTTCAGTTTGAGGATGAGATAGGTGCTATAGCGTCTGTGTTGGGCGCTAGTTTCTCAGGGATGAAAGCCATGACCGCTACAAGTGGACCCGGTGTCAGTCTTATGCTGGAGAACATTGGCTTAGCCGTGATGACCGAGGCACCCTGTGTTATTGTAAATGTTATGAGGGGTGGTCCCAGCACAGGGCAGCCCACGAAAGGGGCGCAAGGGGACGTGATGCAGTGTAGATGGGGTGTGCATGGGGACGTGGAGATAATCGCTTTAGCACCCCAGTCTGTTCAGGAGAATTTCGATCTCACCATCAAGGCGTTTAATCTATCAGAGATTTATCGTACCCCTGTCTTTCTCTTATCTGATGCTAATCTAGGACACATGTATGAGAGACTGGAGATTCCAGAAGAAAAGGAATTGGCGTTAGTGAACAGGAAGAAACCAACCGTTTCTCCTGATACGTATGAACCATACGCTACTGATGAATCACTTGTACCCCCTATGGCTTGCTTTGGGGAGGGATACAGGTTTTACAGCACTGGGTTAACCCATAATGAGAAAGGATACCCGGATATGAGCGTAGAAACCCAGGACAAACTGGTCAGGAGGCTCTGTGACAAGGTTCGTAGAAACAGGGATAAGATCATATTGACCGAGGAATCCTATGCCCGTGACTGTGATGTTCTTGTTGTAGCCTACGGGGTTACTGCGAGGTCAGCGGCCTCAGCCGTCCGTCAAGCAAGAGAAGAAGGGGTAAAAGCAGGGCTCCTTAGACTAATAACTCTGTGGCCTTTCCCCGAGAAAAAACTATTGGAAGTCGCCTCGGGTGTCAAGGGTGTCGTTGTATCTGAGATGAACTATGGACAACTGGTTAGAGAAGTGGAGAGAACAGTAAAGCCTACTCCTGTTGAGTTTATACCTAAACTAGGTGAGAACCCGCCTACACCATTAGAGATACTGGAGAAAATAAGGAGGCTGGGAAAATGACTGAGTTAGACCACGTACTGGAAGATTACCTTAGGATGGACAGGCTGCCTCATATATGGTGTGCTGGTTGTGGTCTTGGTATCATATTGAAGAGCTATGTTCAGGCACTCCATGAACTGGACTATGATCTGGATAAGATAGTCACCGTATCAGGAATAGGCTGTGCTGGTAGAGCATCAGGTTACGTGAACACAGACGCATTCCACACCACCCACGGTAGAGCCCTCCCCTTCGCTACAGGGATCAGCGTGAGTAAGCCAGAACTAAAACCAGTTGTGATAAGTGGAGACGGGGATCTCTTCGCAATAGGCGGTAATCACTTAATCCATGCAGCTAGGCGAAACATCAACATGCTGGTGATCTGTAGTAATAACTTCAACTACGGTATGACTGGAGCCCAATATGGTCCAACTACACCGCTGGATATGAGAACCCCCACAAGCCCCTATGGGAATATTGAGAACCCCTTTAACTTGGTGGCACTGGTGGCGTCCAGCGGCGCTACCATGGTAAGCAGATGGACCGTATACCATGTACACCATCTGAAGAATAGCATCAAGAAAGGACTGCGGAAGAAGGGGTTTAGCTTTATTGAGGTGTTAAGTCCATGCACCACCGGTTATGGACGGTTAAACAAGATGAACCCGATCGAGATGATGAGAGACCTAAAAGATATTGGGAAGATAAAGAAGGTCCACCCCACGGAGGCTATCATAGAACCGGGGAAGAAGATCATCTTGGGTGACTTCGTTGATGTTGAGAAACCCACCTACTCGGATGTACTGGATCAGGTCTCAAAGAGGGCAAGGGAATGAGACACGAGATACGTGTAGCTGGCTTCGGTGGTCAAGGTGTTATTACATTGGGCTATGTGTTGGCAAATGCTGCTGGAATATATGACGGTAAATATTCTCTAATGGCTCAAAGTTATGGCCCTGAGGCTCGAGGAGGAGCATGTCGCTCAGACGTGATCATAAGCGATGAACCAATAGATTATCCTAAGATATCAAGCCTAGACTATCTTATTGCCATGTCTATAGATGCTTACAACCAGTTTCACTGTACCTTGGAGTCGAACACCAAGATGATTCTGGAGAAGAGTCTCGTTAAGGTTGATAATTTTCCTCAAGATGTGGATGTTTACCGGGTACCAGCTATAAAGATAGCAGAGGAACTGGGTAACCGATTAACAGCCAACATGGTTATGCTGGGCGCTGTTCAATCTATAACAGACGTAGTCTCTAGTGAATCACTAAAACAAGCTGTGGAAGATAGATTCCCTCGCTACATTGAGATTAACCTCAAAGCCATTGAAAGAGGTATGGAGCTAGGTGTAGCCACTATGGGGGAAGGGTAAGGTCTTCCTTCAAGGTATTCAGGACTACATGTGTTTTTGTTCGTACCACATTAGCCATTTTGAGGATGGTCTTGGTGAAGTCGCTAAGATCCTGTCTTGACTTGAACTTTGCTATTACTAGTATATCTGAGTCTCCTGTGACGTTGTAGACGCCCACGGTCTCGGAGATCTTGGCTATCTCGTTGCCTACCTCGATCATCATTCCCTCTGATACGATAATCTCAGTTATGGCTGTTAACTCGTAGCCCAGTTTTTCATAGTTCACCTGAGTGGTGTATTTTTTAATTACATTATTTTCCTCAAGTTCTTTTATTCTATTTGCGACTGTTCCACTGGATACCCCTATTTTTCGAGCGACTTCTCTATAACTCTGTCTGCTATCTTTAAGGTATTCCTCAAGTACTTTTTTTGCTGTATCATCTACCATGTAGGGTCTTTCATCATTTGCATATGGGTGTATATAAGATGATCAGCATTTGCTTAAAAAGAGGATATGTTAGTTAAAGAAATTTAGAGATTGTTTAGTAATCGACTGGGATGGTCTGCATTACCTCAAAGAGCCTTAGGAAAGCCTTGCTATATCTGATGATAGCGCTCATGTTTCCCTTGAAAGGTAGCTGCCTTGTCATCAAAGCAGTCTGTGCGTCCATCTCACCCTTGTTTAGCTTAGTCCATACTTCGTATGGTCCTTCGAGTGTATAATCAGTTTTCTCTCCTTCTGCAAGTTCCCTGACCTCTATGACTTCTCCATCTTCGAATCTCATGTAAACCTCGGGTAGTTCTGGTTTGTCTGTTACCCTGAAGGTGAATGATGCGGTGAAGCCTTTTGTCTTGATCCTGAACTCTTCGTCGTTGTTTGCTATTTCCTTTACTTTTTTCCAGTATTCTAGTCCTAGATATTGAACCATGGTATACACCTAGTTGCTGGAGAAATAACTTTTTAGAATAAAACACTTACTGATCTTTTTGTTTCTGGTAGTTATTGTTATTAAAATATGGTGCGCTTTGGGATTACTGGAGTTCCTCGATGGCTTTATCGAGGTGTTTTCTGGATTTCTGGAGCTTCTTCATGCGTTTATCCAACTCATATTCCATCTCTTCCCGTACTTTTTGAGCCTCTTCCAGTTGCTTCTTCAGCATTTTTCTGCCTTCCTTGCCCGCGGAATCCATTTCTTCTCGGGTCTCCTCGATCATCTTCTCAAGATTCTTCTCGGCTTTATCGAATTCTTCTATCCACTCTGTTCCTGTTTTCTCGATGTTCTCAAGGGCTTTGTGGGCCTGTTCGTTGACTTTTTTCCATTTTTTCTCTAAATCTTCTTTCAGCTTTTATCTCTCCTATTGGTGCTCCTCTTCTACCTTGAATGAGAGTTTGAGGTTAACCCTGTAGCTTACTATCTCGCCGCCTTCTACTGATGCTGTTTGATTAATAACATCGATTCCCTGGATGTTGCGGATGGTCTTACTTGCTTCTTTTACCGCTTCTTTAGCTGCATCCTTCCAACTCTTCGATGATACGCCCATTAATTCAACTATCTTTATTGTCGTCATATTTCATTCACTACTTTACTACTAGTACCGGGATCTTCGCCTTGTCTACAACTATATCACTGGTGCTTCCTAGGACGAGTTCCTCGACAAACCCCAGACCCCTAGCACCTACGACGATGAGATCAAAATCTCCCGCTTCGGCTTCCTCAACGATCTCAGTGGCTGGTAATCCCTCCACAACTTTCTGACTAACCTTGACATCAAGGTGTTTCTCTTTTACCTCTCCATAGATCTTATCCAGTATTTTCTCGTGTTCTTGACGATACTCATCGTAGTACTTGGTTACCCAGGTTGGTGACTGGGCTGGTTTAGTTGCCCCTGCGCTCATGGTTGCAGGGTATATTCCGGCTGGGAGGGTTATTGGCTCTATTACGTTGATTAATTCTATTTCTGAGTTCATTTTTTCAGCTATTTCTATAGCAGTCTCCAGTGCTTTCCTAGCTTTCTCTGAGCCATCTATTCCTACTAATATCTTCTTCATTTAATTCAAAACCTCAAATACGGTTGAGAGCTCACGGTTTAACACATCTAATAACCGTGTGTTAACTCTCTTGTTTCTTCTCATCTGTAGGTTTCTAATTGTAACTGATAAAAGATGCCTTATAAACCGAAAACCAAAACTGGAGCATAGTGTTTCACTCTGAGAATATACCCTATTTTCACTAAAGAAGCTCCAGAACGGCCCGGATCAGCCCTTATTCACCGTAATACTAGTATGGTAATTACAGGAGAAACGAATGCTATCAATTCAGAGCACAGGTTACTTATACCCTGAGAAATACGATCAATGGATTACAATGAAAAACATAGTTAAAGAAAAACTCCAAAACGGAGAAAACGCTGTAGGAACCTTCGTAGAGCTCGGTCATCCTGATATCGCGGATATACTGAGTCACGCTGGATTCGACTGGTTGCTTATTGACGGTGAGCATAGTCCCATGAGCTATGAGACCATGGAGTATATGCTTCAAGCTATGGTGGGCACAGACTGCACACCTATAGTAAGGCCCCAGTGGAATGATCCGGTGGTCATCAAACGAATACTGGACCTTGGCGCCCATGGAATTGTTGTGCCTTGGGTAAATACAGGAGAAGAGGCTGAAGACGCAGTAGCCGCAGCCAGATATCCATCAGAGGGCATAAGGGGCTGGGGTCCGCGAAGAGCTGCTAGACATGACCCCGATTACCGGGATACCGCCAACGAGGAGATACTCGTTTGTGTACAGGTAGAGACCCAGAAGAGTTTGGATAACCTCGATGAGATTATGAGCGTTGAGGGGGTAGATGCCTGTTACGTAGGTCCATGGGATCTCAGTAATAACTTGGGCTTTAGTGTTCCACCTAACTATGATAACCAGAAATTCATTGACGCCATTGATCACGTGCTCAAGGTAGCCGAGGATCACGGTAAACCAGCTGGTATGTGGACCAACCTTGATAACGTGGGCTGGGCTGTGGAGAAGGGCTTCAGATTTAACACTGTGATAAACGCTGATATGATGCTCTCCTATGGTGCTGCTGAGGCCTTGAAACGGGGAAGCGGCTGTTAATCTTCTCTAAGGGGCGAGATATATACAGTTACACCCGTTTTCTCTTCCACTACTTTTTTCTCATATTTCTCGGATATCTCGTCCAGTGAGTCGATTATTCCTCGGTAGATCAGACTGTCGAAGGGGCCATGCTCCATTACCTTCATCTTCATACCAATGACTACAATGTTTCTGTTTATGAACCAGACCCAGATCACTGTACTAGAGACGGGTAAATCAGCGTTCCTTGTATTGAATTTATATAGATGCTATCTTGCATCTCATACAGTTTTATATAGGATAGGTAGCACCTTTTCATGAAACCATCAGAGTTGAATTAACTTGGATGCTAACATTGCACTAGATAAAATACTTAAACCCAAGAGCGTGGCTGTAGTCGGCGCCAGCACTGATCCCTTCAAATGGGGATACATGCTGCTCAACGCCATCGTACAGAGCGGATTCGAGGGTGACATTTACCCTATCAACATAAAGGCTGATGAGATCGGTGAGATCCTAGGCCATAAAGTCTATGCCAGTGTAAAAGATGTCGAGGGCGACATCGACATGGCTCTAATCGTAATCCCCGCCCGCTTCGTGCCTGGACTCTTCCAGGAACTCAAGGAGAAGGATATAAAGGGAGCAGTAGTCATCACCAGCGGCTTCAGCGAGGCAGGTGAAGAAGGCAAAGAGATGATCAACCAGATCGTTGAGACCGCAAAGGGTAACACAAGATTCATTGGACCAAACTGTATGGGCGTCACCAGCAGCGAGGCGAAGCTAAGCGCATTAATGATTCCTTTCCTGCATGAGCGTGGTGAGGTTGCATTCATCAGCCAGAGCGGTGGATACGGTCTCCAGTTGTACATCAGGGCATCAGCCATGGGGGTTGGTGTAGGTAAATTCATCAGTAGTGGAAACGAGAGTGACCTCAAGGGATGGAACTACTTGGAATACTTTGGGCAGGATGATGACACAAAGATCATCTCAATGTACATTGAGGGCCTCAAGAATGGAAGGAAATGGTTTGAGGCAGCTAAAGAGGTTAGTAAAAAGAAACCCATAGTTGCCATCAAGGTCGGTGTGACCGAGGCAGGTAGTAAGGCAGCGGCCAGTCACACTGGTTCTATTGCTGGAAGCGACAAGGTCTATGACGCGGCCTTCAAACAGGCGGGTGTCATAAGGGCTTATGATAGCGCTGAGATGTTTGATTATGTAAAGGGGCTTCTCTATAGTCCATTACCAAAGGGTAAGAATATTGCCATTGTGTCTAACAGCGGCGGCGTGGCCGTTGAGACAGCTGATCGACTGATCCAGAACGGTTTAGAG
The DNA here is from genome assembly GCA_014729945.1 of Candidatus Bathyarchaeota archaeon. Next base: position 40,020 of record WJJC01000175.1, read on the forward strand.
GTACCGGTCTTCAGTGAGGAGGCTCAGGCGGAGATCCAGGAGCTAATCCCTGCTTTCGGTAACGCAAAGAATCCAGTGGATCTTACGGCTACTTTGAATATGAACAGCTTCCTCAATGTCCCGGATATCGTCTTAAAGCAGCCTGATATCCATGGTATGATCACCATTAGCTTGGGTACGAGCATCATAAAGACCATGTTCCCGGATGTTGCCGACGAGGATTTGACTGGAATGTATCAATGGATCAACAACACGCTGCTAGAGACATACAAGAAGTATGATAAGCCAGTTATCGTGATCGATCCATCCGCGGATGTTGCAGGGGAGTCAGCCAAGATACTGGAAGCAGCACGTGTACCAGTCTATACTACTCCTGAGAGGGCAGCGGACGTTATGGGTGTTCTCTACAGGAGAAAACAGTACCTAGATAGGGTAAAGGCTTAACCTTTTTTCTTACTTTTTTCCAGTTTTATTAGATCTATTTATCCAATTGTGTATAATGAAATCTTTTTCTTTTGTTCACCCAATCACGGATAAGCTGCGGTAGGCTCGTAGGGTATAAATTGTTTTCTTCCAGTTCGCCTAGTTTAACCCATATGAACTCTAGGTGTTTCTCGGCTGATGAAACTCTTTCAATGGCTAATTCTACCTTGAATATCATATTAACTTCTTCGTACCTTCGCCCCTGTCTATCGGTGAATTTATGCTCAAGAACACCGATAAACTCCCCTATCTCCATCTCATTTGCTAGTTCCTCGGAGAGCTCCCGCCTCAACGCCGCCTCAGCGAATTCTCTTTCCTCAAGATGTCCCCCTGGTAGGAAAGTGTTAACCTCGCCAACCTTATGAGCTAGTAATATCTTGTTACATTGGGTTATCAATGCCCGTGCTATGAGTTCAATAGACGCCATAGGATAAAATAATGTTAATTGAATATGCGTTTTCCCTTTGTCAACCTATCCGTTTTTATGGTGATCATAACTCAATCTAGACTATTCTAGGGCTCTTCCGGTGAAAAGAACACGATTTAGGGCTTTCAGACCCATACCCCCATTTTTGCTATGGATTCATGTCGATTATACCATTATAATGACGTGGGTCTACATTCGTCTTCTGGAGCATCTCTAATTGTTTCTCCATCTTCCGTGTATTCTCCCTGATGATCTTGATCATATCATTGTCCAGTTCACCTTTTCTCTCCGCGATGTGTGTAGCTTGATTTATGAGTATAATCTGGTTCCTGATCTCCTGCTCAGCCAGCCATATTCCCTCTTTAACCCTTTTCTGCTCCTCCAGATGCTGTTTATATTTCATCCGCTCTTGTTCCCGTACAAAATAGATTATCATGAAAACACTGAACAACATAGTGGCAAATATAATCTTATCCATGTTGTATTTTTCGAGGAAGTTAACGAATACAGGGGTATCGAATACTTCAAAGACGCTGGTGACGACAAATATACCCATTGATATGACGTAGCCGACGTATATGATCCTATACTTCTGGATGGTCTCAGTTATAGGTGGTAATGAATCCATAAATGCCCTCAAAGGAGCCGGAATATCCTTTATCCCCAAATTGATCACTGAGAGACATCAATCTTTTAGTCCATTTATACAACTGCATGTAGCCCTTCCCTACCCACAATCTAGGACCCAAGATAGTTAAACGCCTCCCCTATAGCATCAATCAAACCATTAGCTGTTGATGAACTTATGATATCCCCTGAGGCTTCACGGATCAATCCATAGAAAACACCCACTGTGAAGGTGAACAAGGTCCAACTCCACGAGACCGTGTATACTCCCATCCATGGCTTCACCCATCTTAGACCCCTCCCAAGTCCATAGAATAGACTGGAAAACAGTAAACCGGGTCCAAAACTTATTTTCCCGATTCGCAGTGTTTTACCGTACTCCAGATCTATGCTGGACTGGATGAATCCTCTGTAGAAGACTTCCTCGGCGAATCCACCTATGAATATGTTCCAGATGAATTCATTCAATAATTTACTGGATAGCCCTAAGAATATGATATTGAGCATTAACGGGGTGAGGATTAGTAACCCTATGATGAAAATTCTTCTGTCTGTTGCTGGTATAACCTTTTTTCTCCTAGCTAACAAGCAGCTCATCAATAGTATTATTGCTCCAAGAAACCCTGCGACACGAAGGTTCTCCCGGTAATTTATCCCCCAGACGAGGAAAAAAGAGAGCAAAGCCTGTGGAATTAGAAAATAGCTCCACCCGATGAACCCAGTGTTAACACTTTTTCTCCAGCGGTCTGTAGTTAAACCCAGTAACCTTAACTCGTATCGCCTAAGCAAGATCACTATGAAACTGATTGCTATCATCAGGGCTCCGATGAGATAGCTACCTCCCAGCGCACGGTTCTCCCACCGTATTAAATCTCTGACCCCGGGGGGGAATAGGATGATAATTTGAAGAACCGTGAACGCTAGAAACGCATCAAGTATGGATCTACCTTTCATCACAGCATCAAGAACCCAATGGAATAAAAGAATAATTACCTAACCCTTAAACCCGATAGAAGGATGGTTGAGAGTATGTTTGACGGCGTCAGGCGATCATATGATCTCCTAATACTCTACGTGATGAAGGTAATAGAGCAGCTTGGGACAGATAAGGCACTGGAGCTCTTGGAGGATGCAAGTAAACGCCAAGGGGTTATCACCGCAAGGGAGATGAAGAGAAAGCTCCCTGATGGATTATCTACACTGGACACTGGGGCTGAGGTATATAGGAGATTCATGATGGACGCAGGGGCAGAGATAAAGATACATAAACGGGATGAGACGAGTGTCACATTCATTATTGAGAGATGTCCCTTCTTTGAATCCTTTTTGGATGTGGGTGTGGACTGTGGAATGTTCCTGAATGGATTATGCAGTAACCTGACTCTGCCCAGCATACAAGCAACCCTCAACGAGTTCGACTCGGATCTTAGAGTAGAAACCGTACTTACCCGTGAATCCGCCGAGGAATTCTGCCTGGAACGAGTATACATGGACATATAACTCCGGGGTCAGCTGTTACAGGGATATCGTTTAAAACCATTAAGTCACTTTGTTCAATTATGGTTATTCACGTTAAATCCGATATTTTGATAATAGGCACCGGAGGAGCTGGGCTCAGGGCAGCCATAGAAGCCCATGAAAAAGGCGCCAAGGTAGTATTAGCGTCAAAAGCCCCGGCAGGATACAATAACTGCACCATCGTAGCCGGCAGCGGATACTTGGCTGCCGTAGGCGGTATGAGTGTCGAGGAGCACAGGGAACGAACACTTAGCACGGGAAAGGGATTGAATGACCCAGCACTAGTAGAGGTGCTGGTGAATGAAGGCGCTGAAAGGGTCTTAGAGCTTGAGCGATTCGGCTGTGTAGTCAACGTGAAACACGGTGGAGTAAGCGTAGGGAGACCAGACACCAAGCTAGGTCAGGGCATCACCCTCCCAATGGTCAAATATCTTGAGAACCAGGGTGTCGAGTTCGTTGATAATGTTATAATCACCCAGTTACTCAAACAGGACGGGAGAATCATCGGAGCTGTAGGCTATAATGGGCGAGAAGAAGAACCAATTCTTTTCCAGACAAAAGCAGTCTTACTCGCATCAGGGGGAGCTGGGGCATTGTTCCAGCGAACCGATTGCCCCCTAAAAACCACGGGAGACGGTTACCATCTCGCCTTTGAAGCCGGGGCTAGGCTCAGAGATATGGAGTTCTGCCAGTTCTTTCCCCTTGCATTAGCCGATCCCGATTTACCCCCATTACTGGTTGATGGTAAGGTTGTATGGGAGGGTAAGATACTCAATGCCTTCGAGGAGGATATCCCTAAGAAGCATAATGTAACGGAAAGACCATACATAGCCAAGAGCAGAGATCTACTATCTAGGGCTATGATGAAAGAGGTTCATGATGGCGCAGGTGTTGACGGAGCTGTATTACTGGATGCCCGTGAGGTGGTTAAGAACGGTGAACCTGGAGAAAAGTACGGTATGGCTGACCGGGAGTATTATATCAATAAATTACACGCCCATGAACGCCCTATAAGGATCGCCCCCTTGAGCCATTTCACCATGGGGGGAGTGGTGACAAACACCTATGGCGAGACAGGCGTCCCGGGTTTAATCGTAGCAGGAGAGGTTATGGGCGGCGTCCACGGCGCCAACAGGCATGGTGGAAATGCCTTAACCGATGTAACTGTTTTTGGTGTAAGAGCAGCTAAGAAAGCTGTAGAATATATCCAAGGTAGAGAACATGTGGATATAGTGGAGTTAGCGGAACCTGAGCTGGGGAGATATAAGGAGTTATCCAGAAGAGATGTAGGTTATACTCCATCTACACTCAAGGATCTGGTTAGGGAGAATATGTGGAAACACGTGGGTGTATTAAGAGATAGCGAGATGCTGGTGGAAGCCTATCAACGGCTAAGCGAGATAAGGGACTCCACACGTAGTATACTGGCGAAGCCGGGTAGACAGCTTCAGGACGCCTTAGAGCTACTAATGGCTCTTGATGTATGTGAATACATCATCAGGGCAGCCATGGAGCGAAGGGAAAGCCGAGGAGCACATTACCGCTTGGATCACCCAGAGGAGACCTTAGAGTGGAGAAAAACCATAATCCTATCCAAGGAAGATGAAGCAATAAAACTAGATCACGCTCCACTAGGTGAAGCCTTTGACTCAACTAGCTGAACGAATTAGAGTAGAAGCTAAAAAAAGGGCGGACCCCAAGCGCAGAGAGGACCTGCACAGATACTTCAAAGAACCCATCGAGACCTATGGATTAAACCAAACTCAGAACAAGGAGATAGCCAAAAAGTTCTACACTGAGGTTAAAGGCGATTTTGAAGCTGCTCTCGAATTAACTGAGGAGTTGATGGCAACGGGTAACATGGATCTCGCCTCTGTGGGTCTCAGGATCCTTGACAGGTTCAGGCTTAAACTAGGGGCTGATCAGTTCCTCTTGTTTGATGGCTGGGTGGAATACTTGAATAACTGGGCTACCACGGATCACTTCGCCACCCATCACCTAATGATGTGCATAAAAGACGACCCAACCCTTGTGGAAGAACTTGTAAAATGGACAAGTCACGAGAACAGATGGAGGCGTAGAGCCTCAGCTGTAACCATGGTTCCCATAGCTAGAAAAGGTGAGATTCTCAAAGAGGTGTTCAGGATCGCCAATGAGTTAATGCTGGATAAGGATGATATGGTCCAGAAGGGTGTAGGATGGATGCTCAAGGAAGCCTCAAAGAAACAACCGCAGGAAATACACCATTACCTTCTCAAATGGAAACAACAGTCCCCTGCATTAATCCTCAGATACGCATCTGAGAAACTCCCAGACGAACTCAGGGTCCTCAAGACAAATTAAACTAATCTATTTTCAATCCATAATCGCTTTAATAGACAATAAAGAATGAAACTCGGAGATTCCTTGGTGCTAACTGTTAACGATGTTATGACAGAGAGTGTAATCGCAACGGAGGTTAACGAATCCGTGAAGAACGCTGCGCGGGAGATGGCTAAATTCGGGATAAGTAGTTTACTCGTATTCTCTGAGGAGGGTTTGAAGGGAATACTCACTGAGCGGGATATTATAACTAGGGTTGTGTGCGCGGGTCTCGATCCATCGGATATACGTGTAGGTGATGTTATGTCCGAACCCGTCATCGTGGTTGCACCGGGAACCCCTTTAGAGCGAGCTGTAGAACTTATGCTTCTCCACCACATCAAGAAGTTACCTATACTGGCTCACAACGATGATGAGTACAATGTATGCGGGATCCTTAGCCTAATGGATGTAGCACGTCTTCACCCTGACCTAGTAAACACTATGAAATCATTGATCGAGGTTGATATGAATAGTCCCGAGGCTGGTTTCTATGTCTCCTAGTAAAATGTGATGATATCTTCATCTATGGGTATATGGTCTAACCCCACTTTTTGTCCACCAAATTTCACGCTCTTACCCCAGACCCTGGTATACCGGAGATCCCTCTTCAACTCTCCGTGTATCTTGTCAGCGATATCCTCGATGTTGCTCCCCCTCTTAACGATCAATGGCTCCTCGTAGTCCGTTTCCTCACCCTTAGGGCGCATATAGATTCTGATTAGGTCTAGTTCCTGGAATATCTTCTCTTTGAGCGTATCCAGATTTGTCTCGTTTTCTGCGCTGATGGCTACGAACTCATAATCCGCTTTCTCCCTGTGCTCTTCTACCCGTTCCTTGTCCACCATATCGATCTTGTTTACCACTGTGAGGGTTGGAATGTATACGGTGTTATTGAGTAATGCATCCACGAACCGATCATACCCCATGTCTTCTCTAACAACCACTCTAGAGTTATGGTACTTGTATTCCCGAAGTATCTCTACCATACCCTCTTTATCCATCTCGGTCATGCCCACCATATCGGTAATCACAACTCCCCCTGACCCCCTTTTCTCAATGGTGATATCTGGTGGATTCTCGTCCGGCCTGATCCCCACGTCACGGATCTCCTTTAGTAAGATCTCCCTTATCTCAGTGTTAAAGATATCAACCATGATTAGGAGCAGGTCCGCGTTACGGGTCACGCTCAGGATTCTCTTCCCCAATCCTTTTCCCTCGCTGGCGCCCTTTATTATCCCCGGTATATCCAGCACCTGTATCATGGCGCCCTTATATTTGAGGATCCCTGGTATCACGGTTAATGTAGTAAAGTCATATGCACCCACTTTGCTCTTACTGTTTGTGAGTTGATTAAGTAAGGTGCTCTTACCTACGCTGGGCATTCCCAGTAGCACAACCGTGGCGTCCCCGTCTTTTCGAACAGTATACCCTTCACCGGTCTGTCCCCTGCTTCTCCGGATACGTTCCTCCTCCTGTTCTCTAAGGCGAGCGATCCTGGCTCTGAGTACCCCCAGGTGCCGGTTGGTGCCTTTATTAACAGGGGTTCGAGCTAGCTCTTCCTCTAGCTCTCTGATCTTTTCTTGGGTACTCATAGATCATGCTCACTGTGATCTCATCTGAAAAACCTATCTCTTTCTATAGGCTTATCAGCTTCCAAGATAATGTTTATTTTGATGTTTTATGAAGCTGCATAAGGTTTCAGATAAGGTGTATGCTAACTGGGATGGAGAGACCGGTGGCAACGTTGGTATAATCAAGCTTGACGATAAGGCGTTGGTGGTGGACGCTCAGTATCCTGGCTCAGCGAAGAAATTCAGGGAAGCTATCCCCGCCGCTACGGAAAAACCTCTCTCCCATCTTCTACTTACACATATTCACGGTGACCATGTTTTCGGAAATATGGTATTCAAAGAATTGGAGATAGTTGCACATGAACGGCTCTACGAGAAGATGGAGAAAAATCTGGAAAACGAGTGGGCCCCTGGTAACCTAGAGAAAATGCTGGAGACCTACAAGAAGGATGCTCCGGAAAGATGGTGGCTATTTGAGGGGCTTGAGATAGTATTGCCCACTATTACCTTCAAGGATAAATGGGAGCTGGACGGTGTGGAGTTCATTCACATGCCCGGGCACACAGACTGCAGCAGCGTCGTCTATATCCCGGATGATTTACTGCTCTTCGCCGGAGATCTATTATTCGTGAACAGGTTCCCATGGGCTGGTGATCCCACCGCAGACCCTGATCAATGGATTAAATCCTTCCAACGTATCCTTGATTTAGATGTGGAGAAGATCATCTCAGGACACGGCCCCCCATGTGACAAGGGTGAGGTTGAGAAGCAGCTCATGTGGATGAAGGAGATAAAATGGATAATGAATGGCTTAATAGAGGAAGGTGCATCCGAGGAGGAGGCAGTCTCATATCCATATAGAGAGCTTTATCCAACCGATCGCCCCGAGTGGCAGAAACGAAGCTACTCCCGTTGGTATAATGTCTGGAAAGATTAAGTGGGGCTCTTCTTCCCCGTCATATCCTCTATTTTTATCTCAATAATGGATAAGTGGTTGAATTTCTCCATTAACTCAGGGGTGATCAATTTTCCCTTCCCGAAACTATACTTGTCACTGATGAGCCTCAAAGCAGTGACCCGCTCCTCCATAGAGTCAACTATCTTTGCCGTACCATACGCTATCACGCTCTTGTATCTCCAGCTAAAATCACATGGGTCCTCCCCTTTGATTATCTCGCCGCTATCTACCTCAAAGCATACCCGTGAATTCTTCTCTATGTCCTTGATTTTTTTTCCGTCTCTGTGGGTGTGTAGATAGATTTTGTCTTTATAGTACGCGAAATTCATAGGTACTATGTATGGTTCACCATCAACCGCTGTTCCCAGTCGCCCTACATCGTTCTGCCTTAATACCTCTTCCATAACGACTTTCTCGGTGATCTCTTTATCTTTTCTTCTCATACCTGACACATCTTAACACCCCTCTGTCAAGGTTTATCAGTTTCTTCGCCTGCGTCGATCTATTTATTTTCCATGAATGCATCGTTACTTGATTCATATGAGTTATGAGGAGAAAACCTTCGAAGTATCAATGAAACGCGAGAATGGATTCGAGTTCAGAGTAGACTTCGGTGACCCGGGTATAGAGAATTTAATCATGGATGAACCTGAGCCAGTGGGAGAGAACAAAGGGCCAAATGCCTCCAAGGTCTTGGCTGCTGCCATGGGTAACTGTCTCTCAGCCAGTCTACTTTTCTGTCTCCAGAAGGCTAGAGCTGAGGTTGGTGAGGTAGAGACTCGTGTTGAGGGCAAGATGAGGAGAAACGAGGATGGACGCTGGAGGATAAAAGAGGTGTCTGTGGAAATTAGCCCGGAGATAGATAGGGAGGAATATGAAAGTAAATTTGATCGATGTATGGATCTATTCGAGGACTTTTGCGTAGTCTCTCAGAGCATAGAAGAGGGAATACCTATCAACGTGAATGTTAACCCCCGTTAATTCCTCATCCACGTATGCCCACATTTTACGCATTTGAAGCGTTCAACGCTTCGATCAGTGTTGACTCCAGCGTGTTCCCCTATGGCTACTGTAATGTTATGATATGCCTTATTGTATCCACACATAGGACACCTGCGGTTAACCTGGATGGCGCTCTCTACCCCTGACATGACATATACCGGCTCAGCCTCTGTCTCGGGACCTGTTTTTACCTGTATTACTGCTGTTGTTTTCTCCCAGCCGCATCGAGGGCACATGTATCCGCTACGAGTCTGCTGCATAAAACTTCAACAGCGGTCACAGAATTCTACCATCTCTAATCATTCTCAGTTATAGAATGCTATATGTTTTACATTGATCAATATAGTGTTTTGTAGTTTAGGTTTGGTATAAACAATTTGTGCTTAGGTTTTTACCGCTTCAGTCATTTCTTTGGAAAGAATTGTCCATTTATCCGGTGTGAAGAACCTTGAGGGGTGTTATACGTTTCTATGAAACCACAATGGATTTCAGATTTGTGAAATCAAAGCTGGGGGTTCGTGTATACGATAAGGGGTATTTTGTACTGTAGAGAAACAAGACCAAGAAGCATTTAACCGAGACTTTGTTTCACTCTAGTTGAATGGGATAGAAACATCTACTTCTGTGGCCCCCTTGGTCGTCATATGGATATTGATGCTTAGCTCCGTCTACTAATCGTCAGGTATTTGATTGCCAGTTCCTCGCTCATTCCTCTCAGCTGTTTGCTTAGATCATCTGTTGTCAGTATTCCTACGACTTTATCCTTGTCATCTACCACGACGATCCGTCTGATATTATAGTCGTTCATAATATCCACAGCCATATCCACATCCGCATGGATGCTCACAGCGATAACAGGCTTGCTACAGATCTGAAAAGCCGTGCACTCATGCGGGTCCACGCCCTCAGCGAGAACTCTGTGCACTAGATCGCGTTCGGTTACTATACCAATTGGTTTCCCGTTATCCTCGATAACGAGAGATCCAATTCCTTGTTTTTTCATTAACCGGGCTATCTTGATACAAGGTGTATCGGGGTCAACCATTACCGGGTTTTCCACCATAATATTTGAGACCTTCATCTAATGTAAATAGAGAAGCGTGCCCTGAAATGAATCCTTCGGTTAACACTTAACCATGTAGGGCTGCTCTGCTTTTACCAGCTTTAAATAAAAGTCGAACCTGTTTAGTTCCATGGCGCAATGATAGTCCTCCTCTTTGAAGGTATGTTGACTTGAGTCGAAGAATTTCTCCCCCTCTGGGTGGGTTCTTATCCTCTTCTTCATGGATTCAAAGTCTGGTTCTATGCATTTCAGCTTCAGTTCGATGTATTCAGCTAGGGCTTCATCCTCTGGAGCTTTCTCTATCCCACCCCACCCCATGGCAATCAAACTAACAACCTCTGGATCATGGTCCTTAATATATTCAATTATGGCGTCAGCCATAACGAAACTACCGGGAAGGATAGTGTCCGCTTTATAGGCGTTGTAGAGTCCAGCGGTGCCAGCGCTGGTGGTCTGGATGACCGAGACTCCTTTGAAATCAACTTCACTAATATCATGGGGACTGTTACCGAAGTCGAATCCCTGGATCTGTTTTCCCTCTCGTTCCCCCATGAGGACCCAGTCATGATGTTGACGCTTTAATTCAAAAGCCTCCTCAACAGATGCAACTGGATATATTCTCTCTGCTCCATTAGCCATAACATACGCTGCTGTAGTGAAAGCCCTGAATACATCTATAACCACCGCTAAACCCTGAGCATTTTTGGCTCCTTCAACTAGACTAAGACGCTTTACCCTCAAACCTGTACTCCTTCTATACATCTACTATTAAGTGTCGTCTGTTTTGATTTTCTGTTAACCTGTTTAGAAAATTCTGTAGGGTATCTATGCGATGTTACGGATCTCATCCATCTGCTGCTTAAAATTAACTGGTGCACCGCTTCCAAGTTGGAAGAGCATTTCCTTGATCCTATTGGCTGCGTCGGCTTCGTTGTTCATCTCTTTTACCCGTAAGATGTTCCAAGCCCATTCAAGAGCCTCAAAGGCACCAATCTCATATGTTGACATGTCTTATCAAGTAATACCCATTGATTTCGGGTTAAAAGGGGAACGCACAGGAAAATACTAGGGGGACCTAGGTGAAATTGGGTGTTTTTCTCATAACCTCTAAAAGTCTCATCGTCTATGGTTCCTGTTGCGTGGAATAGGATGCTAGACATAAAACTCATCCGAGAAAGCCCAGAGAAGGTAAGGGCAAACCTAGCCAGAAGACACGATCCAGAAAAGCTTGAGCTCCTAGACCATGTTATAGAGACAGATAAAACATGGAGAGAGCTCGTAGCTAGGGTCAATGATTTACGTAGAAGGAGGAACGAGATATCCTCCGAGATCGGTAATGTCATCAAGAAGGGTGGAGACGCTTCATCCCTCAAAGAGGAGGCGAGAACCATACCGGAGAAGCTTGATGCGCTAGAGTCAGAGCTGAGTAGTGCTGAAGAGGAGCTTCATGATGGATTAATGAGGCTGCCTAACCTGCTTCATGAGTCTGTTCCCTATGGTGAGGATGATCACGATAACGTGGAGATTAAACGCTGGGGTGAGGCGCCTTTATTCGGGTTTGATCCCAAGAGCCACGCCGAGTTAACAGAAGCCCTGGGGATAGCTGACTTTGAGCGAGCAGCGAAGACTGCTGGTAGCGGGTTCTATTATCTGCGTAACGAGTTCGCATTACTAGATCACGCCCTGCAACGGTATGCCATTGACTTTCTCTTAGAGCGAGGGTACTCGTTAATTGAGCCACCCTATATGCTGAGGAGAGCCGCATATGAGGGTGTTACAGATCTATCGGACTTTGAGTCTGTGATGTACAAGATCGAGGACGAGGACCTCTATCTCATCGCCACAAGCGAGCATAGCCTAGGTTCCATGCTTATGGATGAGACTTTGCTAGAGGAAGATCTTCCAATAAAGCTCTGCGGAATCAGTCCCTGCTACCGCCGCGAGATCGGTCAACATGGGAGATACACCAAGGGAATATTCAGAGTACACCAGTTCCACAAAGTTGAGCAATTCATATTCAGCCAACCAGAAGCAAGCTGGTCACTACACGAAGAGCTCCAGAGAAACAGTGAGGAGCTCTATGAGGGGCTTGGACTGCATTATCGTGTAGTGAACGTATGCACCGGTGACATGGGGAGCATCGCGTCCAAGAAGTATGATATTGAGTGTTGGATGGCCGATGGTGAGTTCCGTGAAACAGGATCAAACAGCAACTGTACTGATTATCAGGCGCGCAGGTTGAACATCAAGTACCGTGAAAAGGTTGGTGCACCCCCTAAGGCGCATGTACACACTCTTAATAATACGGCGTTAGCCACGAGTAGGACCATGATCGCTATTATTGAGCAGTATCAGCAGGAGGACGGTACTATTAGGGTTCCTGAGGTGTTGATACCGTATATGGGTGACATTGGTGTTATCGATGGTTCTTTAAACAAACTACACTTCTAATTTTCTTCAAGTATTACTTTCACAATACCATTTCACTTATAACATACCATACACAATTTTACGGCATCTACTTCGGAGCGTGTGGAAGGAGATGAAACAAGGACAAAACGAGATCTGCTATACTTTTTTCGCTACCTTGGCTAACCCTACTAGACTAGCTATACTGGAGCATCTTCGAGAGGGGCCTATGAATGTTAGTGGTCTGGCTGACGTGCTTGATCAGGAACAAAGTATGATCAGTCATAACTTGAAGCTGCTGGAGCGTTGTAGTTTTATCGAGTCTGAAAAGCGGGGTAAGGAGAAGTTTGTGGCTCTGAATGATGAGTTCATTAATTCTTTATTCTCTTTGATTGGGGAGCATTTTGAGACTAATTGTGATGAGGAGAATTGTCCTCATAGGGTTTGACGCGAAACCCTTATAACTTTATGATACATTCTTCATATGAAGATTACTTCATGAGGATTTAGGATGAAGAAAGGACTAACAAACATATGCTACGGATTTTTTTCAACACTAGCAAACCCCACACGGTTAGCAATAATAGAGCTACTAAACGAGAGACCCATGAACGTTAGCGAGATCGTAGAAAGACTAAACCAGGAACAGAGTATGATAAGTCATAATCTACGACCACTAACAAGATGCAAGCTGGTAAAACGCAGACGCGAAGGAAAAAACAATGTCTACTACCTTAACCATGAGACCATAGATCCCATCCTAAACGCGGTGGAAAACCACGCAGACAAATACTGCGCAGGAGGAGAAAACTGCCCCCTCAAAAAGAAGCAGTCTAAGGAATGAGAAAAAAAATGTTTTGTTATCAATGCGAGCAGACAGCCGGCGGAACCGGCTGCACAAAATTCGGAGTCTGTGGAAAGAGTCCCGAAGTTGCTGCTCTCCAAGACCTCTTGATTTATGCACTAAAAGGTTTATCATATGTGGTCATGGAGGGTAAACGACATGGAGTAACCGATCCCAGTATCAACCGCTTCATGGCTGAAGCTATGTTTAGCACCCTAACCAATGTTAACTTCGATCCAGAACGCTTTTCACATTTAATCCAAAAAACAGTTGAACTTAGAGAAGATCTAAAAGAACAAATAAAAGAAGCTGGTGGACCAGAAGGCTATAACTCAAAAGCAGCAAACCTCTACCCCAAGGATACTGTCGAAGGAATGGTAGCACAAGGAAAAGAGCACGGTCCAGTGGCTAACCCTGATATAGATGAAGACGTGAATGCCCTTCAATGGCTACTCATTTTTGGGCTTAAAGGAGTCGCAGCATACGCGGACCACGCCGCTATACTCGGGCAAGAAGATCAATCAGTCTATGACTTCATCTACGAGGGTCTTGCAGCTACGCTGGATCCCACGAAATCTGTGGATGAGATGCTTGGGCTTGTACTCAAATGCGGTGAGATTAACCTGCGTGCAATGGAGTTGCTGGATGCTGGAAACACCGGACACTATGGTCACCCTACACCCACAGAGGTACCATTAGGACACAAGAAAGGCAAAGCTATCATAGTATCAGGTCACGATCTGAGAGACCTAGAGCAGTTGCTGAAACAGACAGAGGGAAAGGGAATCTATGTTTACACACATGGAGAGATGCTACCAACACATGGTTACCCTGAGTTGAAGAAATATCCCCACTTCTACGGACACTATGGAACAGCTTGGCAGAACCAGATAAGGGAATTTAAGGAATTCCCGGGTGCCATCCTCATGACCACAAACTGTATCCAGAGACCTGCTCCCAGCTACAAGGATAACATCTTCACCACCGGCTTAGTCGGGTGGCCAGATGTGGTGCATATCGATGACAAGGACTTTACTCCGGTGATCGAGAAAGCACTTGAGATGTCTGGGTTCACAGAGGACATGGATAAGGACTCGGTGATGGTGGGATTCGCTAGAAACGCAGTGATGAATGTTGCTGAGACCGTGATAGATGCCGTGAAATCTGGGGACATCAGACACTTCTTCCTGGTTGGTGGCTGTGACGGTGCTAAGGCTGGTAGAAACTATTACACAGAGTTCGTCGAGAAAGCACCGGATGATACCGTGGTATTAACCTTGGCTTGTGGAAAGTTCAGGTTCTTCGATAAGAAGCTGGGGGACATAGGCGGGATCCCACGGCTACTGGATGTGGGTCAGTGCAATGATGCCTACAGCGCGATACAGATCGCTCTTGCTCTAGCAGATGCATTTGATGTAGGGGTCAATGAATTACCTCTGAGCATGATTTTAAGCTGGTATGAGCAGAAGGCTGTAGCTATACTATTGACTCTGCTATACTTGGGAGTAAAGGATATCAGATTAGGCCCTAGTCTGCCTGCTTTCATCACTTCCAACGTCCTTGATGTGCTGGTTGAGAACTTCAACATCATGCCCATAACCACAGCCGAGGAAGACTTGGAGGCTATCCTGGGGTAACCTCTGCCATTTTTAATGGTGAAATATATGGAGATTACACGAGTATCAGATACTGAGCCCGGTAAGAACCCCCACGGAGTGGAGACCAAGAAGATCTATGACCATGAGAACGCTTTAGGGATTCATATCATGCTGAAGCCCGGTGAGAGCCTTAGGCGCCACATTACCTCCGTTGATGTATTGTTTTACGTGCTTGAGGGAGAGGGAATAGTAGAGATAGGTGACGAGAAGAAAACCGTGACACAGGATACAGTCATTCACAGCCCAGCCAAGATAGTGCATTGCTGGTACAATGAATCAGATGAGCCCCTCAGGGTATTGGTTATTAAGACGCCGCGTCCCAGGGATCAAACAGTACTCTTATAGGCGATAGACATGAGCTTCATCAAGCGTCCGGATGAGAACTTTTGTCCCGGTATAGATGATTTTGTACGCCCTAGTGTTGAGTATGAGGTCTGCAAGGAGTGCGGTGGCAGGGTTGAGGTCTGGAGTGATGAGGATGAGGGGGAGTGCCTTGACTGTGGTGCAAAATGGGAGAAGAAA
>WJJC01000176.1 GCA_014729945.1 Candidatus Bathyarchaeota archaeon
GAATGGCAGATTCAAACCCTTAAGGTTCTCTGGAAAACGACAATGGAAACACTAACTACAAAGGAAATTTGGACACAGGTCAAAAAGAACGGTGAAAAAAAGTCTCCAGAGCTACAGTATATCATTTCCTCGATGAAATGACCAAGAAAGAGATCTTGCACTATAAGACAGGCACTGGGCGTGGAGGGCAAAGAATCATATTTTACTCAGAGTACAACGAACAAGAGTTCAGAAAATTAATGGCTAGAAATCTAATTCAAAGTATAAAAGAAAACCTAGTTCCCTAACTGTAATAATAAAAAATATCCATAGAGCATTAGAAAGAAGTGTCACCGTGATAACAAACTTCAGTTACTTAGCATTTTAATCAACTAAAAATTGTTTTTTTCTGGGAAACGTAAATGGTTACAAAGAAAACTAGATTTACAAACCTAGTACTAGCAGTACTAATACTATCAAGCATATGGATATTACCACTAGCCAACGACGTGGTACCACCAGAGGTACCAGGCGGCGCAGAATACTATAACGATAACGGAGTACTTGACACGGATACATACCTCCTCTACCCCTGGGAAGACACCAGCATCAACATCGGATTTAGCAAATACGGTGAACTTATAGATGAAAACCAGGGAATGGGGTTAAAATACGGTGACGTAGACGTTTTCGCCAGTAGCACCGTACCCATAAAAGACTGGTGTAGCGGATGGACAATGGACATCCACTACACTGAGGGAGGTCTCCTCCGAAAAACATGGGTCTATGATCTATTCTCTGATAGAACCGTCGATGGAATCGGCGGAGAATGGCAACAAGAACAATTGACAAAAGACGCAAGCAACCCTATGGACACCTCTGGTGGACGTAGAACCAATGGCTACGCAGAGTCTGATCCTATAAGGCTAATCTATGATGGACCAAGGGAGAGCATCTACCTACTCAAGCCCACAATCTACGATAAGGACAAAGCACAACAGGGAGTACCCCTTGTTGAACTTACAATACAGCTTGTCTTTAACAAGGTCAAAAAATACGTGGTCGAGATCAAGGACGTAAAACGCGTAGATAATAACAAGATGAAAGGCCCCTTCCAGATAGAGTTCAGCCAGAGAGCAGAATGGGATATGGGACTAAGTTCATCACCCAAGGCATACGCAGAGTTCTACAACAATCTCACAACCAAGTACATCAAACACCCCTTCTACTACCCAGAGGGCGGAGTTCCGGCCAACTATGATCTATGCCAGATCATTGGAGCCCCCACCAACCCCGAAGAGGAGAAACTAGTCGGGTTTGCAGCCTTTTGGCCACTACTCATCTCCAAATGGGTGACTGAGACGGTAAACGTAAGAAGACTAAGTGATGACATTGAGGTACCTAACCTATTATCCACCATGGAGACCTATGTATTTGAGGTACAGCCACCAACGGGTCAAGACCAATATTTCGATACCAAATTGGTTTGGAACGAGACCACAGGATTCATAGTATACGGATACACAGCAGAAGACACATACTAAGCATGCTACGCACTCAGAGGAGGCCTATTAGACTGGCTACAACACGTACAGGATGGAACAACCACAATAATCCTAGAAATAGATTATAGTGATCTACATCCAGTACAGTTCCACGTCCGAGAGGCACTTGGACTCTTCACAGAGTGCACAGGCTTTAACACCAACTTCAAGACAAGCGACTATTACATGAACCATGAAACGGCCTGGGAAAAGGTTCAAGCAACCGTTGACTGTCTCGGACTATGCTATAAACTCGTGGATATCGACTGGTGCGCACAGGTACATCCAGACCCATAAACACCCTATCCATTTTTTTCTAATTTATTCAATATTAGGAAGATTTTTCTAGTTATCTGTACGCAACTATGCGGGAAACCATTTGTCAAATAGACAACTACTGGTAAGCAAGATTGAGAACGGGATAGTAATCGACCATATCCCCTCGGGGAAAGCCTTCCTCGTACTCAAACTACTCAAGCTACCAAGTGACGCCGAGACCCTTATCGCACAGAATGTGGAGAGCGGAAGACTAGGTTATAAGGACTTGATAAAAGTCGAAGGCACCTATCTCACCTCCAGCGAGATCGATATCATCGCATTCGTAGCACCCAACGCTACACTCAACATTATCCAGGACTGGGAAGTAAAAGAGAAAAGAACCATAAAACTCCCAGAGAGCATTAAAGGAGTCTTCAAATGCCCCAACCTACTCTGCCCAACCAATAAGGAATTCACAGCACCAGTAACCAGTTTCAGGGTCGAGAAAGGCGAGCAATTGGAGGAAACAAAGCTCCACTGCACCTACTGTGGAAGCATAACATGGTATGGGTCTATTCTTGAAAATATTGAGGATGAGAGCTTTATCCTTGAAGGCAGGGGACTGGTATCCGAGAAAAAAATAGAGAAAGTGTTCCTAGAGGCACTGATAAAAGGAGGAGCCCTACGGTTTCCACCCAGCCCAGACCAGCCCTTCATACTGAAGAGCGGGAGACCAAGCCCTTATTTCATAAACCTTGGCGCATTAACAGACGGAGAGAGTCTAGCCAGAGTTAAATGGGCATTCGCCAGCTACATCGCCCTTCTAATGGAGCGCGGGGAACTACCTGACTTTGACTACGTGTTTGGTCCAAGTTACAAGGGAATAAGTCTGGCGACGCTAACCTGCGAGGGTCTTAACGAACTTTACGGCATGGATAAACGCTACATGTACGATAGGAAAGAGGCGAAGGAGTACGGTGACCTCAGCACTGATCGTGTGCTGGTTGGAGCCAGCTACTTCAAGCCAGGTCAGAGAATACTCGTCGTAGATGATACAATTACGACGGGTATAACCAAGATAGAGACTATAGAGAAGCTAAGGTTACTCGGCGACCATGAGATCGTTGGACTGGTTATCGCGGTTGATCGCCTTGAACGCCTAGGTGACAAAGAGGATATCGAGGAGATCAGTGCCGTTGAGTACCTTGAGAACGAGTTAGGGCTCAACGTGTTCAGTATACAGAACATCAAAACTATCTATGCCCTCATCAAGGATAGCCTCGACGAGGAGACACGAAAACTCTGGATAGAATACTATGATAAGTATGGCGTATCAAAGCTTGAGTAATATACCCCACTTTTTATGCACCCCTTAAAGAACTCAATATATGAAAGAATATGATGTCATGGTAGTGGGCAGTGGAAGCGGTATGTCCATCGCTGAAGCAGCCGTTAATAAGGGTATGTCTGTAGCTCTCGTGGAGATGGGTAAACTAGGGGGGACATGCCTAAACACCGGTTGCATACCTTCCAAGAGGGTGATCTATCCGGCGGATATTGTGAACCAGATAAAACACGCTGAAGAACTTGGGATAAAGGCAAGCATTGAGGAGATTGATTTCAAGGGTATTATGAAGAGGACACGTGAATTCGTTGCACATGATAGAAACCCGATGGAAGAATCCATTAACAGGATTGAAAATCTGGACTTTTACCCAGTAAAAGGCGAATTCATCGATGACTACACCATGAAGGTGGGAGAAGAGACAATAAAAGCAGAGAATATTTTCTTGGTGAGTGGGTCAAGACCAAATATTCCACCGGTAAAGGGTCTTGATGATGTATCATACTTGACGAGCGATAACGTCTGGGAGCTGGAGGAGAGACCCGAGAGCATGATAGTAGTGGGAGGTGGCTTCATAGCATGTGAGATGGCTCACTTTTTCTCCAGTATGGGGGTAGAGATCATTGTCCTCAGCCGGAGCCCGAGGCTATTGAAAAACTCGGAGCCAGAGATATCGGAGATATTGACTACTAACCTGCGTCAGAGAATGCGCGTCGAGACAGGTATCGAAGTTACTGAGGTGAGAGAGGATAATGGGAAGATAAAAGTACTAGCTGAGAAGGGTAATGAGCCCCATGAGTTCTCAACGCATACACTGTTCCTTGCTACGGGTAGGAAAAGCAATGCAGATCTATTGAAGGTGGAGAATACAGGTGTTGAGGTTGATGAAAGAGACTTCATCAAGGTGGATGAGAGCTACCAGACCTCCAA
>WJJC01000029.1 GCA_014729945.1 Candidatus Bathyarchaeota archaeon
AGCCAGGTCCCGGATCTCATGCAGGTTCTTACCATACCGGATACCAGGGTCAACCCCTTTCTCCCGGTCAATAAAACCAAGTTTATCCAGTTTCCGGATCCAGTAGTAACGAACCGTATCATAGATCAAAGGTGTACCTCGCTGAGTCTTGAAAATAGGCCCCGCCCCCGGTTCACGGTGATTCTCCAAGTAGATTCTAAGCAGGTCCACTGCATCCCCACCTAGTAGGTTATAGAAAGGGATACCGGCGTATTGTTTCCGGCCACTCTGCCACGCCACAATGAACCGGTCCCGGTTCTCCAACTGCTCCACCAGGCTCTCATATCCATTATTGCTCCAGTACTCCAACTCACCCCACCCCATAATACCAGCATACATACAACTGAAAACAGCCCGATAAAGCGGATTACTAGCTAATATCACCTGCTTCAACTCCTCACGCCCCAATGTCCCCGGCGTGCTAGCAACATCACCTTGAATCCTATACGTATCCTCAGGTAAAGCCGCCCGGTTATGCTTAAAGAAACTCTTAACCACAGAATCCCTACGGGTAACAGTGTTCGTAGTGAGACCCTGCTTCACCTCGTTAAGGTAATCAATCACAAGATCCACTATATTGTAGCCCCGGTGCTCCTTCTGGTAAACAATCAAATCATCAGGCGTATAATCCTTAAACTCACCCTCCTGGCCTCGGACCCATTCAAACCAGTACCTGAAATCATTCAAATACGTTCTAGGAGTATCCCCTGAAAAGTTCCGGAGCCAACGATTAATCGAACTATACTCTAACAGGTACTCGTTAATAGGATCAACCGTAACCATACCACATCATCTGAACATACACCTTATAGTTTTAAGGGGTTACTATGCCATGTTCGGGGCAAATGAATGCGTAGAACTGGAGTTTCCCTCTCCATCCTGGGAGGCTCTTTTTCTCAGTGGGGGTTATGCCTGATATTTTTAACCTTATTCGCTGTGTGAATGTTAGTCCTTCCTCGAGTTTCTTTGTCTGCATCTCGTTCTTCCAAGGAAAAATGACGAAAAGTGGTTTATGTAACTGAAGCTTCAGTATTATTATAACACTTTCTGAGTTAGAGAATAAAGTAAATTCAGTTTTCCTTATTCAATTTCCCTAGCTACTTATTTTAACACAGAAAAAACACGTATTTTTTTAGTCTGAGTAACCATTGATCTGTTTAATGGAACCATTAACTGGAGATGATAAATTTATGAGGAAAAAAGTTGACACATTCAGGTACATAGTTGAAGCGAACAAGCTCATGAGGAAAGACGGATTATTTCTGGTAGCTCAGGGTGAAGAGGATAAGAAACCTAATACAATGACAATAGGCTGGGGATTCCTAGGCACAATGTGGAGCAGACCAGTATTTGTAGTAGCAGTCAGGCACAGCCGACACACCTTCAAGCATATGGAGAACTCAGAAAGCTTTACTGTCTGTTTACCTGCAAAGGATATGGAGGAGGAACTGGAGATATGCGGTACCAAATCCGGTAGAGACATGGACAAGTTCAAGGAGATGGGTTTCACGTCCCTAAACGGCGAGACCGTTGGCGCGCCTTACATCAAAGAGTGCCCTGTTCATTTCGAGTGCAAGATAATCTACAAAGATGATTTAGCCCCCGATTCATTACCCAAAGAATTGATGAGTGACGTATATTCCACCAAGGATATGCATAAGCTCTACTACGGTGAAGTGACCGGCGTTTACGCTGTGGAAGACTCTGATTCAAGGCTGATGGAGTAACAATCTTGAAGGTATTAGTGGTCTATGATTCACGGACCGGGAACACGGAGAAAATGGCTGTTAGGGTGGCTAACGCAGTGGAGGATAACGGTCTTGAGGTTTCCTTGAAGAAGGTGGATAATGCCTCAGTAGATGAATTGCCCAATGTAGAAGCTTTGATACTGGGTAGCCCAGTATATTATGGCTTGCCCACAGCCAAGATCAAGGGATTCATCGATGAATCCATAAAATACCATGGAAAACTCACCCACTTGGTTGGAGGAGCCTTCTGTAGCGCAGGAGGAACCCACACTGGCTCAGAGTCCACTATACTTGCGTTACTGGAATCAATGCTTGTCCACGGCATGATACTACAGGGAAACCCTCATGGAAACCATTATGGTCCAGCAGCAACGGGACCACCGGACGAAAAAACACTGGATCATTGTGAGAAACTAGCTAAACGTATCTGTGATTTAGTGAAAAAACTAAACTCATAACCTTTTCTTTATACTCTTAATCATACACCCAACACCCCAGAGGAGGGAGTACTTCGCACCGAGAATAGAGACTATTTTCATGAAAGAAGCTCCAAAACAACTCAGATCAGCACTCAATCACTTAAAAACCGGTATGGTGGCGTAATACTGTTTGTAAAATGTGCGCACTCACTGTTTCCTGATTAATCTTGCTACTAATAAGGATGATACCATTAGAGAAAAAGCGTAAATACCCCTGCTAGAACCGCTAAACTGTGTAAGACCGGTAAAAAAATTGATGCTGAAATGGAATAATATCGCAGATAAAACACTATACTCATTTCTCGACAAGATATACCCGAAAACGATTCCATAACTAAGAACCTCAATATTATACCAAAAGAAAGAAACTAGAGATATCCCAATTAACATGGATTGAATTGTACCTTCTAGAAGAAATAGAGGTAAATGCCATACAGCCCAGATTAAAGCCAATAAAAGTGTGGAGAAAAATAGACCATAACTTTTCCTTAATTGATCCATGCAATAACCTCGCCACCCAAACTCCTCCATTAAAGGACCTCCAATAAATGTAAGCAATACAAATAATCCTAAGTTAAATGGCTGAGAAAGATACCTCCAAAGGATATTCAGTTCTGGTAACCCTGTACCCGACAAGTAGCTAAATAAATACGAGACTATCAAAA
The DNA here is from genome assembly GCA_014729945.1 of Candidatus Bathyarchaeota archaeon. The sequence continues at coordinate 2,932 of WJJC01000029.1, forward strand.
GGGTAGGAACAAATCCAAATATGAATATCAGATTCCCTGAAGTTATCCCGTCAATAGATAAGACTCGTTTCTTGAAATCCCTCCAATATTGAGTTCCTTTTTTCTTGGCTTGGATCAAACCCACGCTAGACGGTGCAATAGCTCCTAGGACATAAAGAATTGAACCTGGTGTACTCTGTATCCCTGAATACAATGTAATTGCTAGAAACCAAGTTATCCATGACCATGCAAAAGTATAGAATAGGAACCGTTTTACATCAACCGGGAGGCTAAGAAGCTTGTCCATGAATGATTTCCCATGATTCACTAATTATTCTCCATACCCTGTCTTTCCTCTGCGTTTTAGATAATATCCTGTTATACTAAGATTACGGGTGAAAAAATGCTCCCAAGCAATATAAAAATCATAAGATGGTATGGGGGCTCAGGAGATCGGTGTTATGCTCAATATTACGCCGATCCCTGCAAACCACTATGTCTATAATGAAACAAGTGTCTTGTTATTGGGCGTCATAACATTCGTTATAATATGTGCCTTAAGCCTTAGGAAAGCTACATTAAAACTAGAAGAACTCCATGCTGAACTAGGTTCAGACTTTTTTCCTTATCTCTAAGCTATAGAGAAATTATACTAGTAGATAAAGAAAGTTAGACTAGTACTGGTTCCTTGTTGAATACAACCATACCTTCGCCAGATATCGTGTACCTGCGAGGCTGATCATCAAAATCAATGCCCCTCATCTTCTCGATGAGTAACGTTTTGATCACCTGAAAATCCATGATATCCTTGGTTAAGGCAATCACGCCATCACTCAGAAACATCTCCGAGTAGAAGCTACCAGTATCAAATACCCCCTCATAGGTAATCAAGGAAGTGCATCCCAGATCCCGTATAAGCTCGAACAATTTATGGACCTTGTACCGGATCTCGCTCGCACCACGGGCGTTAATCATCATACTGTTCAGGGGATCAATGACAATATGTTTAGCCCCTATCCTTTTAGCAGCATTCTCTATCTCATGTTCAAGACTTATCTCCGTTACACCGGTTTCCCTGTTCCGGGGCTCAACTATCCCGTCAACAGTTGAGGTTAATATATAATCCATTGTCGATAGTAAACCGTCTTCCTCGGCTGCGTCGAGATCCCAACCGAAGCCACGACTATAACGTTTCTTATTCTCCATAGGCTCCTCAAGGTTCACATATACAACTGGTTCTCCTCGCTCCACGGCTGCAGCTGTATACTGTAAACCATTAATGGTCTTACCTGAACCAGGTCCTCCGCTGATTAATATTATGCTTCCCTTAGGGTATCCGCCCCCAAGCATATCATCTAACCCCTGTACTCCTGTGGACAATCTTGTCTTGACGCTCATTTCCTAGTTGAGAAATACGTGAGATTATTTAAGCTTACCATGAACCTGAAAAAGATTAGAAGTCTTCCTCCATAAGAGTAAGCTTTGTAGGCTCAAGTTCCCGGGCTACCTTGTATATGTGATCCGCGACGATCACATCCTCCATAGCTAAACCAATGTTTATGGCAAGTATCCGCTCGGAACCTGTTTCTCTCCCCGGCTTCACACCGGCGACCACCTCACCTAACTCAGCGTGGAGATCGGGTAAACCATCTGGGAAGGATCCGTGTTCATAAAAGTAGAGGGTCTGATCCCAACTATCTGTGATGAATTTATCTGCACCCAGTATGGTGTCACCATACCATGCTCTGCTGGCTTCCAATCCAAAGCCTAGGCAACCCTGTTTAAACCATTCATCACGTACAAGAGGCTCACGTAGCCGCTGGGTAGCTGTTAGGATCATATCCTTGCCACTGACTGCTTCTTTTACACTGTTTGTTACCTTGATGTTAAGACCCAGTTCATCCTCAAAATCCATTTTATACCTCTTCATGGCATCTGGGTTGATGTCGTAAACGCTTATATTTCTTAGACCAGGCAAGACTTCTTTGAAGGCAACTAAATTCATCCTGCCCTGTACCCCGCAACCCACTACGCCTAGGATGCTAGTGCCCTTCCGGGCAAAGTACTTAGCTGTGATAGCTGATACAGCGGCGGTTCTAACTGCGGTTATCCACCTACAATCCATGACTGCAAGGGGCATACCTGTATCCATGTCATTAACAATCATCAGACCTGCTATTTGGGGGAGCCCTAGTTCCCGGTTACTCGGGTATCCGCTAACCCATTTTAATCCGCCTATGTTAAGTGCTTCATAGTATGCGGGCATAGCGTGAATAAAAGCATCGGGTTTACTGTGGATACCCGGTTTGGGCGGGTTCTCCACTCGGTTATGTCCATACTCTTTGAGACCCTTCTCTACTAACTCGATGATTTTACTCATACTTACCTCTAGACCCAGTATATCTTCCTGCGATAGATAGATGAAATCAACTTTCTCCACTGTTAAACACAGGTGAAAGAGAGGTAACTAATGATATAGTATTTTCCACATCTAAGTGTAAAGCTGAATTACTGTTCCGTCCAGTAACTCCCTGTCCAGTCCAACCTTCTCATTATCAAAGTTAGCCGCTGGTCCCCATATGCGGGCGTATTTAAAGTTCTCATAGAAATCATTGTGGATTTGTTTTGCTAACTCGCCAACGGTTGTACCCTTTCTGCAGACGATGGGCTCCTTCGCAGGGTCCTGCCCTGATTCCTTAGTGTAGACACGAGTGATACACAGTAACTCGAATATCTTATTTCCTATCTTTTTCGCCAGTAGCTCTGATTTTTCCATGGAGACCGGTATAACCTCTATCGGGTTAGCTGCCTGTTTTAGCTGCGCTAGCGTTCCAGAGTCATTATTCAAGTCGATCTTATTCGCCAATACAAAAGTAGGCCGATAAACCGCATTACCGAAGATCGCGTCCTCCACTATATCTAAGGTTACATCTCCCTTAATCCTCACAAGGGCAGACCTAATACGATAACCTTCCAAAAGCTCTATTACCTCATCCTCTGAGCAGTCCATCAGTCTACCCTCCCTGATGAACTGGCTATCTCGGCCATGACCCCTTTTCTCCACCTCGACGCTCCCTGTGGGGGGCTTCAATAATATTCGTGCGTTCTCAAGCTCTTCAAGCACCATTAACAGGTTCCCAACCGGATCATTAGCCATATCCACTACTACAATAGCGCCATCTGCGTTGCGAACCGAAGCCAGATTCATGAACCCCTCAGCCTTTCCCTCACTACTCCCCTCGATAATAGGGGGTACCTCCACTAACTGGAACTGAATATCTTCATATGGTAACATTCCAGGAGTAGGCTTCGTTGTCCCGAAGGGCCAAGCGGTTACCTGAACAGGGCTATTAGTTACAGCTTTTAATAGGCTGCTTCTACCGGCATTGGCGGGTCCAATCACAGCCATCTGCGCTCCACCCGCTTTAGGAACATAATAACTCGGTGCACTTCCCTTTTTAGCCTGTTTACGTTTTTTCTCTATTTCTTCCCTGAGTTGAGCCATCTGGCGTTTAACTTGGCCGCACAGCTTATCGGTGCCCTTATGTTTGGGGACTAGACTGAGAAACTCCTCCATGAGTTGGAGTTTTGTCTCCGGGTTCTTGGTTAAGGTAACCTCGTTCCACTTATGCCTGGCTTCAGCGGGAAGATTAGCGGGCAATTTATACACCTATTTAATATAGAAAAGAAAAGCCGAGTTTAAAAAACCAGCTTTGATTAGATTAGTTTTTGGCCACAGTTGGTGCAGAATTTTTGATCGAGTTTAACCTCTACTCCGCACCCGGGGCATACGGGTTTAGCTGGGGGTGCAGAAGCTGTTAATCCAAGCTGGTCACCCTTATTGAAGACCTCCTTGACGAAGTCTTCTCCTGAGCTCATATTCAAAGCGTTTTCCTTAGCCTCAATGCTAAGGGCTTCGTCGATGATCTTATCTCGTGTCTCCTCGCTCAAGGTACCATTCTCTACCAACGCATCCATGAGAATAGCGAGCAGATTTCGGTTAACTACGACAGCGTGGGGGAATTTAATATCCTCTGACACGTTTATTGTACCCTCGCTCCGCATTTTCCACAGAAAGTATTACCTGCTACTACTGGGGCGCCGCAGTTGCTACAGTACCTTGACCCAGACTGCTGGGTTTGTGGCGGTGGTTGATTATAGTTCTGTTGTTGGGTTCCTCCTCTGTTGCTGTCGCCTGACATCATTCTGGTGCTGTTAATTGCTTGAACCCAGTCACCGGCTCCGCGCATACCCTTGAAGGTGTATTTCTGGCCCCCGGCTTGAATATTTATTGTGGCCATGAATCCCTTATCAACGCTGGTTATACTGCTTAACGGTATCTCAGCTCGGTCTTTGTGAGACCCTCGAATTGCCGAGATCACGTCTTGAAATCTTCCAGCGGTGAAGATGAGGCGCCTATTTGTTAGGATCAGCTTGCCGTTTACGTTGCTAAAGGTTCCCTTGCTCCAAGTTACGGGGAACATTCCAGTGTCTTTTATGATTTGTTCCCCTGGTGGTAATCCACTCATATGTTTACACAGTGAACAATAAATCAAGGCATAATAAGATGTTATCTCTGTCAGCTATTTCTGAAAAATGCTGGATGGTCTTAAGTAAGAGGAAACCCAGTTTTTTCTGATATATCATGGTTAAACCATTCATAATTGGAACTAGAAACGCTGGAGAATTTCTCCATGGAGGAGTCAAAGTGTTGGGCGAAGGGGGAACGGCCTTAGATGCAGTTGAGGAAGCCACCAAGCTAGTGGAGCAGAATCCTGATGACACCTCAGTGGGGTTAGGTGGGATACCCAATATCCTAGGGGTTCAGGAGATGGACGCCAGTCTCATGTGCGGAAAAACATTGAGAGCTGGAACCGTTGGAGCCTTGAAGGGTTATAAACATCCTATTAGTGTGGCGAGGAAAGTATTGGAGGAGGCACCTCACGTTATACTGGTAGCGGAAGGAGCGGAGTTGTTCGCTAGGGTGATGGGGTGTGAGGAAGCTGATCTTAGTACAGATATGAGTCGCAAAGTCTATGATACCTTTGTAAGAGACGCTTTTGAGCATGAGAAGATTGATGAGAGTCAGCAATGGGTGATTAATTATGCTAAGAGCCAGAATCTACGTGAATGGTATGATAGACTGGCTGATGAGCATCATGGCACAGTTAACATAATGGC
>WJJC01000177.1 GCA_014729945.1 Candidatus Bathyarchaeota archaeon
CTTTGAAGTATTCTCCAGCAGCCCGGATGTTCTCCATTTTTCCCCCCATCTTATTGTTGATCCAGCCATGCCAGTCCGCTAAGAAGATGATAAAGTGAAAACCCGCGTCAGCATAGTCTCTCATTTTCTTACCCACGATGAGACCGGTTCCAGCGTGCATCATCCCACTGGGTTCAAATCCGACGTATCCACGTGGATGTTCTTTGGTCTCTAATAGTTCTCGTAGTTCTTCACGTGTGATTATTTCCTGTAGATTTTGTGAGACTAATTTGAAACGGGTTTCAGTATCCATTTTGATTCGCTAACTCTGTTATTCTGATGCATTCTTTTTAAGAGTATAGGACAGGGGGACCTGTCTAATCTAGTGTAGAATAATAAGATCTGGTCTGGTGTTATTATTTGGTTTAGTGAACGACGCCCATGCGGTGTAGTTCTTCTCTGAGAACCTTGAGAGTGTTCTTCAAGTTGGTCTGTTTAGACACGTATTCATCCCCTGTGATTATCTCCTGCTTGAATTGACTATCCAGTCCCGCAAGGGTGGCCTCTATCTCGCTTATTCTTGCGCGAACAAGCTCAGTATAATCCACGCTTCCCTCTGATTCCTTTAGAGCTGCTACATCTGCTTGAACTATTCCGTCGTGGATTCTTAGTATCCTGTCGGATATTCGCGCGATATTGGGGTCATGTGTAACCATGATAACTGTCTTTCCCATCTCTTTATTGATCTTGCGGAGATACTCAACGACTATTCTCGCGTTCTCAGTGTCCAGTTCACCGGTTGGCTCGTCTGCCAGTACTAGTGGAGGATCATTTGCTAGGGCCGCAGCTAGTGCTATCCTCTGCTGTTCGCCGCCGCTTAACTCCCCTGGTTTGTGGTCTCTTCGATCCAGCAGTCCAACAACTTCTAGTAACTCTTTAGTACGTCTTTCCCTCTCGTTATCTTTTATTCCTAACGCCGCCATGGGTAGCTCAATATTCTCTGAAGCGGTTAATGTGGGTATGAGGTTCATGTTCTGGAAGACGTGGCCCACTGTCTCGCGGCGGAAGTTAACCAGATCAGTGGTTGACATTTTTGTTAGATCAACGTCGAAGACCTTGGCGGATCCTGCTGTGGCTTTGTCTAGTCCTCCGATGATGTTTAGTAGTGTGGTTTTTCCGCTTCCGCTTGGCCCGATGATGGAGATCATCTCTCCTATACGAACATTTACGTTCAAGCCGCGCAGGGCCTGAACCTCGATCTCGCCAAGCTTGTATATCTTTATCAGGTCTCTTACTATGACCGCGTTTCGTGTACTCATTTTTCTTATTCCTCCAGTTTTAGATCCGGCTCCGTGGATATTCTGTTCACAGCCACCACGATGGGTATTATGGTGGATACTATTATGAGCCCAATTATTGCACCAATCTGTATGATTACTTTTGTGGGGAACACCACTTTATAGCTGAATATAAACGCCAGTGTATTATTAAATAGATTAACGATACCATAGAGCGTAAAGACTCCGACGAATAACCCTAGACTGATTGCGAAGAGGTCCATACCTAGGTTCTCCGTTAGTAGCGTTGCAGCCATCTGTCTTGGGCTGAATCCTCTGATAGCCATTATTGTGAGTTCTTTGATCCTGCTACGTATCATTGTTGATATGATTAGTATTATTCCGACTGATGCGACTAGTCCAGCGAAGTATGTGCCCAGTACTTGTATCTGTTTGGGGCCGGAGAGTAGAACATTATTCAGGGCGTTCTCTAGATTCACTCCTGCGAGGTCCACTCTCTGTACATCCGGGTCGACTTCACCTAGGGCGATTCTTATCTCTGTATTATTTACACCGGGCTCCAGTTTGGCTATAATTCTTCTCTGGTCAATGTATCTCTCTTTGATTCGCTCCATGAAGATGTCGTTAACATACATCATGGGGTTTGATGGTACCCAGTTTTCCCCCGCCTCCTTACCGAAGAAGCCCACAATCCTAACCTGATAGGTTCTCGCAGCTGTCTGTATGAGCATCGTGTTATTGACGCTCAGCCCTAGGGCCTCCGCTGCGCCTCTCTCAATTAAAGCACTATTATCCGTATTATTCATGGCTTCAAAGACCGAGAGATCGTCGACAAAATCTTCTGGCATGTACGCTGATTCCCGCCACGTTAGCGGGTCTATGCCCCGTACAGGCATGGCCCCCAGACTGGTATCTGGTGTAAACAATATCTCTAATGAGGCGCTCTCTACGCCCTCAACTTTTCTAACCTTCTCAAGAACCGATAATGCGTCTTCACCCTCAAATAGCCAGACCGCGGTATCAGCTCCAACCGATGTATAAACCGCGCTCTCGATGAAATCCTCACTTGTTGCTACGTTCCCAATAACCGTTACACTGTACCCTACGATTAAGGCAACCATGAAGGTTGTTGCAGCTGTCCGCTTCAGGTTCCTAGTGGAGCTTAACGTTGAGTAGCTCGCTACATCGCCTGCGAACAGTTCTGATATTTTACTTAATACTCTGTACCATGGTACATAATACACGAATAACTTCGTGAACCCCCAGAAAAACAGTATGGGGGCTATAAAGCTAAGCAAATAGTCTGAGCCCCACCAAGTGGAGTAAATTAGTTGTACTATCAAGTTGCTGGTTGTAGGTCTAAACTGATCCACGGTTACCCCGAAGTATATCATAACGAATCTGTATGTCCCCAATAAGAGTGCGATCAAAGGTGGTAATAACTCAAAGTCCTCCTCTTCCTGGGTTATATGCTCCCTTAGGGCTTCAACGATATCGATATCAACGGCTTCTTGGGCTGGTCTAATTATCGAGAATAATGCAAGTGCGGTGCTGAATATGAATATAAACACCAGTGTCACCGGGTTAATAGTCAGTAAAATATCTACTGGGTTTACACCCTGAATAACTAGGGGTAGTACCAAGCTGCTGCCAATGATACCTACTACGCTTGCTAATATGGATACAATGAATCCTTCGAATAATAGCATTTTAAGAACCTGCCTAGGGTTCAGTCCACGGGTTAATAGTAAGCCAATTTCTCTTCTCCGTAAACCGAAAACGACCTCGGCGATGGTAGTACCAAGGTACCATGCTGTGAAGAATACAGGCAAGCTCACCACTATGGTGCTTGTTTTCATCTGATTTGAGTTCTGTGTGATCGCGTCAAGCATCTCGCCTAAAAAGTTCCTAGGGAGGTACATGTACTCGGCGCCGTTGGCGTTAATTTCCTCAAATATCTTATCTACCTCTTCCTTGCTGCTCGTAATATCCCATGGGTTCACTAGGTTTTCCCTGTCAAGACTGATCAAGGCGACGCCATTCTGATCATCGGTGGGTCGTCTATCCTCCGCGAAAATCTCGTGTTGAATGTCCATATAGGTATCGGTGCTCATTAGGATGAGGTTGTAGCTTGGTCTTCTCTGACTTGGATCATTCTTGCTGAATAATCCTTGAAGATATCTATCATATCTACCTACAAAGAGGGTCCACGTGGTATCCTCCACCGCGACAGCATCAGCGATGGGTAGTGTGAACTGTCTATCCTCAAAACCGGGCGGGCTCTTCCAGAGGTATGTGTTAATGTTGAGAGTGACTGATCCATTCGCTAGGTACTCCTCTGTGAGCGCTGAGCTAACGTCAAAATAGATTTTACCTCGCTCTAATTGTTCAACTCCCTTGAGTCCATCATAGAACTTGGAGCCATCAGGGATGGCGATAAGATAAACCCCCTCCACCGTTGCGTTAACACCGGGTTCATACATCCTTACAGGTGCCCAGATAAACTTACTAATGCTTGTAACGCCTTCGATATGACCTAATACGTTCTCTACGTCGAGTATACGTGTCTTGGTGATGTTCTTATGGCTGGCCTCATCAATAATATCATAGGGCGCCGAGTCAAATATCTGATCAAGACTCCTAGCCCCGATAGCGTCTGCTCCCTGTAGTATACCAGCAAACAGTGTAGTAGCTAGGGCGACGCTGAGAAATAGGGAAAGAAACATCCCTTTTCCACGTATTATTCGCTTAACTGCGTAACGGAACATCCTCAAAAGAGACGCGATGCCCGTTTAAAAAAACTTGCTAAAATTAGGGAACTATACCCTTATCTTAATCTAATAAATATTTTGATTAATTAAGCTAAAGTTTATAACCCTTGCCCGATTACCAACAGCAGTGAATTTGATGTTCCAACTCCTTGGACAATTACTACAGCAGGATAGCGAGATAGGTATGATACTGCAAACTCTGTTCAGTTTTGCATTCATCATATACCTATTCTACGCCCAGAAAATCCAGGCCATGACCATGCTACGCCAAATCGAGACTCATCTACGTAAGATTAAAAGATTTAGGGACAAAGGCAGGGAAACCGCTATTGAGGCGATAAATAAATTCGGTAAGCCGACCAAGGATCCGACCCCACAGGTTGAGCGATTTATGGATCACTTTATGATAGAGCCGGTTGCCATGGACCCCGCCGGTGTAGTACAGAAGCTTGGTAAGATAATTAATGTACGTGAGTTCACTTTCGAGAGAGAAGTTGAGCAGATGGCTCCTGAGGCTACTGAGGCTCAAAGGCACAACTTGGAGAATTTACTTGAGGCAAGTCTGGCTCTTAACATCTTCTACAAGGTTGTTCGTCACTACTATTTGATGGGTAAGAAGACGATGAACGTGTACATCATTATGCAGATACACATGATCTTACCCATGCTGATCCAGCAGATTGAGGCGTACAGCGCTGCATTACAGGCGTTCAAAGACGGGATACCCATAGGGGACAGTGTTGGGCCAATAGTGGCTGCCAAACTCATCAATGGTGGACCTACGAGGGAGATTGCCAAAGAAATGGTAGCCGGTGAGATAGAGTTTGAGGGGAGACGAGTAATAGTAACAAAGGCTATGGGGCCCGGTGGAAGTGTAGGTAAGCCAGGTGACGCCATTGATAACCTCATAAAGGAGGAGAATGGAAAAGTGAAGATGCTCATCACAGTGGATGCAGCCGGGAAACTTGAAGGCGAGGATGCCGGTGAGATCGCGGAAGGTGTAGGGGCTGCTATCGGAGGACCCGGTGTAGAGAAGTATAAGATGGAGAAAGCCGCCATAGACAACGATGTGCCCCTTTACGCTGTAGCCATAAAACAAGGTATGGAACATGTGGTAGCTCCCCTAGTCGAGGAGCTTATGGAGGCTACTGAGAAAGCTGTTAGCAGTGTAAAGGGTCTCATACTTGATTACAGCGAAGAGGGTGACACAGTGATTGTAGCTGGAATTGGTAACACAGTGGGGGTAGGACAATGAGGAGAATGGCAGGCTCGGATACCGGCCCACTAGCAGGTGGGGCAACCCAGAACTGGGTAAGCCTTGGGTTAATGATTGTCGTTGGCGCCATCGCTCTTGCGAGCCTTTACATGGGATTCAAGGAGTATGGTGACAACAACATCGAGACAGCTTTCATGTATATACTCATAGGGGTATCAGGGTTCGTAGCGATAGGTTTCAGCTTCTTCAGGGCACAACCCGCAAAGAAAACCAAGAAAGGACCCAAGGAAGTCGAGGTAGTAACCACCTTAGAGTGTCCTCAGTGTAACCTGAAAAGAGTGAGAGCACACCAAGTCGGTGACTATATCTTCAAGAAAGATGAACCCTGTACTCGATGCGAGGGACACATGACCATTACCCGTATAAACGCCCGCAAGGACCCGAAAAAGAAAGACTAGGCTGTAGTTACTTCACAGCCATCCTTTGTCACTATTACACTGTGTTCAGCTTGGGCTACTTTTGCCCGTGTCTTTTCGAGTAGCTGGGGGTAACTCATTATACATTTTGAGTCCAGTAGTTCCTGGAAAGCCGCTGCTGCGTCCGATTTATTATATTTCTTCATTACCCACCTAGACGCGAAGGGTAATGTACGGTACTCTTTCTGTATATATTTCATCATTTTCTTCGCTGTGCCTTTTACTGAGCGTCTCTTCAGCATTCTGTAAATGTTACTGGGCGGACCATCCATCACCCGCCCCTCGGCAGTCGGTGGAACCGCGAAAGGCTCTATGGCGTACACATCGCCTTCCTGTATAATATGGTGATCAAGCCCGTTTATGTTGGGTATGCTCTGTCCGGCGTGAACTACGAATCTGGCTAATTTATGTCCTGTTAGGTTGCTGATGGGTTTGGCTCCTCTCATTTTTATCGCTTCCTCTATGGTGGCCCCCACCTCGCTTGCTTTGAGGCCCGGTCTTATTGTATTGATAGCTGCATTAAGCCCCGCTGTTGCTGCTTCTATAAGGTAATTAAGTGACGGATCAAATGACACGGTTTTTGCTGTATCCGCGATGTATCCATCCACGTGTACACCTACGTCCAGTTTTACTAGGCTGTGTTCGGGAATAACCGTAGTATCCTTTATTGGGGCACAGTAATGCGCTGCAACGTGATCAATATCTACATTGCATGGGAACGCCATCTTCCCGCCTAGCTTCTCTACTCTCTCATTAACAATGTCACAGATATACTCAACTTTCATACCTGGCTCAATCTCAGCAAGCGTCGTGTCTCTAACATCTGACGCTATGCGTCCAGCTTCTAGAAGGGCTTCATATGGTTTCATACTCAAAGGAATAGAAATCTTGGGGAAAAGGCTTCCCCTTGGGAAAGAGTCTACTTGACGACCAACACTGGTTTGGTGCAACTCTCGACTATTCTGCGGCTAGTGCTTCCCAGTATCCACCCTGTGATGCCGCCTAGCCCCCTGCTGCCTATAACGATTAAGTCAACATCGCTGTTCTCCGCTTCATCCACTATTGTGGCTGAGGGTCTTCCCTCCATGAGGTTGGTTAATACTTTGAGATCCGGGTAATGTTTTTTGATATCCTCTTTTGCATCCTTTAGGCTCTGACCGTATACTTTTTTCATTCGGTCCTGATAGTCCCCCATATCTTGGGCGGCGGCTACTGGTGCTGCTCCGAAGCCCTCATCTGGAAAGACGGGCATCATTACACGTGGGACAACTGATATGATGTTGACCTCGGTTTGCATCAGGTTCGCGATGGAGACCGCTTGATCAAGAGCATGTTTACTGGCCTCGGATCCGTCAAAGGCGACTAGTATCTTCTTATACATTGTATTCAGTTAAAGAATGAATGTGGAGAAATATAAGCTTCTCAATTCATGTCCTGTAGGTTTTTATGGGTTCCATAGAGGGTGAGGATGATTTCCCACTCTTCTTCATCCATGAATGCGCATAACCCTTTTCCGTATTGTTTAGCTACCTCTATAACGTATCTTGCTGCGGCTTCAATATCCATTGGGTGACTTGCCCCTGTTCCGCAGCCGGGTACAGGTACTTCTGTTGTTATTGCTACTCCTATCAGGGGTGAATTTGTGGCTATGCAGGGCTGCATTATGCTGTTGATGTGGTCAAGCCCGTTACCGTATGGTGTGATATCCTGTGTTGTTATGGGGCAGACCTTGGGTAGTTCACCTGTCACCCACTCCATTATATCCAACAGGTCGTTGCTCACTTTCAGGACCCAGCCTTCTTTTATTGTGGGTGTGATGGCGAATCCTCTCCAGTTGGCTATACGGTTGCCTTTGGTGGTATCGATGCTGATTAATGCATCCATGTCAGCGTCCACTTCCATGCGGTTCATGGTCACTGTGTCTACTGGGCTGCCCATGAAGGGAACCGGTTCATGTGGCTTAATGGGGGCATCTGGGCATATGTGGGTTGATATAATCACGTCGCCGGGTAGTTTGTCTCCTTTTACACTCATATCAGCGAGTTTAGAGGCAACGCTCAAGGCTGTGATAGCCCCATCTGCGTCGGATACGATTCCTATCTGTTCGGGTCTTGCCCCTACACCTCCCAGTCTTCCTATTACGCCTAGGGTCGGTGCTTTTCCCCCCTTGGTCTTGCCTTTGGTGCCGGGTATCTTTATCTTAATGAAGTCTGTGTTACCTTTTTCCCCTTTTATCTCATTGATTTTTACTTCTTGGACGCCTTGTTTCTTCAGATAGTCTGATACTTTCTCTCCGTTTATGGTCGCGTCGTCTAGAAGGTCCATTATCTCGATTACTTGTTTCAACATACTTTGAATATATGCTTGGAATAGTTAAAACCGTATAGATTCAGTGACATCAAGTTTAACAATAGGATTGTTTTCTCTCAAAACGTGGCTGAGTCTGTAACCCGTAAACAGGAGAGCGAGGAGACACTACGTCGTAGGATACGCAGACTGAAAGAGAGAGAACATAGAATTAGAAAAGAACGTCAACACCTTGAATACCTGCTACGGGAAAAAATTTATCAAAAATATAGGCAAATTGAGAAAAACTTGGAGGAAAAACCTAGCGATCAGCCCTGACAACGAGGCTAAACCGATCATAGTCATATCTATGGACTTTTACCCCGGCTGCCACGCCCTCAGAGTATTCTCCCGCTGTCCCAGCCCTTATGCTCTTGGCTGCCTCATAACATTCCTTGATAAGGTGTTTCTCTATCTTGGGCTCATTGTGGCTTGGTATCACCCACTCGTAGTGGGGCATGAGCTCCACCATCTTGGAAAAGCTATCAATAAACTGATCCAGACTGGTTGTGGGCGCATAGACATAGATGGGAGCAGGGTAGAAGCTGTCACCGGTCCAGAATAACTCGTTTTCACGATCCAGCAGACAGATGCTATCCGGACTATGCCCAGGGGTGTGAATAACCTCAAGGATACGGTTACCGAGGTCTATCTCGTCCCTATCATGGAGCCACCTGGTTACCGTGAATGGTTTAATGCTCCACTCCTCTTCATCAAAGTACCCGGGGAAAGGCTTCCACACCATACCCTCGTCAAGGTAGTGTCCCATCTGTTCTCTGGTCTGTCCTTTTTCAGCTCGCTTCTTGCTGAACTCGGTTTCCAAGGCCATTACCTCTTTGAATTGATGGTTACCTCCGATATGGTCTCCATGGGTGTGGGTGTTCACCACCATCACCGGTAGATCCGTTAAACCCGTCACCAGTTTCTTAATGTTCCCGATACCGTTCCCGGTATCAATTAAAGTTGCTTTCTCCTCACCTATTACAAGGTAGCTGATTACTTCCTCGAATTGACCATCCTCGTAGATTGCGTAGACCGTGTCCCTGAGCTTGTATACCTCGAACCATTTATCTGGTTGGTCTATTTTCTCATAGTTGCTCCATGCTTCTCGTGGGAGTTTTTCGTACCATTTCTCTGGTACGATTATGTTTGACTCCGTGTCATCTGAATAAGCCATAGGATTGAACCCTACTTACTCCATTATAGGGTTAACGTTCTACCTATGACAAAAAACATTGATAGTACCCCATTATAGGTTGTTTAGAAACCCCACTGTGTCCAGTAACAGGTGAATTATTCACACCGGATTATGAATCTTAAACAATTTGGAGATATCAGTTATTCACCCATCGTTGAACAAGTCAGGCGGGGCTGAGCGTTACTGCCTTGAGATGATAGCTGCTTTAATGGATAATGGGTACTCTGTGAGCTTGTATACTATAGATAAGACAGATTGGGAAAGCCTGGAGAGAACTCATAGACTCATGGTTAGGTTCTATAAGGAATTCTATTTACGAGAGAAAAAACTGGAGCCATCTGGCTTACTATCGTGGTTGAATACCGCTCTACTATATCTTTGGTTACTTGTACGGGGCTGTGAGGAGGCTGATATTTGTATTAATAATTATGGAGAGGTGATGCCCTTCTTCGCCCAGGTCTCGGTAATTCACTCTGTGCCCATGAGTTCAAGCAGTGATAATAGTTATGGGATACCCTTATGGGGACTTATCCAGCGAATTTACCGCTGTTTATTCAATTATATGGATCAACGCTACGGCTCAAAAACTATCATAACCAACTCCAAGTATAACATGCGAAAAATCAATGAAAAACCTCACAGACTTATAGAGATAGTTTATCCACCAGTAGAGCTACCTCGGAGGAACACGGTGGAAAAAAGCGGTGAAATACTTACAGTATCTAGGATAAAGGCATCAAAAGATTTAAACAAGATCGCAGAGATAGCGGCGTACTCCCCCAGAAACAGGTTCAACGTAGCTGGTAAGACAGAGATAGGTTCCGAGCGACTCATCAGGCAACTCCGGCAATACAAGAACATAAAGGTAATCGTAAATCCCCGGCGAGAAACCATAATCCAGTTGATGAACCAGTGCAGCCTCTACTTATCCACGCAATCAAATGAGGCATTCGGAATGGCCATCGTGGAAGCCAATAGCCTGGGTTGTGTTCCATTGATTTACAGAGACGGTGGCCCATGGTTTGATGTTTTTCAGGAGAAAGAAGACGTTGGATTAACCTACGAGAACACATTGGAGGATTCAAGGAAATTACAGATACTATTATGGGATGAAGAGCTTAGAAACAAGCTAAGGGAAAACGGGGGGGATCCGGGCTAACTTCTTCACCGCTACCCGGTTTAGGGAAAGGTTTCTAGATGTAGTAGCCCGGCTGGAACCCATGGAGAAATGGGATAATCCTCTATTTACCTTGTATAGATATGTGCGTTCTCTGAGAAACTGGGCTCGTTTATCCATCCAGAGAATGCTTCGATCCGTAAAGTCTCATAGTCCAGTAGCTCCACCAGCACAGTGATCCTTGGCATATGACTGTGCTCATCGCTCTCTGGGTCTCCCTCAGCCCAATAGTATATAGCTCCACTATCTGGTTTAACCTGTGAGAACTTGGGTGTCTCTTCCTCTAGTAGGTATACGCCTATGGGTACATCTAGCATACCTCCAATACTGATTAACGCCTTTTTGGAGTCATACATATCATAGCAGAATGATAGATGCTTATCCCAGTCACCCATGGGTTCCTCAGATTCTATGTTTTCATGGAACCAGTTGCCCGAGAGTGTCCCGTTTATATCATAGTCGTAGACACCGGTTATGGGTTCCTCTGTCCTGGTCATTAATGGGACTAGTTGTTCGTATAGTTCAGGGGTGCAGTATTCCAAGAAGTGGCCCTCGGTTGAGGATAACCAATATTTCATTGGGTTGATGTAACTGGAGATGGAGAGATCATGAACCCTCCAATTCATGGTGTACTGGGCTTGCGGACGACCCCCGGTATACCCAGCAGCTCTCCCTCTGATACCTCTATATCTAAGTGTGTCATCCCCTCGGAAACCTCGCCGATTTTCTTTATTAGCTCCTCACTGAGCTCTGAGACGTGGCCGAGACGGGTTATCTGTGTCTTGGCTGTTGCTATCCTTATCTCGTAGTCATTATAGGTGCCTGTTCTACCGCTCCCCTGGGGCCACTCTAGTTTATGATATGATAACTCTATAATGTAGCCATCCGCTGGTGAATACACCTCAATGACTGGGGGATAAGACTCGGGGTTCTTCCATAATATGTAGCCGTTTTGGGTGGAGAATGTATGGCCGTCTCCTGGCCCCAGATTTCCGAATGGCCATATCTCTTCTATATCTTCCACATTGACTGGGGGTCTGTTGAATAGTATCGGGTCATCTGGTAGAGGCAGGTTCTGGGGGAACATGTACTCAACGTTACCTAGTGAGGGCGCTCCCTCTTTCTCCGCCATCTCATCCATGAATTTTAATCTGGGTGTATAATTACTGACCTTATTCCAGGTATCTTGGATTATGCCGAGTAGATCACCGGGCATCTCCGGGTCCTCTATGGTGAATAAGATATACCCTTTTTCCTGTATCTGGTATTTTACCCAGTTGAATTGCATTGCCTTATAGTCATCTTCCTGGTTTCCCTCATCAACCAGTGTATAATCTGCGAGTTCTTCTCTGTACCAGCCGAGGATATCAAAATCATTGTAACTGTAGAATCTGTAATCTGCTCCTTCTGGGATATTTATATCCTCTAATAGTCTCTCATCCTCTGGTATAGAGTGAAGATCTGAGTTAATTGGCAGGGTGAATTGTGTGGTCTCGTTTTCAGTGGTAGGCTCAGGTTCATCTTCTGGCTCCGCCTCATTACTTTGCTCTGGAGCATCTTCTGTATCAGGTCCGCTGGGTTCAGGAGTGTCCTCATCTGGTATAGTGGTGGTTTCATTGTCATCTCCATTAATTTAATCTGATGGTACCTCCTCTGGTTTTAGATAATTTGAGGCAAATATTCCTCCGATAACAAGGATACCGACAACGGCAACGACTAGTAGATTCTTATTCACTGTAATCTCTATGGGTATAATGTTTAGTTATAAAAGATGAGGGTTTATTCAGGTGCCTTGGTTACTACGCTGAATCTATCGTACTCATATTTCCTGATAGGTTTACCCCTGTCTGTTCCCTCTTTATAGGATCCGCGTCCCTCAGCGATATCCACCACAGCCTTGAATACGTCCTTCAATAATTTTTTCTCGACCCATGGCTCGTTGTGACTAGGCATCAATCTATCATATTTATCATAGTGTTCTAGCATCCTCTGGTAGCTCTTGATGAAAGTGGGTATATCTCCACCGTTTAGGTATGTGTAGATTCCACCCGTGTAGAACATATCGCCTGTGAAGAGAAGCCTGTCCTCTTTGTCCAGTAGGCATATGCTATCAGGTGTATGACCCGGAGTATTCATGACCTCAAGGGTTCTGTTACCCAGGTCCAAGATTTCGCCGTCTTCAAGCCACCGTGTTACCTTGAAACCGGGCACCACATAGTTATCGGGGTCGAACTCTTCTGGCAGTGGCTTCCAGAGCATCCCATCTGCTATCAAATGAGCCATCTCGCTGTTAGGCAATCCTTCCTGTGCTTCATGGCTCCACGGGTGGTCCAGCATGGCTACCTCATCAAACTGATAGTTTTGTGCTATGTGGTCGTTATGTGCGTGGGTGTTTAACACCATGACAGGCATATCGGTTACCTCTTCCACTGCTTGTCTGATGTTACCGATTCCACAACCGGTGTCGATGAGCACCGCTTTTTCCTCCCCTAGTATCAATGTGCTGATGGCTTCCTCGTACTGGTAGGGTTCGTAGAAGACGTAGATATCAGATAAGACCTTGTAAACTTGGAACCAGTCCTGTGATATATCCACTCTTTCTAGTGATGAGTATATCTTCCGTGGCAGTTTATCCCACCAACGGTCTGCGATTAGTAGTTTTCTATCCTCTGGAGCTGACATACCCTTAGGAGTACAGAAGCTGCTTATTTCATTTACTTGGTGCTGGTTTTCCTGGAGCCGAATGCTTTCATTTAATCTAGGATCTCTTCACGGAATAACTGTTTGATGACTTTTCTATCATTGTCTAGACTAAGCTTATCCAGTTCATCTCCGGTGAGGTATAGTATCTCCTCAGCTTCAGTTGCTTTTGGTTCTCCAATCCAGTCCTCGCAGATATACCAGCTGTTTAATTGGTATTCGGTGTCTGATTTGCATAATATTCGCTCATAATACCTGAATTTGTTGCATTTGACGCCCAGTTCTTCGTTTAACTCTCTTTTCACTGCATCCACGTGAGATTCCCCAGGTTCAATATGTCCACCGGGGACCACCACTGCTCCGGGGTCATTAACCCGGTCTATTCTTCTTCGTTCCACCAAGATTTTACCCTCACGGATAAGGATGAATGAGACTGTTTCAGCTGTCTTCAACTGATTCTTCTACCGTACCGGCTGGTCGTTGTTTTGTTCTGGTAGTAGTCGTGTATCAGGGAGACTATTTTTTTGAGGGTTTCACGGGTCATGTAGTCGTTCCGGTCCCATGGTGGTATATGACTTGCCATAACAGTTACAATGTAGTTTTCTCCGCGTAGACGACTCCGGAGTCGCATTGGACTCCCCCATCCAGCCGCTCTTATCCGCTACCACGTAGTCCTCGGGTAGGGCTTCAAAGATCACACCATCCTTGTAAATCTTCAGAACATCCAGGGTCTTCTCGCAGACCTTCTCATCCAAGTTATCATGACCAAGGGTCATCCCCATGAGCCGAGAAAACTCCCTAGGAGTAGTAAGGTTCTCCACTTTATCCGGGTCAACGTCTGCCTGCATCTTACGCACTAGTCTCGTCTTCTTAAACCTCAATTTTTCTAGGAGCTTATTTACCTCTGTCATACCCACCACGTCGATCATATGGTTAGTAGCTGTGTTATCGCTGAGGTTGATCATGAGACGCGCCCAGTCCTCTAGGGTTAGCTGGGTTCTGGTACTCATATACTGGAGTACACCGCTTCCACCTACCTTAACATCATCATTTAGAGTATGAATCTCCTCAGGGTCAAGCACCCCGGATGAGATCTGGTTATAGAACTCTAGTAGTATCGGGACTTTGATGATGCTAGCCGTGGGGAACAACATATCCGCATTCACAGTGAACTCAAGATCAGGCTCCATGGGGTCAAAGGCGTGGACACCCATTACTCCTTCAGCCTAAGATGCTAATGTATCCAGTCGGCTCTGGGTTTTCTCAAATAGTAAACTCATACAGTGAATGAAGGCATCCACATGATTAAACATTTTACGACACCTGTGAAAATGTTTGGGTCCTTAGAATTCAAGGAACATATTATATTTGACCGTTCAACTCTCGAACATGGGAATAAAATGAATAAGAAAGCATCTATACTGGCTGAAGAACTGGAGTGGGGAATAGGTAGCCTTGAAAGAGCCTGCGAAAACCTGACAGAAGAAGAGTACAAGTTCAAGCCCACACCGGTCTCCAACAGTGTCCAGTGGCAGTTAAACCATATCTCAAGAATCGTCAACGTATCACTACCACGTCTCATCAAAGGAGTAACAGACTACACACCAGAAGACTGGCCTGAAGACTACCGAGAACAGGACTACTCCTTGGAAAAACTCATGAATGATATCAGGAGAGGTGTCGAGAAAGCAGTTCCAATGATGGAGAAGCTGTCAGACGAGGACCTAGAGGAAGAAATACCTCTCTGGGGTGGAAAACGGAAGAGAAAAATCGGG
This sequence comes from Candidatus Bathyarchaeota archaeon, assembly GCA_014729945.1. Next base: position 14,937 of record WJJC01000177.1, read on the forward strand.
TTATTCGCATATATCGGCGAGGTATATCATCACAAGGGTCAGCTGACATACGTCAGAGGCACGTATAAACGTCTCAATGAGTAAACCCTTTTTTCCACCCATTCATATAAGTAGACCCGTTCAAATCACTGTCATACGTATTCAAGGTGAAAGACAATGGCAAAAATTGATGTTATAAAAGAATTCGCGCAACTAGGCTTCACGAGACTCGATGGAGCCCTCAAAGATTTAACCGAGGAACAACTGGACTGGAAGAGTTGTTCGGAAGCAAACACGATCAGAAATGTTTTGACCCACCTCATAAGCGAGTGGTATGGTTTCATCCCCAAGATTATCGCCGGGGACAAAGACGCAGAGGTCAAAGGGGTACCTGAAGACTATGTTGGAAACAAGGATCTGAGCCTTGAGAGGCTCATGGAGGACTATGAGAAAGGCAAGAAACACCTCCTAGCAATGTTGGATAAAGTAGAGAACTCTGATCTAGGTAAAGAGATGGACTGGTTCATGGGGAAGAAACAGAGAGGATTCTACCTGATGCTGGGAGTAAGCGAGATCATCCACCATGAGGGACAGATCGCAGCCATCCGCGGAGTAAACAAACGTCTAAATGACAATTAATCCCATCTATTTTTATTCAACCCTTTTTTCTGAATTAATTAACTTGAAGATAGGCATAACATGTTACCCCACAGTGGGGGGAAGCGGTATACTCGCGACAAGGCTCGGTGTAGAACTAGCTAAAAAAGGCCACGATGTCCACTTTATCACGTATCAACGGCCAGTGGCTATACAGGGATACGATCTACCTAACGTGACAATGCACCATGTCTCAGTTGTGGAGTATCCCCTTTTCAAGTA
>WJJC01000030.1 GCA_014729945.1 Candidatus Bathyarchaeota archaeon
TACAGAGATCGAGCTAAGGAATACGAGGAGATCTACGAGTGGAGAGACCCCCATAGACAAGAAGAACAGGATCTGATGGAGAAGACTCTGAAGGAGGTATTTAAGGATCGCAGGGTACTGGACATCGGTTGTGGCACGGGTTACTGGACTCAGCGTATCAGTGATACCGCTGAGAATATAGTGGGAATCGACATCAATGAGACTGTTCTGGAGATCGCGCGGAGAAAGGAGTATGGTTGCCCTACCGAGTATAGGGTTATGGATGCTTACGATATGGATTTTAGTGAAAAATTCACTGGCACCTTGGCTACCTTCATGCTGAGCCATGTATCTAGAGAAGATATCTCTAGCTGGCTTGAGCATGTTCATAGACTTCTTGAGCCCGGTGCAATGGTCTTCATAGCCGATAACACCTACATCGATGGTATAGGGGGGAGACTTGAGACAAAACCAGATGACCCCAACACGTACAAGCTGCGGACTCTTAACGATGGCACACAGCATCTCATAGTAAAGAACTACTTTACCACAGAGGAGCTAGTCGAATATTTCAGTGCCTGCAGTAAAGGGATTGATGAGAAAAACGTGTATATGGGTAAATGCTTCTGGTGGATAAATTATCAATATGAGCCTTAATCGATGGGATTGAACTCCTCTTTAGGTGCTCCACATATAGGGCACTCCCAGTCATCAGGCAGATCATCGAAGGATGTGCCGGGCTCAATCCCTGCGTCAGGGTCACCTACATCTGGGTCATATATGTAACCACATACTCCGCATTCATAACTCTTAGACATGATTCTTATTTCGATTTCTAATTATTTAAAACAATATTATTTCATGGTGAAGCACATGTATCTATAATATCGCTTAACTAATCATTTCTATCTTCAACGAGAGCATATCTTTGACTACGATTTATGCAATTGTAATAATCTTTTAAACATACTTAGCTTGTCTTGGGTAAACGATAAGACTATAATCTTCGATAACTAGGTGGTTCTGATGCTAGCTGAAAGAGAGGCAGCCAAGTACCCGTTCCTATCCATAGGATTAGACCTGCTTGAAGGACTTGACCTCCAACTGGATGAACTTGCTGGACCCAACTATACAAAAGTAGTTGACCGAGCCAAGGAACGAGTAATCGAAGCCATCCTCAAAGGCGAGGTATCATCCAAGCTGGCAGACCCCCAGACCGAACTACTAAGCTACCCCATAGCCGTCATGTTCGTCACCCTAATAGGGGAAAAATTCCTCAACAGAAGATACAGTCTAGGTGAAGCCGTAAGAGCATACAACCTTCTACAAGAAGAATACGAGGACAAGATACTACAGATCGCCCTAGATGAATTCAACTGGGATATAAGAAAAGACCCGGAGATAATCGATGGAGTAGTGCACAACCTCAAGATAGCATTTGATGACTACCTCAGAGTGGCAGCCGGATTCCATGAGCCCAAATGGAAACTGGTGAACCGAAAGATGGAGGACGGCTATGTATCCATAACCGGCGTCGAGGCAGCCCGCTTAATGCAAGTAGAAGTAGAACAGTGGGTAAACGAGAGAGTAGCCACACCCAGCAACTTCAAATTACCCCCCACAATACAAGTCCGGCTTGATGATATACGCAAAGTATTCGAGGAAAACAGATCCAAGCTAGGAGGTAGCAACCTACCCAGCGAAGTGATAAACGAGGCGTTCCCCCCATGCATCAACTACTGTTTGGAGGGCTTGCTTGCAGGTAGACGCGCTAGCCACATGGAGCGTTTCGCCCTAACCAGTTTCTTAGTGAACATAGGTATGCCCATTGAACAAATGGTGAGCTTCTACACAGAGGTAACAGACTTCGATGAATCACTAACCCGGTATCAGATAGAGCATATAGCGGGATTGAAGGGAAATAGAACCAAGTATACACCACCGACCTGTAACACGCTTAGAACTCATGGTGTCTGCAGAAACCCTGATAGTTTATGCAAAAAAATAGTCCATCCCCTGAGTTATTACCGGAGAAAAGCTTGGGGGATCCAGAAGAAAGAGGAACGAAAAGCCAAAGAAGCTGAATCCCTAAATAAAACCGAGCAGGAATAAAAGGGAAATGAGTCCCCTCAGTGATGAACGCAGACAAAAACTCAAACAAGTAGGACTACACTACTGCAAATATTATGAGAACGTTGTAAGATACAATAAACCAGCCTGTGGAAAATGCATCCACGCCACTTATCCACGAAAGTAACCAAATTTATACATTGAGAGACTACTTGAGGTACCATGGAAGAGCCTTGGGGAAGCCCTAATTTCGTAGCTAAAACCTTCAAAGAATGGTATAGACATAACAGCTCTACAGTGCCCACCCCAATCGAGATAGAGAAACGAGAATTCGCATTCATATTATTCCAAGGCAAAGGTATGCACCGTCACATAGCTCTTCCAACCGAGACAGACCTTCATAAATACCTCAGAAACACTGCTCCAATGCACGCTTACCACAGCAGTAGCTACTATGAAGACCCCACTGCCGAGATGAATTTAAAAGGATGGCTAGGAGCAGATCTAGTCTTCGATATAGACGCGGACCACTTTGACCTTCCATGCCAGAAAACACATGACCGCTGGTGGTGTAGAAACTGCGATGAAGAAGGCACAGGACACCCCCCGGAGATATGTGAGTGCGGTAAAGCCCAGTTCAAGACGGAGACATGGCTCTGTGAGAAATGCCTTCAGGCCGCTAAATATGAGACCCAGAAACTCCTTGATATACTAATCACTGATTTTGGTGCGAAAATAGAGAACCTCACAACAAATTTCAGTGGAAACCGGGGCTACCATGTCCACGTACACAGTGATAAATTCAAGCCACTGGATCAAAACGCTAGAAGAGAAATTGTGGACTATATCATGGCCATAGGCTTGGAAGCAGAATATCTGGGATTCAGTCGTAAAAACAAGGGTGCAAAGTCCACTCTCGCTGAAGGAGGGTGGAGAGGAAGAACCGGAAGAGCCATTTATGATTACCTTAGTACAGCCTCCGAGGAAGAAATAAAAGAACTGGACCTTAAGAAAAATGCTGTATCAAAAATAATTAAGAATAGAGATAAAATACTTGATACACTGGTAACCAAGCATCCCAGTAACGTTATGCCCTATATAAACCCTGAGAGCCTGGAAAAAATACTGGAGCAGGCGTTAAAACTACAGGCATCAGAGATCGACACCGTTGTGACCACTGATATCCATAGATTAATCAGGATGCCTAAAACCCTCCACGGTAAGACCGGCTGGCAAGTACAGACCATTCCCTATGGACAACTCCCAAACTATAACCCTTTACAAGAAGCAGTCATCATAAGAGGCGAGCCAGTTAAACTGAAATTCCTACGGGCTCCAAAAATCAAAATACTGGACACGGAGTACGGTCCCTATGAGGAGGAGGAAGCCACACTGCCGCTGGAAGCCGCGTTATTCTACCTATGCAAAAAAGGAGCAAAGGTGAAAAATGAGAACTAGATACACTCGACTCCATGAAGCTTGGAAAAACGAGACCAAAAAAAAAGAGCTCCAGAACATATCCGATAACTTCCTCCACGAGATGAAAAACTACGTCAATCAACTCAACAAGACCTCAACGGAGCAAGGCACCCTCTCAGGAAACCTGACCAGAACCGAGCGCCAATACGCCAACCAGCTACTGAATGAATTAAGAGAAAAACGACTAGATAAGATCATAAAAAGCGAGCTAAATGGCTTCCCTATAGATGCAAAAGCCATGACTCCTGAAGAGCAGCAGCTCCACAGCAATATACGGCAACTATTATCCGGGTATAGACAGGGCACAGAGATCTCCCAACCTAGAACACAGATAAAACCGAGAACTGTGAAAAAACCTGTTGAGAAAGAATCCCACGAGGTTAAACCACCTAGTGATGAGGAGATGGAGATGACACTGGTTAGATTCGTCCAGCCACTGCCCGCGATAATGGGGATAGACATGAAGGCATATGGCCCCTTTCAACCAGAGGAACTAGCTACCATTCCACGGCAAAACGCTGAAAACCTCATAAAAAGAGGTGTAGCTAAGAAGGTAGATGCTGAAGTCTAACCATACCCTTTATACTGAGCCATATCATACTCTGCACTACTCTCTTGAAGAGTTAAACCTAATAAGGAGAGGCATGTGTAAGCTGGTGGAGAATAACAATGAAAGTGCCTAAAACAATGAGGACCTACTGCCCTAAATGTAAGACTCACACCGAGTTCAATGTAAAGCTCTACAAAGCAAGTAGACGCTCTGGAGCAAAGAAGGGCGAGAGAAGACAAGCCGCACGTAAGAAGGGCTATGGTGGACAAAAGTTCCCCGAGCAGCATAATCAAGCGAAGGTATCTAGGAAAGAAACACTGGTCCTCACTTGTAAGGAGTGTGACTATGGTATGATGCGTGATGGAATCCGCGTCAGGAAGATGGAGGTCGTATAAGATGGCTGAATGGGAGCATCTAATACCTCGACCCACAAGCAGGTTCCTACGGGTACGCTGCATCAGTTGCGAATCAGAGCAGATAATATTCAGTCATAGTAGCACAACAGTAAAGTGCCAGACCTGTGGGGAGATCCTTTCGGAGCCAACTGGCGGAAAAGCAGAAATCAAAGGCGCAGTAATCGCCGTATTAGGGTGAATTAAATGAGTTTAGGACTATCAGAGTGGCCAGAAGTAGGATACCTAGTTATAGCTACTGTAAAGCGAATCGAGTCATATGGAGCATACGTTGGTTTAGATGAATTCGATGGCAAAGAAGGACTCCTTCACATAAGTGAGATCAGTAGCCGCTGGGTGAGAAACATAAGAAACCATGTGAGACCAGGCCAAAAAGTAGTCCTACAGGTTTTGAGAACCGACCCTGGTAAGGAACAGATAGACCTGAGCCTAAGAAGAGTAAACCAAGACGATAAACGCAAGAAACTAGAGGAATGGAAAAAGGCTAGAAAAGCCGAGACATTACTTACTCAAGTAGCTCACGATCTGGGGCGAGAGGTTGAAGACTTATATGAGTCAGAGGCAAGCAAGATAGTAGAAGAATATGGTAGCCTCTATGAGGGGCTTGAAGCTGCATCAAAGCAGGGAGCACCTGCCTTAACCAAAGCAGATGTAAGTGATGAGATCGCTGAGATCCTAAGCACGATTGCGAAAGATAAGATAGTTATCAAAGGGGTTACTATTCAGGGATTAATTGAGATGACCAGTCTACACAGCGATGGTGTGGATGATATTAAGATGGCTTTCGTGGAAGCTGAATCTGTAGCCGAAGAGAATGACGCGAGTATTGAAATAACTACGCTAGGAGCACCAAGATATCGCATAGAGTTAACCGCTGATGACTACAAGAGAGCAGAGATCGTGCTAGATAAGACCGTTGCCAGTATCAGAGAGAACTGGGAAGATGTAGAGGGTACTTTTAGTTACTCGAGGGAGTAGAATTGGTCTTGCTCCTACGAAAGTGCAGAGACTGTGAGACTTATACACTCAAAGAGATTTGCCCAAAATGTGGCGGAAAAGCAGCTTCTCCTCATCCGGCCAAGTTTAGCATGGATGACAAGTACCGAAAATACAAGATTTTGATGAAAAGAATAGCCGAAAAAGAAGAATAATCATCATAGACTACTCCTTTTTGGAAAGGCTTTTTACACCATTATTACCATGATAGCACTCGATAACGATGGTTAAGAGTTATGTAAGGATCTATGGGCCTCCACTACTAAAAGCAATCAGAAAATTAGAGGGAGTAGCCGTTGATCTATCAAACAAGACAGAGATAAAGTTTAGCCACAAATGTGTGCCCTATCCAACTAGGCTGCAGAGCGACAAGAATGACTGGAACTCTTATCTCCAAAACCTGCAGAAGACATATAAGGACTGCTATGAACCAGAAAAGATCATTAGCGAAGCATCCATGACTCTGGGTGATTATGACTTTATGTTCGAGTGGTCAAGCAAGCCCACGCTCCAGCAGATTGAGGAGTTAATCGACCAGGTCGACAAAGCACTGGGCGAAGTAGGCGTGCTATATACTCTAACAACAGAGTAACCTTCTTTTTCCTTAAAATTCTTTTAAAATAAATAAAAAATTGGGGAATTATTCGGCTTTTTTCTCAGCTTCCATCCTCTGAGAGGCCTGTTCTGCCTCTTTAAGGGCCTTTCTTTCCTGTACCTCTTCGTAAACGATGAAGGCAGGCATGATGACCCAGAGGGCGATCATTACCCAGAAGAGAATAGTATCAGTGTTCATTCTATTCTTCCTCCTCCTTGATCCTTTTCCTACCACCTAGTACATTGAAGATTCCCTTTATTCCTGATGAGAATCCTCTCTTTACCTGTGTGGTGCCTCTCCAGTCAACTTCTACATCTTCCTGCACCATCATGGTGTAGTTTACTCCAGGGATGTATAGTAGCTTCTCAGGGATCAATCCGTTTGGACGGAACATGATTACCGCGATAAGCAGTACACCCAGAAGAACTGCCTCGAAATAGGCAACTGGGAAGAAGAAGACTGACTGCAGGAACCATTTGTTTACGATGATTACACGGCGCATAGCGACGATTAATGCACA
>WJJC01000178.1 GCA_014729945.1 Candidatus Bathyarchaeota archaeon
TATTCCCTCAGAGGAGGCTATGCTTGTATCTAGGAAGTTTTGAATTGCTTCTGCCATACCCACTAGTCCTATAGTGGAAAAGTGGTTATTCCAGTAAGAGTCAAATGCTTTTTTAATATTTCTCAGGTAATATGCTGAATATGGGTATAATCCTTTATCCGTAAATTTCTCCAGTATTTTTCTTTTTATTTCTAAACTGTCTCTAGCCGTATCCATTAAATTGCCTATTTTATCGAATAATTCAGTTTCGTTTTTCTGTGTATATCCTATTCTGGGTAGGTTTAAGGTAACGACGCCGATTGATCCTGTAAGGGGGTTTGAACCAAATAACCCTCCACCCCTCTTTTTTAGCTCCCTGTTATCGATTCTTAGTCTACAACACATACTTCGTACGTCATCAGGATTGATATCACTGTTGACGAAATTTGAGAAATAAGGTGTGCCATATTTTGCAGTCATCTTGAATATGGCTTCGGATGTTTTTGACTCCCAGTCAAAGTTGTCTGTTATGCTATAGGTAGCTATTGGGAATGTAAAGACCCTACCCTTAGCATCTCCTTGAGTCATTACTTCTGCGAAACACTGATTAAATAGATCCATTTCCTCCTGCATGTCACCATAGGTTTCATCACGTAGCTTACCCCCTAGGATGACTGGTTCATTCTTTAGGAAATTAGGTACTTTTATGTCTAGAGATATGTTTGTGAAAGGAGTTTGGAAGCCTACACGGGTAGGTATATTCATGTTGAATAACCACTCCTGTAGCTTCTGTTTTAGCTGTGTCTCATCTAGGCCGTCATATCTTATGAAGGGGGCTAAGTAGGAGTCAAAATTACTGAAGGCTTGTGCTCCAGCTGCCTCACCCTGTAGAGTGTAGAAGAAATTTACTATCTGACCTAGAGCCGAGGATAGATGTTTTGCAGGACTACTCTCTACTTTTCCCGCTACTCCTTTGAAACCTGATAATAATAGATCGGGTAGATCCCATCCAACGCAGTATGGTCCCAATACTGATAGATCATGGATATGTATTTCTCCCGAACTATGCGCCTTTCTTATATTCTCTGGATATACTCGGTTTAACCAATATTTTGAGATTAAATTGGATGAAATATAGTTGTTTAAACCCTGGAGAGAAAAGTTCATGTTGGAGTTCTCTCGGACTCTCCAATCTGATTTCATGATGTATTTGTCGATTAGATCATCCTGACTTAGAATGGTTGCAAGTTCTCTGAGATCTTGATGTTGTTTTCTATACAAAATATATGCTTTCGCTGTTCTGGCCATCCCTTCTTTAATCAGAGTTTGTTCAACCAGATCCTGTATCTCTTCAACTGTTGGAACGCCTTCTTTACCAAATTCGTCTAATAGCTCTTTTAGTACCTTATTGGTTAGATCTCTTGCTTTTTGTTCAGAGTCTTCTTTACCTACTGCGATTATAGACTGTAATAATGCGTTGTATATTCTTTCTTTATCGAATTCTTGTAGTCTTCCATTTCGTTTTCTAACATATTTCAAGGGGGGTCGCTCCATTTTTGAATCGATAGAACACTCTATAGTGTTTCAATACATCACAATACACTATATGTAGTGCATATATCCATTAGGATTGTTACAAATATATGAGATAATCATTTTTTATATAAATCTATAAATCATATATAAGCAATTAATACAAACAACCATCAAATTTACGTCTTTAGATAAATTAAATATTGTCACACCAATAATAAACAAAAACTGACAAATTTAATACAAAACTACAATATGACGAAAACAAAGAAACTAAAATAACATATCTGAATAGAACTAAAAAACTCAAATAATTCAAACAAAAACACATATAAAAATAGAAGTAAACGAACATTACAAATTTACCCAGATATCAAAAAACCTTACCAGTAACAAAATTTTTCATCCTTAGGTAGCCGGGCATTTTTATCTAAGAATAGTATAATATGGCCAGGTATCAATCATTGAGTATTATTCCATATAGACAGTTTATAGACACAAACTCCTATTTAGGGGTATAAAATAATGGCTCGTAGACCCAGATCCGAAAACCAATTAAAGGAAATACTCGAGAAAGAGGGGTGGTTCACGACATTTATCCCCACTACACCAGGACTCTTCGATGTTCTCGCCTTCAAACCATCAATAGATAACAGAGCATTATTTGAGTTGAAAGCCTTTGAGGTTAAAGAAAGATCCAGCAAATATCTTTACCTGAAAGAGGAAAAGATCAATAGACTCTTGGAGTTTGAAGAATCAACAGGTATTCCAGTTTATCTAGCTATAAAATGGAAGCTAGGTCGAGGCCGGGTTCCTATCTGGGATTATCAAGCTATAGAATTGGGTAGAAGGAAATATAGAAGACCTGAATAGTATTACATGTTTACTCTTTCTACTAAATTAATTGCCTCTGTTGGACATGTGGAGATACATAAACCGCATCCAAAGCAAAAGGATGGATCATAAACCACCACCCTGTTTTTAATTTGTCTAGCTTGAAAAACACATCGTTCTACACATTTACCGCAGAAGATGCATTTTGAAGGATCGTCTTGAGCGATATATCTTGAAGTCAGAATTTTTGCATGTGTACCATTTCTAATTAGACTTCCCAGGGTATGGCAACAACAAGGACAACAACTGCATATCAACCCTGGAGTTTCTTCGCCTTTCATGGTATAAGCCATATGTACTAAACCTGCTGAATGACTCTTTTTTAAAACATTAAGGGCTTGATTGATGTCTATTTCTCTTGCGTCATATAGGTTCTTATGGAGAAGGTCATCGGCTGTATCATCTAGACTTAGACAAATATCTCTTGGCGCGTCGCAGTTCTGATAAGTTGTTTTACATCCACATTTTTGAATAGCGATTCGCTTTGCGTCCCTTAGAATTTTTTCTATTTCAGAGAAATCATATACTCTGTGCTGTACTTTAAGTTTAGAGTTAACGGGAATAGTTACGGCTTTGTCTAGATCGTTGGCTATTTCTTGGATCTCTTTTTCAGAGTACCATGACATCGTTTTGTAGTCTTTCTTGGGCACAGATAGTCTGAGTCACCACTGGATAAAAAATATAGTATTAAGATTACTGTTTTGAAAATATAAGTAATTTTTATTGAGAATTAAGAGGTTGATGATTCTAGTAAAAACGCTTTTAAAAATCCAATCAAAGATAAAAATACATAGTTTCGTTATTTTCTAATTTACACCTATGTTGACAACATGTATAGAAAAAAGGATTAAACTTATGTTGTATCTATGTGTTCCATTGGTTCTGGTACCTTGAACAACACTATAATTGCTCCTACAATTGTACTAGCAGTACCCACTAGGAAAAGACTTCTGAAGTTATAAGCGCCCGCAATCCATCCGCCTACTATTGCTCCCATAGTGCTTCCCTCACTCAATAGGGTGGTATAAAATCCAAGACCAAACCCTCTGTTTTCTTCTGAAAGCAGGTCGGTTATGTAAGCTCGTGAGGATGGCTGTAATATGGAGTTGCTAATGGATTGTAGTATGCGTATGATGATTATGTGTTGGAATGCTGAGGCGTAATAATACCCCATTAAAGTTCCAGAGAGTAATACTAGTCCGCTGATGAATACTGGTTTACGTCCAAATCTATCAGCAAGGCTACCTGCAATAGGTGAGAGAATTAAAGTCACTAAGGCTCTTACAGCGAAAAAGTACCCCATTCGGGTCATATCGATTCCAAGTTCTTCATTAAGATATAAGCTGAAGAAGGGGTTTATCATAGTTAAACCAACTCTGTAAACGAGAACAGCTATAAAGAAAATAGCAACAGTGATTCCTAGGTTTCGTATATTATTGATGAAGCCTTTAACTCCGCCTTGTTTTTCTCGGTTTAGAGTTTGTTTACTTTTTTCAAGAGTCTCATCAACGAATAAGAGTATGACTACCCAGCTTACAGCAACTAGGACACCGCTTATAATAAAATACGTGAAAAAGCTTGATGAGTCGATGAACCTACCTGCGAATAGAGGACCTACTAATTGGCCTACTCCTGCACTCATGCTATATACACCCATAGCTTTGCCTCTTTCTTGTTGAGGGAATATGTCGCCTGCTATGGTGGTTATCGCTACTGGTACCATATAGAATCCAAAACCCTCGATGAATCTAAGTACAAAGAAGGAATTGAAATCTCGACCAAGATAAGCGAATAAGAAAAAGACTATAGAGTATAAACCCACGCCTGTTAATAATACTGGTTTTCTCCCATGGGTGTCAGAGTATTTGCCCGCTATTATACTGCTTATCACACCAGCGAAGGTACCGATAGCGATAAGGATCCCGTTTCCACTTTTAGAGACTCCATGGTTTTGAAAATAGATGGGTAATACCATATAGATGGTGCTAACTGTAATCCACATTGACATTACTGCGATAATTAGGATGTAGTAGTTTCTCTTCGCTTTAGGAATATTAAACATGATTATCACTAGCTTTCCTTAGCATCCATACCGGGATATTATAGTCCTTTCGTTTTCAGTTTACATGGAAAATGTAGTTATTTGCTCAATTATTGATAAATGAGTTGTTGTGCAGATGTATTATTATTGATAAAATGTGTTTATTTTGTTTATTTATTCATTGTTTTTTATCTGTTTTACACAATCATTGAGGGTTATTGTTAGTTAAGGTAATTTATTCATTGATTATTTTTTTTGTTGTTAAATATTACCGGATAATAGTAATGATTATAATTCTTGCTCCAAAATATGTTAATAGTTTATGGATCAGCAAGCAACGGAAGTAAAAACCAAGTGCCCAATATGTGGTTCCAACAATACCGTAACAGACGTATCCAACGGAGAAACAGTTTGTCAAAAATGTGGATTCGTCCATACGGAAAATGTCTTAGATAGAGGCCCCGATTGGAGAGCTTTTAACCTTCAAGAAATGAAAGATAATCCTAGAGCAGGTTCACCGCTTACGTATACTATGCATGATAAGGGATTAAGTACAAACATTGGGTACAAGAATAGAGACCATACAGGAAGAAAATTAAAACCAGAACAAAGAACACGATTTTATAGACTGCGACGATGGAATAGGCGTACAAAGAAAACGGGTTCTCATCAGCGTAATTTAGCTAAGGCGTTAAAACATGTTTCTAGGATCGAAAATGAGCTTGGGCTTCCGAAAAATGTTGCTGAGACAGGGTCTCACATATATCGTCAAGTCTTGAAAAAGGATGGAGTAAAAGGTAGAACAATAAAAGGTATTGCAGCTACATCCATCTATATGGCATGTCGTATATGTGGTATATCCAAAAGTTTGGAAACGATTTCTGATACGGTTAATATATCTAAGAAAAAAGTAGCCCGTAATTATAGATACATGTATCGAATTCTTGATCGAGAAATACCCAAGATTAGTACAGGGAAAATAATTTCCAAACTGGTTAATCAAATGGGTTTATCCGGTAACGTGGAAAGAATATCGTTAATATTACTAGATATGGTTTCAGAGCTTAAACTCAATTCGGGTAAGAGTCCTTCAGGTATCGCAGCTGGGATACTGTATATAGGTTGTCAGGTGTCCGGTGAGAAAAGGACGCAACAAGAGATCTCATCTAGAGCTCACGTATCATCAGTAACTATTCGTAATAGATACAAGGATATCATGGAACACGTCGTATTAGAGTACTCTTTATAGTCCTTTGTTGAGTGTGAGAGCAAATGATATATTCCGGATTCTAGTAGGAGCGGTTAGTTGATTTGACTTGAAAATAGGTCTATTTACATTTGGTTATATGAGGTTACCTCTGGAACATGCCTTTAAGGATGCTGAAAGGTTCGGATATAATGGGGTAGAGGTTTGGGGTGGACGTCCACACGCTTATGCCTATGATCTGAAGGAGGAAGGTGTAGATGAAATTATACGGCTTTCTAGTGAGTATGATATGCCGGTTATAGGGTATACACCTGAGATGAATATGTATCCCTATAATATGATGGTGGAGTCAGAGAGGATGCGCCGGGATTCTCTAGATTATGTGAAGATTGCTATGGATATGGCGGTAGAGATGGGTGCTGGTTTTACGTTAATATCAGCTGGTCATGCCGGTTATTTAGCTACCAGAGACATTTATTGGCCGCGTCTATTGGAGAATCTAAGAGAATTGTCAGATTACGCTGAAGAAGTGGATATAGATCTGGTATTGGAGCCCTTGACCACATATGAGAGTAATGTTGTGGTTACTTGTGATGATCTAGTAGCTGCTTTGGAAAAAGTGGATAATGATCGCTTGTTCGGTATGTGTGATATTTGTCCACCTTTCTGTAACCATGAGCCTATTATGAGTTACTTCACCAAGCTAGGAGGTAGACTTCGCCACATGCACATAATTGATAGTGATGGTAAGTCAGATGCGCATATGATGCCGGGGGAAGGTAAAATTCCACTAAAGCAGCTCTTTGAGGAGATCGAGGAAACAGGTTATGATGGATATTGTACCATTGAACTGGTTTCTGCTTGTATAAATGAACCTTCTCTGGGATCAGCTTTAGCGATAAAGCGGGTAAAGGATCTTCTCTAAAAAATAGAGAGAAATACCAGTTCAAATCCAAAATAGAAGTCACTTCAGGCCAGGCGTAGTTTCTAATTTCTTTTCCTGAATTAACTGAATAGTTTAGTGATACGGGTCTGAGTCAGGTTTAATACCCTGAACATGGGTTGTCTTGAAGATCACTCTTAAACGGTTATCAATCCGAATTTTCGATATTCCAGTCATATCAAATAAGCTATTGGTCAATAACAATATTTTTTACTTATATGTAAAATAATCCATTTCTTTTATAATTGGAATAGATATCTAAAGAAAGGAGAAGGGTTTATTTTTTCCCTTTGTAGGTTTCTGCTAATTCTCTGGCTTTCTCCAGCGGGGGCTCCACTGAGGGATCTTTATCGTATTCCCTTCCCCTTAAGCGTTTAAGCTGATCTTCTTTGGCTTTCTCAAGTTTCTCCGGAGTCGTTAAGAGGTCAATTACTGACCCTGCCATAGTTTTTGCTGCGAACAGAAGGCTCTTATGGCCTATACTGGATCCACTGCATGCTGTGAACTGCCAACTGTGGCCAGGTGCTCCATTTATGTTGCATGCGGTGTTGAACTCCATAGTTGGTGTTATCCAACTCACGTCGGCAACGTCTGTACTGCCGGGGCTGGTTGTTCCATCATCCCATGCATCGAAAATGTTTGTAACTATATCTTTATCAACGTATTTTGGCCAATCTGGTACCTTATTTTTTCTAAGAGTTGTTTCTCTATCCTTTTTCGGGAAGGATTCAGCTATCTTTGCGGCAAACGCTAGATCTTCCTCGGTGTATTCTGGTGGACCTACTTCTCTCATGTTCTTTGTTACGATTTCGCTGAGAATTTTATTGGGTATCTTATGGTATCCGCCAGGACTCATCTCGGCTTCTAGTGTGGTCTCCGTCATCATGGCGGCACCTTCAGCGATCTTCATAACACGTTTCTTAATAGGCTCCAATAGGTCTTGTTCGGGTGCTCTAATATAGTAATGACTTCGGGCATAATCCGGTACTACGTTAGGTTGGCCTCCACCTTCTTCTATGACATAGTGGATTCTCGCTTCAGGGATTATGTGTTCTCTTAGATAGTTAATGCCTATGTTCATCAGTTCCACTGCGTCCAAGGCGCTTCTACCTTGTTCAGGGCTACCAGCAGCATGACTGGTTTTACCGTGGAAGCTGAAACGAGCTCCACTTATAACATTGCTGCTAGCTAGTGTAGCTACATTAAGAGAGCCTGGATGATGACTTAGCGCGGCATCAACATCATCGAATAGGCCGTGGTTGACCATGATTCTTTTTCCGCTAAAGTTTTCCTCTGCAGGAGTGCCGTAGAACCTGATTGTACCCTTTATTTGGTCCATTACTTTGCTTACAGCTATGGCGGCAGCTAGAGCTGTCGTACCATGAATATTATGGCCGCATCCGTGGCCCATTCCACCTTCTATGAGGGGTTCTCTATAGGGTACTGCTTTGTTGCTTAGGTCAGGGAGAGCATCGTATTCTCCCATTACGGCGATTACTGGTTTGCCTTCTCCGTATTCTGCGATTATCGCTGTTGGCATTCCAGCTGCACCATGTTTTACTTTGAATCCATGTTCTCTCAGTGTGTCTGCGTGAAGTTTGCTGGATTTGTCTTCGCAGAGACCATATTCTGCGTACTCCCAAATCTTGTCACTGATTTTAGTTAGTTTTTCACTGTTTTCATTTATCCAATTCCATGCTGTTTCCTTGATCATGAAGTAACATTGGAGTAACAGGTATAAATTATTTGAACTTCGATGTTTTTAGAATAGAGTAGAGGCTAAGTATTTTACTTAACATTGCAGATGATATTTTGATCAATCTTGTCTCTTCCAGAATCCAAAGCTTTCTCTGATATTGAATATGATTACTATAGTCGCACCATCATGCTGAAAAACATGGGAGTCAAGGCGCAGGAGGATCTTAAGAGAGCTTCTGTTTGTCTTGTTGGCCTTGGAGGACTTGGTAGTCCTATAGCTTTACAGTTAGCGAGTATGGGAGTTGGACATCTGAGGATAGTGGATGGAGACATAGTGGAGGTAAGCAACCTTCAACGTCAGAATCTCTATGGAATAAGTGATATAGGGCTAGCCAAAGCTGAGGCTGCTGCTAAGCGCCTGAAGGATGTGAATCCGTTTATTACTGTTGAACCTATTCCATCGTTGGTCAACGAGTTAAATGTCCGAGACTTGGTTAGAGATATGGATGTAGTCGTTGGAGCTCTTGACAGTATGTCACCCAGATACGCATTGAACCGAGCCTGTGTGGATAATGGGATTCCCTTAGTGCATGGCGCAGCTGTGGCTTACAGTGGAAATGTCTCAACAATCTTACCCAAGGTTACAGCGTGCCTTGAGTGTTTCCAGGGAGGAGTAAATGATGAAAACCTTCCCTCATGTGCAGTTGTGGGTGTGCATCCAAGCCTTGTGGGTGTAGTTGGTAGCATAATGGCTTCAGAGGTAGTCAGATTAATCACTTGTGAACCAGAACTTGGTGACAGGTTATTGTTTATAGATTTCACAGATCTTAGCTTTGAGACGATTAAGCTGAAACGTGTGGAGAACTGTCTAGTGTGTGGTGACGGCGAACCGGATGAACTTGGTTTTGAAGAGGTTAAAGAGATATGTGGTAGAGAAGGACGCCGGGTTTTCGTCTTTCAACCTAGGGAGGATCTTAGCCTAAAGATTAGTGACTATGTTGAGAAGCTCAAGAATATGGGTTATGAAGTGTTGGCTCAGGGGGAACTAGGTTTCACATTCACTGGACCTGATAGAATAAAGGGCAGTGTTTTGAGTAGTGGTGTTACTATTATAGAGGGTTTTAACAACTTGGGAAAAGCTAGAGAATTCCATGAACACATCATGTGAATGCAGGATGCCTGTTTTTTAATGAGACAAAAATTTTCCTGTTTATCCAGTAGGGGATAATAAATTGAGTGAATTTACGAGCGTTAAAGAATGGTTGAGAATGTGGGGTAAAGATTATGAGCGGTTAAGGTTGGTGAACATTCATAAGGATCTAGTTAAGAGATACAATGAGACATATCGATATTATCATAATTTAAACCATATATCTTCTTGTTTGTCTGATTTTTTCAGTGCATTTGATTTGGCTATAAACCCATTTGAGGTGTGGTTAGCTTTGTGGTTTCATGACAGTGTGTATGACCCTCATCGGAGGGATAATGAGAAGCAGAGCGCAATGTATCTTGATAAGGCAACAAAGGGACTTGTCGGGAACACGATGATAAATAGAATCACTGAATTAATTCTCGCTACGAAGCATGGTGAGGAGCCTACTGGCGTGGATATGGAACTGGTTATGGATGTAGATCTAGCTATATTAGGAAAACCTACGTATGAGTTTAAGCGGTATGAGAAAAATATCCGGCGAGAATATGAGTGGTTGTCCTGGGCGAAATACTCTCGGGGTAGAGAGATTGTCCTGAGAAATTTTCTTGAAAGAGACTGTATCTACCATACAAATTATTTTAGAGAAAAATATGAGACAAAAGCGAGGAATAATCTAATACAGTCCATTAAGAAACTCAAAGGAATGAATTAATGAAGAACGATTAGTTAAGGCGAGGCAAATGTTGACCATACCCTTTCTCAGCTAAAATCTCTCCTTCATCCATGATTACCCTCCCCCGCATTATGGATAATCTGGGCATTCCCTTAATCTCCATGCCATCATAGGGGGTCCACCCACAAAGTGTATATTGATCCTCGTTGCGAATAACGTGTTTTCGATCCAAATCAAGCACTACTAAATCAGCGTCGCTTCCGGGTTGGAAA
>WJJC01000179.1 GCA_014729945.1 Candidatus Bathyarchaeota archaeon
CCATTTTCCAGAGTCTAGTGCTTCTTGATCGTCCTCTGTCTCGCAGATTCGTCTTGAGGCGCTGTCCATGAGTCTGCACCATGATGAAGAGAATATTCCTAGTGCATAGTCCCCGTTTTTCTCATATACTGCTGATGAGGTCTCAAGGAGTTCCTGGAAGAATTGTACGATTTCTGTTAGTCTTTCTTTTCCTACGTTGTCTAATATAAGTCGGTTTGTGTTGAGCCTTGTTAAGTCTCCATAGGGTGGATTATACGTCTCTTCATCAGGCATAACAGATTTACTTTTACCCGGGTCAATATAGACTTTCTTAAGTTTTTATGCAAGATATATGGATGCATTTTTCAAGAGTTGTTTTATGTTTTTTAGCGTGAATCGCCTAAACTCTTCTTTATTCGACTTTTTTAAGTATTTGTTCATTGCTGCATTTGTTGTTTAAGATTTATCGTATTGTGGCTGGTTCTAGTTAGCATTGGGTTTCTCCCCAACGTGAATTATGTTTATTAGCCTCATGGTGGGAGAGTTTTTTTATTTCTCTTGTTAACTGTTTTCTTGGATATATTATCGATAGAAAGTATCTGTAACTCTATTAGAAATATGGGGTAGGTGGGTCCACGAATTAGTGTTCTATTTTTCGTTCTAGTTCTTTAGCTTGGTTTATCCAGTCCAGTACATTGTTGAGGGATGGGACTCTGTTTACTAGGTTTTTCTCCTGGTTTATCTCCATCATAGTGTTGTGAAGGTTTTCCGGGTTCCTTCTGGCGAGTTCGGGTACAGTGTCTACCCCTGCTTCCTCTAGGAGGTCCGAGTATTGACCTGCTACGCCTTTTATTCTATAAAGGTCGGCGTGGTTTACCCACTTCAGTATGAGGCTTGGTGATATGTCTGTTTTTTCAGCCAATTCTTCTCGTTGTGTTCTTGTTGCGCCTTGTTCTAATAGTTCTTCCACTGTTTGGATGCCTATTTCTTTTAGTCGCTCTGAGTAGGCGGGTCCTATACCCTCGATTTCTATGATGGATGTGTCTGGCTGTGGTTCGGGTTCAATGGTTTGTTCCTTTGTTTTTTCTTCTGGTTGTGATTCGGTGGGCTCTTCCTCTTCTTTGGTCTCTGTTTCAGGTTCTTTTTTGGTTGGGTCAAGAAATAGTGTTCCTTCAGGAGTGGATTCTTCTTCCTCAGGGTGTTCCGCCTCTGAGGTTTTTTTCTCTGCTGTGATTGATTCTGGTTCGTATTCGCTGGACGTTAATGGGGTGGATTCCTGTTTCGTTGGCTCTGTTGTGTCTCTTCTTTTTGAGGAAAAGTATGTGTACAGGGCTAGGAGTATTATGCCCCCTGCTATTATTAGGATTATTAAGGTTTGGGTTTTCATAACTGTAAATATGTTTTTATCTTATTTGAACCTGTGTGATATTTTATACTGGATTCTTTTTTCTGGGTGTTTTGTCCGTTAATTAACATCATTAATCAGATTATACACAGAATTTTGTAGATATTCTAAGGTTGATTGTTAAAAATATAATCTGGGAAGTTTTCAGGGTTTATTTGATTCTCTGTTTTAGTTCTTTCTCAGACATCTTAAAGTCAGGGTGGTGTTCTTTTCCATGCATTTTTACATGTTTAATGACTTCTTCCTCTGACTCTGCCTCTACTGCGAAGCCGCATTTGGGGCATTCAAATCTTTTTGCAGGCATTTTTACCGTTTTAAGATAAAATGTGGTTATATTTAAACGGAAAACAATTGGGGTTTCTACGGTAATTGGGTGCAGGTGTGAGTTTATCGGGGGTTTAGTAAAAATGTTCCTGCTACTATTCTCGTGAAACCAGGTGAAGAACTGAGATCCACTTTTCTACCTGTTCCCTTTATGTTTCGTAACTACTTTGATCTATTATGTCGTGTAGTATCTGCGGGGAGGAAGTTTCAGATAATGCAATTAGGATCGAGAAAGACGGGGTAACTCACTTATACTGTTGCTCAGGGTGTCTCTATGAGAGTCCTGAACTGGAGGGTTTTAGGCATAGAAACATATCCTCCATAGTATTAAACAAGACTCTATTCGAGGTGCTGGCGATCATAACAGGGTTCGGGGGGGTCTATTATACATTGTTTGAGACAGCTAACCGTGCGCTTATTATGGATACCTTCAGCGTGGCCGCTGCGTTACTTGCTCTATTCATAGGAGTTGAGCATCTTCGCTACGTTGAGGAACATGATCTTCTGAAGCGGACGGTGATATATGTTAGCGTAATAACTATCATAGGTTTTATAATCCTGGTTTGGCATTACGGGTTCAGATAATAAAGGCGGAGTCCCCTGAATTTGTTTTGTTGTTTGTGATCTATTTGGAGATAATGTGTCTGTAACTTATCAATGGGAATAAACTTAGGTGTTTTTCCTATGGACCGAGGTCTAATTCTATCATCTTATATGATCTCCATTTGAGTAGGTTCTAGGAGATGACTACTTTGAGCCTTGTATCGGTGTCTGAACCGGTATCTAAAAAGTGCGTTGTTTTCTTTTTATGTTTGTTTTGAACTCTGTCTATTTTTTCATCACATGTTGTTTTTCTGGTTTTTGGTCTCTGTTTGTGTTTCTTGTTTTTTTGGGTTTGTTTTCTGGTTTTTTTGTGATGCATGTGCTGATTGTTTGTGGGATATTATTAGTGTTGGGGATGCTACGCACATGTGCCGTGTTTCTATATATTTGTTATTACTCATTTTCATATCTATATACAGATGGCGTTTTTTAAACCCCTGTAAATACATCGCGTACGGATAAAAACTAGATTAAACATATTTAAAGAACGTATGATCCAGTATCATGAAAAATAGCTCCAGACACAATTTACATCATTGAAAAAGCGGATCACTATAAGGCAGGCCTATATACAATATCCTTGCTTATGTCACAGCAAACCTCCGAAGGAAAACATGAATGTACTATATGCGGCTCAAGTGACACTATAAATGATGTAGCCACAGGTGAAAAAATATGCAGAGAATGTGGATACGTCTACCAGGATAATAAACTAGATATGGGCCCTGAGTGGCGTGCTTTTACATTACAAGAGAGGAAAGATAAGCCAAGAACTGGGGCGCCATTAACACACCTTATGCATGATAAAGGTCTTAGCACGAAGATAGGCTATAGAAATAGGGATCATGCTGGTAGAAAACTGGATCAGGATCAAAAATCCAAGTATTACCGCCTGAGAAAGAGGGATAACCGGACTAAAAGATCTGGTAGTCATAGTCGTAATCTTTCCAGAGCTTTAAGTTTTATTTCTAATTTAGGTAATGAGCTTGGGTTACCCAGGAGCGTTCTTGAGACAGGGGCTGTAACATACAAACAGGTCTTAAAGAAGGATGGAGTAAAAGGAAGAACCATCAATGGTATATCCGCTGTTTCTCTCTATATGGCATGCAGGGTATGTAAGGTATCCAAGAGCCTTACAAAGATCTCTGAAATAGCAAAAATACCTAGGAAGACACTGGCCCGTAACTATCGATACGTATACAATCTATTGGATAAGGATATACCACGGGTGTCAACAGGTAGGATAATATCCAAACTGGTGAAACAGTTAAGGTTGTCGGGAAAAGTGGAGACATTGGGGTTAGAGTTGTATACCGTTGTTTCTGATGAGAAGCTGACCTCTGGAAAGAGTCCAAGGGGTATAGCCGCGGCAGTGGTTTACATTGGAAGTATTATAATGGATGAGAAGAGGACTCAGCAGACTATCGCGGAGAAGGCTAGGGTTACCTCGGTTACGATACGGAACCGGTATAAGGACATAGTGGAACACATAGAACTGATTATAAATATCTAACAAAAACTAGCGTACATATAAGCGTCTAGCAGGTAACAATTGAGAATTTATAAAAAGTCTCTTCGACCGCCATCAACTAATAGGATTTTTCCTGTGATGTAATGGGATTTGTCGCTGGCAAAGAACAGGACAGCGTTGGCTATGTCCTCAGGTGATCCCACGACGCCGAGGGACGTCCTGTCTCTTCTTCCCTGCAGTTTTTTATCGTATTCCTCGGGTGTATTGTTTCCCCTTAACATTACAGTATTTACTGCTCCTGGGGCGACACAGTTGACGTTGATGCCATATGCCCCCAAGTCATATGCTGTGCTCTTAGTTAACTGGATGACTCCCGCTTTTGATACGGCGTAGCTGGTCTCGCCGTCCATGGCTATTCCGAAACCAGAGTTGGATGATATATTCACTATCTTTCCATATTTTCTCTCAACCATGTGACGGGCGGCTACCTGGCTACATAGAAAGACTCCCTTGAGGTTGATTGCCATGTGCCAGTCCCATATCTTATCTGTTGTATCAAGGATGGAACCACCTTTTGCAACCCCCGCGTTATTGACGAGAATATCTACCTTGCCGTAGGTTTCTATGGTTTCGGTGAACATTCTCTCCACGTCTTTTCTCTTGGAGACATCACATTGAGACGCTGTGGCTTTCCCTCCCATTTCTCTTATCTCATCGACAACCTCCCTCGCTTCCTCCTGACTTTTACTATAGTTAACCACAACCGTACAACCTTCCTTTGCTAGAGCTAACGCGATGCTTCGTCCAATGCTTCGAGATGCACCTGTTACAACCGCTACCTTATCTTTGAAACCCAATTATATCCCTTGGAGCTATTGACGGTTGAGGATTTTAACTTTTGTAGAAGAGTTCTTTGATATGTCACGATGTTTATTCTTGTATAAATTTCTAAACTGTAGAGCTATTTATTATACTACTTATCTGAAAAGGCCTGTGTGACTGGTTTAGCTCCTCACGTAATCAACTATTTTAGCATGGTGTTTTTAGCAGCAGGAGCTTTGAGTGTTCATAATTTTTGTTGCGGTTGTTAGTGCGGCTTTGATGATGAGTTCCGCTGGGATGGTCTCATAGGTTTGCTCGTTGAGGTTATTGTTCTGCAGTCTGTGGGTCCGCATACGTCGCAACAGGGGCTCTGACCTGTATCTGCGTCTATGATTGTTTCTAGGGGCTGATTGTTTATCTTGATCGTGTTGGATTGTAAGGGTGCTTTTTTGAACTCGTCTACAGTTAGCTCGCTTTTTTCCAGTTTTATCCTAAATCCTAGTGGCGTGAGGGATTTCTCCAGGGTCTTTACGGCTTTTGTGAGTTCTTCCTCGGTTGAGCCACATCTGGGGCATGTTTCCTCGTCCTTGACCAGTCTCTTCCAGTGGATGTTCAGGGGTTTGTTGTATTGTGGCGATTTTGTATTTTCTTCGCAGCACGTGGGGTTGTCTTGTTCACAGCAGCTACTCTGGGGTTCTTTGTCTGGGGTGCAGCATTCTTTTGTCATCTTGGACCTATTACTGTAATATTTACAGCATTTAAAGAGTCAAGAGGAAAACCTTACAGTTGGTGTAATACTGGAAAGTAATGGACTGAACCCTGAGCACTCCCTTAGCATTCATTCTGATATAATATGGATACTGATTCAGTCTGGGTTTACGATACGGGTATTAAATATTTAGCTGAAAATAATCCAGTTTAATGTGTGGAATATAATAATAAGCTTGGTCGATGCGGCATATATTGTGGCCAGTGCAGGGCTTTTTCCTCGGAGATCGCTGAATTAGCGACACAGTTGAAAAAATACGTAGTACGGGATTTCACTTGGTTAAAGGAGAATGAGGATTCTTTTGATTATGATAACTTTCTCAAGGGATTGGGTTGGTTCATGGATTCCATTTGTCCCGGGTGTCGTGGCTCCGAGGAGACTTGGTGTGATGTGAAAAAGTGTAGCAAGATCCTTGATGATCTGGTGTATAATTGTCTTCTCTGCGAAGAATTCTCTGAGTGCACTTTTACGGGTATCAAAGAAACCGGTATTCTTACCTCTTTGAGCATATTGAGTTTATAATGCGTGAGGGATTTGAAGCGTTCCTCCAAAGGGAGGTAGGCAGAGAAAGGTTTTCTAATAAAGGAGATCAGGGATTATTAACAGCTTTCAGATCTCTATTGTTTCTCAAGATTCCGTGCTGATGTTATATCTAACATCTTTTATTTATCCGCCCTGTTTTCTTTTGCGTGAATAGACGCATTCTTTTAGTTATATTATTAGTGTGCTCAGTTCTATGCATGTATGGGGCTTATCGTGTTAACAACTCTAATGGGGAGTTGAGTGTAACCAACATTGTCATACCGGGTGAAAACCGCATAACCGGGGTTCTATATACTCCAAAGGAGGCTAGGGAAGACGCTCCCTGTATCTTACTTGCTCACGGTATTGTGAATAGCAAGGAGTCATTATCAGGCGTGGCGTTAGAGCTTGCTAAACACGAGTATCTTGCCCTGAGTATAGATCTCTTGGGGCACGGGGGCTCATCCGGAGCTATTTCTGAATCAGATCCCAGTCTTGGTGTTATCCGGGCCTCGGATTATCTTCTCACGTATTCAAATAACTCTCAGATTGGATTAATTGGACACAGTATGGGGGCGGGGGCCGTATATTATGCGGCTTCTCATGGGGTTCCTGAGATTGGTGTTGTGCTCATCGGTGGTGGGATCGGTTCAAATAGTTATGATACTTCAAAGGAGTTTGTGGTTCCTCAGCCACGGAATCCTCTCGTGGTAATTGGGCGATATGATGTACTTTTCCCATGGGAACGAATCGAGGAATCCTTGGAGACCACGTTTCCAGTCCACACCCCTGAGCTTAATGAGTTGAAGGGTGATCCTCATGGAGCATCCATGACATTGTTGCTAATGCCCTGTACTTCTCATCTTTTTGAGCCTGTTTCTCCCGCTGTGGTGGCGTCCACGGTGAACTGGTTTAACACCATCAATCGGGTAAGTGTTCGAAAAACCCTGTCTTATCTTCAACGGGAGGGATTGTTCCTGTTTGCTTTTATCTTTTTCATTGCTGCACTGGTATTAGCATCAACCTTGGGGGCACAGCCTATTGATGTCACTGGCTTTGATAGGACAAGTGGTGTAATCTATGGACTTGTTGGTTTCATCGTTTTTATACCGTCTATGTTACTTGGTAACATCATGTCTTTTCCGCCTCAGATTTTTGGTTCATCGATTTCTTGGTGGCTGCTGATCTGGGGTCTGATTGTATTGGGTTTTTCTCGTTACTGGAAAAAAAGTGAATTTTACAGAATAGAGAGTAAGGATGTATTTTATGCGTTTGGTCTGTTTTTTCTCTCATATCTCTTTGTTTTTGGTTTGGAGTACTTGTTTGGCTTCAGTTTTAGGCTTATTGTGCCTATTATGCGGGTTCCAACCACGAGACGATGGGTTGCGTTTGTTTTTTCTCTCCCCTTTATGTTGGTGCATTTTTATTCTGAGGCGACTTGGTTTGGGGATAAGGCATCATGTTTTCTAGGGTTTGCTGTATCAAAATTTGGGTTATTTTCCGGGGTATTGCTGATTCAGTATGGTGGCTTCTTTTTATTGGATACTGTTCTGGTGTCTGGGTTTTATGGGTTTATCTTGGAGTTTCTAGTGGCTATTGTGCCTGTGATGTTGATATCTGGGTTGATTACTAGTTGGTG
Source organism: Candidatus Bathyarchaeota archaeon (assembly GCA_014729945.1). The sequence goes on from WJJC01000179.1 coordinate 7,535, forward strand.
TATGAGGAATGGTCGGAGTGGAGTCTCGATTGTGCTGAACTCTTTATTGTTTAGTTGGATAGCGGCCGGTTTGTTTCCCTATTAAGAAGATATTTTGCATCTTCAAGTGCATTTGATGACCATTTCGATGGAAGTATACTCAATACACAAGTGCTGAAGGTCTGACTGTGAACTATAGTTTCAAAATTATCTTATAGATGGGTTGATTCTATCAATTATCTCGCCAATAATTATAGAGCCAATAAGATGTCTTCTAGAGAAATTAAATCTAAAAGAAAACGCGACAAAGTATTATCGACAAAAAAATATTATAGATTAAATAAAAATCGGTCTTCATCTCATATAACGTATTATTTATTGTTAAAATCTGTTGATTATTAAAAAAATGCCAGCTTAGGTTAGGGGATATCCATATTTGACTTTAAATACGTGCTTGGCTCAAGTGTCTATTAGACTGAGTAAAGGGTTATTCCCTTTTGTCTTCTTTTAATAAGTCACGTATCTCTCGTAGAGTGATTAGCATTTCATCGTCTAGCCCGGGCCCTCTTGGTACTGGTTTATCTGTTTTATCTGGCTCAGTAGTTGTAACGTATGGTGTCCTGAATTTTCGTAGCTCGTTGAGGATAAAGTCTCTTAGCTCCTCGTAGAATCTGATTCCTTCTAGTTTCTCCTCTGGGCCGGTCTGGTTGCTGCCAGAGTATCCGGCGGTCTCGATACTTACGCTGCCTAGACCGAATATTCTGTCGAATACTCCCGCGTTGCTGCTGATGTTTGTGATTGTTCGGAATGGTACGTGTTTGCGTGTTATAGTGAGGATTCCTTTCTTGACGTATATCTCGGGCATGGATTCACCTGATTCACTGATTACGCTGTACTCGATACTTTTGATATAGATGGGTGTCAATATCTCGACTGGAATAAGCCAGATGAGGTTGCCTATGATGAGCCAATTGTTCATGGTTCTGCCCCATGTGCCCATGGTGGCTATAGCTTCACCGAACTCGGCTGGGTCTATTGCATATAGCATGTAAAGTAGTATGATGGTTATGGTCATGGATCCAAGCCATATGGTGGCTGCTATTGCTATGTTTTTCACCAAGACTTTGGTGGTGTAGGCTTTGTCTGGTTTGAATATCCTGCCGCTCACAATCTTCTCAAGGGGTGGCTTGATTACTCTGGTTTCTACTTCTTTTCTCATTTCTATCTCCTCCTGTATCGGGGTATCTCTTTGGCCGCTAGCTTGGTGAATATGGCTGTGCTCTGTTTTGTCATGTGTTGCTTTTTCTCGTCTGGTCTGAGCTTTATGTTGTACTCTCTTATTATGGTGTCAAGAGTCTCTTTGCACTCGGGTTCTTTGGGACACTCTGAGCATAGTTTTCCAGCGTAGCTATCATGCTTGTACCAGACTACTACGCCGTCTGATTCGGTATAGATGATGTAGACTTGGGCGTTGGCCTGATAGTCGAACCCTATCAGGAGCCCTTTGTAGTCTTGGAGGCTCTCTACGTCGAGTCTGTGGCTCTTGGCGTGTTCTTGTAGTGCTTTGCTGATCTTGTTTCTTGCTCTATAGAGTACTCTTGAGGTGTATGCTGGTGTCCAGTCAGGGTTGTTGTCTGCGATTTCGCTTGTGGGTTTTCCTTTCTGGAATTCTCTCCATACTTGTTGTTCGTGGTTTGAGAGCAGGCTCATTTTTGGATTCCTCTAATACACAAATGGTATATCTTTACCAATATTTGGTATATATTTACTAATAAGTGTTGTGCGGGTTAACCGTAATGACAGTTATTTACCCTGTGTGCATACAAGGTCACACAGTATTAACAATCAACACATATTAGTAATAAGACGTTGACACTACTCATGTATCAGGGTGGATGGATTTCTCATGTTATGAATAGTCATTATTTTAACTTGTAGGAAATAGATTAAAGTGGATCTAGTTTAAAAGTTGATAACTTTGTCGCTATTGGTGATCCATTCTGTGAGGATCTTCATGCTTCCCCGTTCTACGCCTTCCACTAGCTCTGTGGGTGTTAGTCCGCGGGCGTCTATGCAGGCGCCGCATACTTTTACATGTGCGCCTTTTTTTATGAGTGCTTTTATCATCTTCTCCATGTTGTAGTAGCCTTCTGGGGTTTTCTGCCCTTTCTTGGCGGCGGCTACGGAGTCTCCCATGAGGAAGATTCTGACTTTGTTTTTTGCTGAGGCTGCTGTTGAGGCGAGTCGGAGGGCGTTCCAGGGTTTCTCGATGCCGTATGGTGAATCGTTTATTATTATGGTCCAGATCATGGGTTGATCCGTGGTATGGCTCAATAAAAGTATATATTACTAGTTTGATGGTGTCCTTTTTGTTTGATTGGTGTCTGCTCGGGGTTGATGCCTATGTCGATTTGGAAACGAAAGAGACACTAGCAGACATATGTGATTCTAGTATTGTTTTGTATAAACCATTTGCACGTAAAATATATAGCGACAGTAGACCCGGAAGCCTTGAGTTTATTTTTGTGTTCCTGAATTCTTTTGTATATCTATCGATGACTTGTTTCTATGCGAAGGATCGTGCCTGTTTTAGTCGTAATTGTACTTGGTCTATTGGTAGCAGTAAACCTACTTGGAGGAGGGCCTGAGATCTCCAATGAGCAAGATAATACAGAGAATCCAGAGGAGACAACAGAAGTAACTCCTGAAGAGTCTGAATCAACACCCGTTGAAGAAGCGGAAGAGTATACTCCTCCAAGCAGATACTCGAAAATATCAGATGAACAGATCAAACAATATCCAAAAGATGACCTTAATCCCCCTGTTTCAGAATCTGACGAATATTATGACCCAGTGCCCGTACCGGGATTGGTGAATACCGCAGGCGGAGAGGATTCTGCCTTCATCCTGCCAAGTGGGGATATACTTTACTTCTTCTTCACACCCGACGTAAGGGTACCCATTGAGGAACAGGTGATTGATGAGGTAACAGGAATATATGTGTCAAACTTGTTGAATGGGGAATGGAGTGAACCCACCAGAGTGCTTCTTCAAAACCCAGATAAGCTGGCATTAGACGGCTGTGAAATACTCATAGACGATAAAATATATTTCTGCTCAGCCAGAGAAGGCTACACTGGGCTTCACTGGTTCAAAGCAGAAAAAGTAGACGGAGTATGGAGTAACTGGACTTGTATAGATCCTTGGTTGAAGACCTTTGAGAATGAGGTAGGAGAGCTCCACTTCTCAGCGGACATGCATACTCTATATTTCCACAGTGATAGAGAAGGAGGAAAAGGCTTACGCGATATCTGGAAATCGGATTGGACAAACGGTGGATGGGGAGAACCAGCAAACCTAGAAGTAATAAACACTGAGAGCGATGAGGGCTGGCCATGTCTCTCGCCTGATGGAAGTGAGTTGTGGTTTTCAAGAGATTATGGTATCTGGCGTTCTTTGCTGGTTGATGGTAAATGGGGTGAACCTGAGCGTATGTTTTTCCCTCTTGCTGGTGAGCCTACGGTTGATGCTGAGGGGAATGTCTATTTTACGCATCATTTCTATGAGGGTGATATTATGCTTGAGGCTGATATCTATGTTGCCCATAAGAAGCCATAAGACAATTTTTTAGGTCTTTTCAATAAATAATCTTTTCTGTATTCTTTTTATTATATGTATGATTAATTTATTCACTCTACTAGTTGATTTTATTGCATTATCAATTGTATCCTTGATAGGATATTATTCGCAGAAAATACATAGGAGACCAAATCATCTCGCATGCGATGCCGCTAAATAGCAAAATATAGTATTCTAATCTGTGATGTAATTGAGGCCAGTAGTAAATAATACATTCAAGATAAAATCAGAAAAATTAGATGAGACCCGAGAAATCTACGTATACCATCCACCAAACTTAGAGGAATCCAATTTAGCCTACCCTGTGATATATCTTCTCGATGGACACAGTCTCCATAATGTCTGCGCCAGCTTCGTGCAACATTACTCAAACAGAGACCGCATACCCAGAGCAATCGTAGCTGGGATAGCCAGCACAGATAGGCTCAGGGATTTTACCCCCACAGAGAGGGAAGCATATAATGGAGAATACGGTGGAGGAGGAGCAGAGAATTTCCTACGGTTTCTCTCAGATGAACTTTTCCCAGTGATTGAGGAAAAATACCCTACAAGAGACTACAGGGTATTGATGGGTCACTCTTACGGTGGCTTGTTCGTAATTCATGCCCTATTGTCTAGACCTGATTTATTCAGGGCTTATATGGCTTGTAGCCCATGGTTCTCTGAAGGAGATAATGCGTTGATCAAAGAAATTGGGAAACAACTAGAGATAGGATACGAGAAATCAAAGCTATTCTATTTGACCCATGAACCCATCACTAGCCCCGGTATTGAGGACCGTATCAAGAACATGAGACAGGTCTTTAGAGAAAACGCGGGTGATGACTTTAGGTGGGAGTATAAGAGATACAGTGACGCGGATCACTCAAACCTACCCTTAAAGGCTATTCCTGATGCGCTGGATTTCTTCTTCCCAGGATTCATCCAAGACTAAACATTCATCCTTTTTACTGTTAAAAATACACTAGTATGAGTAAGGTTAACAGTAGTCTTGATCTTCGTTGATTATCAAACGTCTCTAATTATTCTATGTGGCTGTCGATTATCCGAGCTATGCTTGAATCTCTTATTATCATTTTTCTTCATTCATTTAGTATTAGGCGTCTAGGGCTTGTTTATGTTTGTTAGTGGTTTAAATAGTTCAATGATTAAACCTGTTATGGAATTAAATGTCTGAAGATATAAACAAGAGAATAAACCAATGGGAGAAAGAGACCAAGAAACTTGTTACAAAAATGAGTGAGAAGGGGCAAGAGTCTTCCAAAGAGTTTGAGAAACAGGTCAAGGAATTAGAGAAAAAGGGAGAAGAGCTCCGTAAAGAGTTAGAAGAGAAAGGAAAAGAGGCCAATGAAACGTTTGAGGAACAGTTAAATGATTTGAGTACCCGGCTTGATAACGCTGGTGAAAAAATTAAAGAGGCCTGGGAAGAGTTAACAAAGTAACCTCTTTTTCATTCATAGTTATTGTTTCACTAATTTTCTATAGTTTCTTGGTTAGCCTCGTTTAATTGGGTAGTTAGTGAGTGTTTTCTTCTTAGGGATTATCAGTATAGGTGTTCGTTTAAGCTAGCATGTGAGATGCAGAGCAGCTACGACTATTTCATCCTCTTTTAGCAGTTTTTTGAATGTGTCTATGGCTTTTCCTGTCTTCTCGGCGGTGATCTCTATGCCCCGTTCCTCCAGTGCCTCATAGACTTCCTTTGAGACCTTCATCCTCGCAAAGGTTCCCTGTCCTATTACTAGGATATCAGGGTCATAATCTAAGACTTCATCAAGGTCAGATAGGCCTAGGCGGTGGCCTTTCTTTCTCCACCAGTTTTTTTGGATGTGATCTGGATATATTATCAGATCATTTGTGTATTCTTTTCCCTCCACAACTATTTTTCCGAAACTGTAGTTGTCAATCATTTCCCAAGCCTCGAGTATCGAGAAAATAGGTATGATTTATTAGGATTTGTTTGTCCCGGTATTCTGACCCTCTTACAATATATTCCATGGTTTTTTATTGTTAATTTGTATGGGTGAATTTTTCTCTAATCACCATAAACGTAAATAAGATTATCAGACCCGTGATTAGCAATAATCCTGTAATTGGTAACGCTTTCGCTAAACCTTCACCCACAAGCACATCAAATAATAAAACAGGCGCAGTCTTAGGATAATAAGCTAGGACCATAACTGCCCCAAACTCGCTTACAGCCCTCGCCCAAGTAAGCATACAACCTGTAAGCACCCCACGACCAGCTAAAGGCAATGAGATATCGAAAAAAACTCTCATTGGAGAGGCCCCTAGATTAAGAGCTGCATCCTCCATATCGCCGCTAATAGATGAAAATGCATCCTGAACACTTCTTATCATATATGGTGCGCTAACAAAAGCCATAGCTAAAACTATTGCAGCTACTGAATCTACAAACGATATACCTATCCAGTTGAAGATTCCCCCAAAATTTGATCTGGGACCAAAAAGGAAAAGCAGGGTTATACCTGCGGCGTTGTGTGGAATCAATATAGGTAAATCGATTAGAGAGTCGATGATCAGTCTCCCTTTGAAATCATGTTTATATAAGATATAGGCAAGTGGGACTCCTAGAACAAGGCTGAATAAGGTAGCCAAGGCGGCGCTGTAAAAGCTCAATATTAGAGAATCTTTAACACGGTTATCTGATAATGCTTCAGGTAATCCGTCGGCTGATCCAATTATGCTTGTAAAGATGGGTATTACTAGTAGTAAGAAAAGGATGGCTCCGATTAATGTAGAGAAAACTTGGAACCATGCTATTCTCTTTCGGCTCATATATTTCACCTATATGGGTCTTGTTCGAGGCTTTGCTTCAATTCTTCTGGGGCTGCCGATAGGTTATCTGTATAGGAGGGTGTGTATATCGGGTGATAGAGGGTTTCAAATATTTTTTTTCCGTCTCCATCTATGATATATTTTGCTAGTAAGATGGCGTCTTCTTTGTTCAACGCGGTCTCGGCGATTGTTAAACCGTAGTAAATGGTTTTTCCCGGTCGGTCTAGCCCTATGCTCTGGAATCTGGCGTGTTGAAACCTTACCTGGGCTTTGGAATAGTATTCATCATATTCAGGGTTCCCCAGATTGATCTCGTCAGGTAGGGTGATGTAAGGGAGTCCTTGTTGCTCTGCGTTGCTTTTATAGAGGAAGGCATAGTCAATTGAGTTGGATTGAAGTAGCGGTATGACTTGTACGCTGCTGGCTCGTACACTGATTTTATCTTCTACAGGTTTCTCCTGTTCTGGAACGAATATTACTACTTTTGTTCCGATATCAACTGTCTCGAATTCTGGGTCAAACCAATCTCCAAGTACTTTTTCGAAGATTTGTGGTTCTTTATAGTGTTCCTCTGCTAGCTGTAATAGTATTAACGCTCTGTATCCAAGTGCATCTATGATTGGGTTGCTTATACCCAGTTTTACCTCGGGTTCTGCTAATATCTTGTACCAGTTGGATTCATTGATTGTATTCTTGTTTAGGCTCTCATCTGTGTAAGCTAGTACCATTTCGTTACTAGCGAAGCGAATGTACCAATCTGTATAGTTTTTGTTCATATCGGGAACTGGTTTATTATACATCATCGCGGGTATGAGGGAGTAATCAGCTACCAGTAATAGATCAGCTGGATCATCAAGTTCTGTAGGATGTCTTATAACCTGAATGCTTCCATGTCCCTCGAGGTGAACCTCTATCTCAGGGTGTTCCATCATAAAGGCCTCGGAGACCTGTTCTAATGGATATAGTAGGCTCCCTGCACAGTATACTTTTAGGGTTCTTGTTTCCACTGATTCTGGTTGATTTAAAAAAAGATATCCTGCTCCCAAGGCGACCGCCCCGATTATGAGCAGAATAATGGTTGTGTTCTTTCTCATAAGGTGTCACTAGGGAAATATGAGTTCTATTCTCTCCAGCGCACTCACCATTTGTCCAGATGTCAAGTCTTCACCTACCAGCCGTAAAGGCGCTTCATCCTCAGGTATTGGCTCTCCATTAATTAGGTAAGCGACGATTATCTGATTGTTTTCGGAGATAACGGTGCTTTCAAGTTCTTTGTGGTAGCCGTCTGATGCGATGAATGATATTTGATAACCTGTTGCTGCTAGTTCTCTGTTGAAGGCGTTTGGTCCATGTGCATTATCATCGTCTACTCTTCCAGCTAGTAGCCATACTGGTATACCTTCCCATTCATTACCCTCATCATCGGTCCAACTGTAGATGTGTTGTAGTTCTTGGCATGTGGTTGCGGTCATCCAGATATCTTTGGTCATTACTTCTGTCATTTCGCCTGAGAGAGTGAGCTCAAAGTCTGGAACATCAACGCCTTCCGATGTTTCGTTTGTTGTCTGGTTTGTATTCTCACCGAATACAAGTTTGATTTCAGCTACGTTTCGAATCATCTGGCCTTTGGTGAGATCATCTCCAACCAGTCGAAGTGGCCAATATTTCTCCGGTAAGGCTTCTCCATCTAGGTTGTTTGCTAGTATAATGTTCTCGTTTAGCTTTACAAAGCTGCTGTTTAATTCGACGGTGTAGCCATCGTTTGCTATGACTTGTACTGTGTAAGCATTGTTGTCTGCAAGCTCTCTATTGTATGCGTTGGCTGTGTGAGTGATAGTGTCATCGATTCTGCCGACGAGTAACCAAAGTGGCATCCCTGTCCAGATTCCACCATCCTCGTCTACATAGACGCCTTGATGGTTTGGTAGAGTGTCTGGGCATTCTGTTCCTGATTCAAAGGTTGCTCTACTCATTGTTTCATTTATGGCTCCAGTTAGTTCTAGTGTGTATTCTTGGATAGCTGGGATAACCTCTATTTCTGTAACTTGTTTGATCCAGAAATGTCCCTCGGTGATTAATCCTTCTTCACCTAGGATGACTAGTCTTATGGGGCCTTGGCCCTCGATTAATGGTTCTCCGTCTTCGAGGTAAGCTAGTACGGGTATTAGTTCTTCTTGTGGTTCTACTTCGTCTCCTGTGGCTGGGTTGAAGGTTAGGAAGTCACCGTCAAGTTCCTCCCATGTAAATACCATGGAGTATCCGTCTGAGGCGGTTACTCTTAGGCTGTTAGAGTCTGTGATCTCGCCTACTAGCGTTAATACTTCACTTAGGGGTACTCCTGTGTAATTGTATGGTCCCTTGATGCTTCCTGCGCTGGTTAGCAGGCCTCCTTCCATCTCGATTTTTGTTAATTCCTCGGTATCTGATGGTCCTAGATTGACGGTGGATCCTTCTGGACCCGTTAAAATAATCTCAAAATCAGGTATATTATGGGTCTCTGATGGGGTATTTGTACCTTGATCGGTTGGATCAGGGAAATCAGCTTCAGGTACATCTGCTGGGTTTTGAAGTATGTAATAGATGCCTCCGCCTACGATCAGTACTAGGAGTATGGCTAGTATGATTGTGTTGTTTTGTGTTCCTCTTCTTTTTGATGAGATTGGGTTGTTTATCATATTCTTATAGATTACGAGTTGTTTATTAAAACATATCGAACGTACAAATAGGTTTGAACGCTTACATCTAGCTTTTTCGTTCACCTCTATACTAGGAGGAAATCGCTGGGGTCTATTTGAGTTGTGTAAATACTTTAGTTTCCATACCCATCAAGTAAGGCGGTAATAGATTCACCCATGTTTGCCCGGTAGCCGCCTTCCAAGACGAAGAAGACTGGTATCTCAAGTGAGGCTATTCGCTGCCCGATCTTTCGGTAAGTAGTCTCTGTTAAATCCATGGAGGCCAGATCTCCTTCATAGGTATCGAATCCGGCTGAGACCGCGAGTACGTTGAACCGGTCTGGCTCAGCGGTTTCTAGGGCGTCGTCTAGTGTCTTGAGGTAGGTTTCTTCGCCGCAGTCACGGGGTAAGGGGTAGTTAAAGCAGTTTTCTGTGCTTTTGTCACCGGTGTGGGGGTAGGCTGAGCCCACGTGGAGAGATATATAGGCGTCTTGTTCACTGTCCTGGAATATCTCCTGAGTACCGTTGCCGTGGTGGCCGTCGATGTCTAGGATGAGGGTGGGTTGGTCAAGATACTTGACAGCGACCGCGATGTTGTTTAGATAGCAGAAGCCTCTCGTTGTTGCACCTAGGGCGTTGCCGTTTATGCCTGCGTGGTGGCCGGGTGGTCTCATGAGGGAGAATCCCTGGGTCTTGGCTGCTTTGATGGCTCCTCCTGCTGCTAGTCTTGCGTAATTGTAGATGTCCACGGTGGCCGGGGTGTCGCGGTCTGTGATGGTGCCTTTCTTGAGTCCTTGGATGTACTCGGGGGAGTGGGCTTTTAGTAGGTGTGGCTCAGGGGCGGGGTCTGGCTCCTGGAACTTGTATCCCTCTTTTTTTAGTGCTTTATGGGCTTCTTTTACGCGGCTAGGGTTCTCGATTCTGTGTGTTCCATACTCTAGGCACTTTTCGGAGAATATGATGTCTATGGTCATGTCTCTCTGCTACCGCTATGGTTTGGTTGTTTGAAAAGGATATTGGGGAGTTGTTTAGGGCTGTGTTCCCTGGGTGTTTTTTCTGGTTATCAGTAGTGTTGCTGCGGCTATTCCTATCGCGATGTAGGTTGCTGGTAGTGGTATTTTCTCTATTAAGCTGGGTTCTGTATCTGGCTCCGTGTCTGGTTCTGTGTCCGGTGTGGTCCCGGTATTTTCTTCCATTTCTCTTGTTGTTACAATGAATGTGTATGTTCCTTCGCAGATCTTTATCTCCATGCTGGGCTCGACTCCGATATACCAGTAACCTGGCTCGGTCTCTGCGGCGAGCGTGTATTCAACTGTTTCCACTGTGTTGTCCTCTGAGCTTAGATCCAGTACCCTGTTTTCCTGGGGGTTGTAGAGGTAGAGTTTCTGGTTATAATCCGCGTCGGAGGTGAACTCTATTGTTATTGTTTCATCTCCTGTGGACCAGACTTTATAATGGTCCTTCTCGTTCTCAATTGTTAGTTCTCCTGAGTAGTCGCCGGGGGCCTCGATCTCTAGGGCCGTGTCCATGTCTTGGCCGGGGTCATGGGATTTGACTAGTGTTGGGGTGCTTAGTATGATTGATAGTGTGATTATTATTGCTAGTTATTTGTGTTTTATTTGTGTCATCATTGTTCATATTATAACTGTAGTTGATGTTTAATAGGGCTTATTTTTTGTGATAAATATTATACTTATTATTAGGGTTTATATTTGTTAATTGTTTTATTTCGTTTTATTGAAGTCTTTGGATTCTTTTTATGAATTATTTTTCAACTATATTCGCTTGGTTTAGTTAGATGTTTAATGTTTTAATTGTGTTAGAGTTTTCTGATTATTGTCTCCTGTTTTTTGTTGTCTTGTTCTTTATGATGATAATATTATCCCGACGAAATTGGGTGTATATCCTCTGAATACGAATGGTGATGTGTGTAAGTATATTGATGGGTTGGGTTTCTAGATTAATCCAAGGGTTTAAGGGGTTTCTAATATAAATTTGCACTTGTCATTATTGTCCACACATTCCTCCATACTGATCATGGAATCCCTGTTGAGAATAGGGTTAACCACCCCCACGAGTGCTCCTTTGATGAAGATACACATTGGTTCAGTCTCTCATCTGCAGTCTATGTTTAGAACCGGACTTTTACATTGTATCTTTATGACTTCTTCATCTAGGTCAAGGCATGTGACCTTGAACTCGCCCCCGCTTAGGTTCCTGACGTGTCTAAACCGTTTATTAATCGCCCCTAAGAGGTCCGAATATTCATCTTCGCCTAGGGGATAAAGCTCTGAGATAAGGTGCATACCGTATCTTTGACTCATCTGGAATATCATGGCGCTTCCAGCGCTCTTATAGGTATCTTGGAGCATTATCAGTAAGGCCTTGAATCCCTGAGGGTTGAAGCACACTATCATCAACAGCTTTCATATGTAATCTGCTGTTAACGCCTTTTCTAAACCTTAGGGTGAGCTACTTTTACTGGTCTCCCCGATAATTACCTTGGTTCAAGATATATAATCGGATTATGGATGTCTCTGCATGGGACGTATTATTAAGGACTCGAAACGGACCAGGATACATAATCAGATGAAGGAGCTCAGGAGATATTATCGTGCGGCGCTTAAGGATAATGATCTTCAGGATGCTTTTGATGAGGTTTGGAGGGACTGGGATAGTGAGACGGGGGCCATGGTTTACTCGCAGGTGATCTCACCTATGGACCTATTATGCCTCACGGGGATAATATCAAACCGTAAAGAGATAATGAGGCTCAAGGAGAGGCTAAGGGAGCATGAGAATAGAGGGGTAATTAATCAGATTTAATGATTTTTTTTAGTTGCTGTTGCGTTAGTTGATGAAGGTCTACGTTTATTTATTATGTGTGCCAGTTATGTGATACTAAAATCCGCGAATTCTCTCATAGATATAAAGAATACCTTCAGTTAAACAACTCACGAATAAACCCTGTAATTTAACGGGTTTCCACCGTCGGAGGAGATAGGTTGTTGTGTTTTACCATATACCTGGGATGAGTCTGTATCTTACCCGGGTAGTGTATTCTTTGTATCCGTCTAGTTCTTTCTTGAGTGTTTCGTCTTCAAGATATGTTCTAAATATAATTAGTATCAGATACATTATGAGTCCGTATAGGCGATTTGTGATCCCAGTATTAATGGCACTGAGGTGTTCCAGAGTATGCTGGCTAGGTACCCCGGGTGGCGGATTAATGCGTATGGGCCGGTTGATATTACTTTATGGTTTATGTCTTTCTAGGAGAATTGTTTTTCCTCTCTTTCTTATTCATATTGGTGATTGGGAGAATGGATAGTATTGCGGTTAATGTGGCTAAGAGGAATACGGATGTTGTACCATAAAGTGTTGCTATTGGTGCGGTAAAG
>WJJC01000180.1 GCA_014729945.1 Candidatus Bathyarchaeota archaeon
AAAGAGATAATGAGGCTCAAGGAGAGGCTAAGGGAGCATGAGAATAGAGGATAATTAATCAGATTTAATGAGTTTTTTAGTTGCTGTTGCGTTAGTTGATGAAGGTCTACGTTTATTTATTATGTGGGCCAGTTATGTGATACTAAAATCCGTGAATTCTCTCATAGATATAAATAATATCTTCAGTTAAACAACTCACGAGTAAACCCTGTAATTTAACGGGTTTCCACCGTCGGGGGAGATAGGTTGTTGTGTTTTACCATATACCTGGGATGAGTCTGTATCTTACCCTGGTAGTGTATTCTTTGTATCCGTATAATTCTTTCTTGAGTGTTTCGTCTTCAAGATATGTTCTAAATATGATTAGTATCAGGTACATTATGAGTCCGTATAAGGCGATTTGTGATCCCAGTATTAATGGCACTGAGGTGTTCCAGAGTATGCCGGCTAGGTACCCCGGGTGGCGGATTAATGCGTATGGTCCGGTTGATATTACTTGATGGTTTCTGTCTTTCTGTATTCTCACTGTGGGTTCAAAGTGTCTATTCTCAAGCATTGCCCAATTAATCAGGGTTGACCCGGATAGAAATAAGATGTAACCAGTAATTGTAATTATTTTACTATTTATCTGGGTCTGGTGTCTGATTGAAAAACCAGCGAAGGAGGGGATTAGTATTATGGATATTAGGTTAGTAAGTCGCATCAGTATTTTGTCCCATCCTTTGGATCCCTTCTTGTTAGTTTTTACTCGATGGATTAATAGTTCTGGATTATACGCGTATAATAATAGGTTGCTTGATTGAAAGTAGAGGAATACCGTGGTAAAAAATATCCGTGATCTCTGAGTGAATATTTGACCTGCGGAGATATAATGAAATATCATCATGACTGCTAGTATGCTGGTGGATAGTGTACTTTGTTTTATCAACGCAGTATTTTTATCCAGAGTTACTTCACCGTTGTCTTATTGATTTGGTGTTTATATACTCTTTAAACTGTATAGAGATTTATTTATTATCTAGATATTTTTAGTGAAAATTTTACTTGATTTCTCATATCTATTTCTATATTTTCTTTTTACCCATTATGAATAAATTTTGTAAGATATATTGTACATTATATTTTTTGGTTGTGACGAATAGCTATAGTGGTGTTTTTTGTGTTTAGTTGTATCCCTGGAGGACTTTTTTTTAAATCTCTGGGAACCGTGATCTGTACTGTTGTCATTGGCTTAGGTTGCTGTCTTTCTATTCCTGTTGGTGTGTTGATAATAATTCTATGAATTAAAAAAAAGGTTGGTTATTGTGTTAGTGAGTTGGTGGTGTATACCCTATCTCTTCTGTGTACCAGGTTACCTGCTCGGTTACACCGTTATATAGGCCTGCAACGTATGGTTGACATTCGCCGTCTACCATATGATAGCTCCAGATCTGGTAGTTGCTAGCATATCTGTCTCCATCCTCGTTCAGCCTAGTCCATCCGCTTGCTCCATAGTGGTTAAAAGCGGCACGCATCTGAAGTGGTATCACATCAAGTGCACTCGTACTTTGAGCTTCTAGGATGGTTTGAGCTAGTAACCAGCCAATGTCATAAGTACAAGCGGTGTAGTAGCCATAGGGCATTCCTACTAACTCATAGTATCTATCATATAGATCGTTGAATTTCTCAGAGTCCGCTGGAGCCGCATATGTACTGTATACTCTTAGATTTGTTGCTTGTTCAGGTGCGTCGTCACAAGCCTGTTGTGACAGTGTTGTTCCGTCTGAACCGAACCATTTCAGGCTATATAGTGTTGGATAGTCTTGAGCCTGAGTCATCATGGTTACGAACTCCGCGAAAGAGATGATCTCTACTCCCACATGTTCTTCTCCATATTCCTCGACTGCCTCAGCGACTACTTCCTCGGCTGTTTGCAGGTAATTACTAAACTCTGTTACTTGTGCCGCGTATCGAATCCTCTCTAGGATCACGCCGCCTCTATCCTGGAACTCTGGTTCCAGTATGTTATAGATACCGTCTGCCCACGCGTCACCACGTTGGATTACAACGATTGCCTTGATTCCGTGACTCCAAAGCATCTCTGAGATAGCTGGAGCCTGTACTAGGTCAGTTGGGCACATTCTGTAAAGGTTGTCATCCGATATTGCCAGCAGTGGGCTGGTTGATGATGCGCTCCACATGAGCATGTCGTTGTCGTTACAGTAGCTTAGAGCTGCCTGTGCCTGGCTCGACCATCCACCACCTATGAAGATGTTAACGTCCATGGATTTGTATCCCTGGACCTTTTCTAAGTGTATGGCTGCTTGACCAGTCGCGTCGTCAATAAGGTATTCGAAATCTATGTCATAACCTATTTTTTCTGCGAATTCATTGTAGTCAGGGGTCATCATTTCCTCTATGTGAGGTACAGATGTTTCTAGACCTGTAGTCGTGGATGAGATATAACCGAGTTGGATTGTTTTACCCTCTAATGGTGCTTTAACCACCGTTGTGGGTTCTCCAGTTCCTCCTTCTCCTCCATCTCCGCTGGGTGCTAGGTAGTATCCTGCCCCGGCTCCGACTACGAGTCCAACTACTAGTAGTATTATCGATAGTGTGTTTCCTTTCATTTCCAGTGTTTTTTCCTCCTCAACATATATAGTAAATACATGTATTTATAACATATACTCTATCCAAAGTTTTTTTAGTTATCTTAACATAAAATATCTTGAGAGTGGACTTGGGGTTTTACCTTTGGTTTGTCGCAGAAACCTATGTATCCCCAACTCTCATTACTCCGAATCGTAGTAATTTGATGGTTTAAAGTGAGATGAAGTTTTTTCGCGTTGGTGGTAATAAAATAATTGTTTTTTGGTTATTGAATAAGTCATTATTTGCTCTGCGTCAGATCTTTTATTGTAAAAGTTTGTTGAAAGTATTCTTATTGGTTAAGGATTAAGGGATTCAGTGAGAGGTAGGTTATTTTCTTGAAAAGCATATTTGAGAGAGCGGGTTCTCTGAGGGTGCTGTGATTACGAATTCGGTCAGTGATAATTTGGTTTTGAAAGCGCCACCGAGGCCTCTGTGGAGTCAAGTATGGAGATTGGGTGCGGTATTGTTGTTTTGTTAGAGTGATGTGGCTGGGAACGAGGTCGGGTTAAAGTAGTGGCTTGAGTTTAGAGGATGTAGATTTGAATTATGACTATTACAGTTCATATATGCTATTTGGTATGTTTTTTAGATCTGATTTCCCCAGCCAATTCCTTTGTAGGTGAACAATTTGGAATGAAAGGGGAAATCAAATAGGAGTTATCGTCAAGGGAATATAAAATTTATTGACGTAATTTAGTTAAATGTTTATGTCTTTCTAGGAGAATTGTTTTTCCTCTCTTTCTTATTCATATTGGTGATTGGGAGAATGGATAGTATTGCGGTTAATGTGGCTAAGAGGAATACGGATGTTGTACCATAAAGTGTTGCTATTGGTGCGGTAAAG
>WJJC01000181.1 GCA_014729945.1 Candidatus Bathyarchaeota archaeon
CATTGTACAAGGCATAAGAAATAGACGAAAAAAGCTAAGATCTGGTCCATATCCCTGCCTACGATGTGGAAGAGACAGTCTCAGAATATACGTTCATTCAAGTAAGAAGCTTGTAAAAGCAAAGTGTCAGTGTGGATATGAAGAAGAAATAGAATACGAAACAGGGAAAAAGGGTATTGATTATTATAATAAATTAGTTGACAGGTAATTGTTTACTTATCTATCTTAACATTGCTTTTCTTAACTCATTTTACGGCTTAGACACTCCCTTTTATCAGCACTGATAATCGTAAAGCTACAACAGACCAAGATGCAAGCAGTTTCTTAGGGGTCTCCCCATAAAATAACTGGGTTAAACCTAAAAACGGTTAATCACCTCAATGAAACATGAGTAAAGTTAAAAAACTCTCAAAGAATGAAGCGATAGAATATATTATTGAACATAAGCTGGAACCCCCGGATGCTAAGTTTAAAACGAACGTGATTGGTCTCATCAAAAAGGATATGGTTGTAGGTGTTATAGATGAAGGCATGTTTAAAATTGGTCTTCACCCGAGAATGGGAAGTTTATCACAAGTCAAAGAGAAACTAGAGATGTTAGATAAAACCTAATAAGATTGTATGGGGAATCCTGTTACGTTTTATTTAGTGAAGACAGATAATAGGCGCGTGTTCACAAGTCTCGACAACATCTAAATTCTCTAGGACTGTAGAAGAAATAGGAGTCTTCTAAACATTCTACACTCTCTACACTTTCTACATCTTCTACAGGGCTATGTTGATGTATGCTGTGCATATGATTTCATAGCCTTTTAGATTGAACTAATGTCCTCTGTTTTTAACTTGAAAAGGCACTCAACCCCATCCTCATTCTCCACACATTCCTCCAAATGAATCTCGAAATCCTTGTTCAAGATCGAGCCAACCGACCCAGCCAATGCACCTTTTATGAAAAGACACATAGCATCATCTTCCTCCCCACAGCTAAAGCTAGAAAAACCAATCTTACCCTGAACCATTACGACTCCTTCCTCCTGGTCATAACGTGTAACCTTATACTCACCCCAACCAAGGTTCTTGACATGCCTGAACCGTTTATCTATCGCCTCCAAAAGATCACTGTATTCGTGTTCTTCAAGAGGATATAGCTCAGAGATCAGGTATTCAGCGTATCTTTGACTCATCTGGAAAATCATTGCGCTTCCAGCGCTCTTATAAGTGTCCTTTAGCGTCATCAATAAGGCCTTGAATCCTTTAGGATTAAAACACACTCTACCCGTATCAACAGACTCCATAGATAGCAACATTTACCGCCTTTTCTAAACCTTACGATAAACATCTCGGACACTCTAACCTCTACCTGTACATCTCTTTACTAGGGTATTCACGAATAGTAATCTAGGATAAAAATCTCAGGTCAGACCCAATTGAAAATGCATTAATTTATCCTATCTGTGTGGCTTCTATATAATTCGCTAGTTTATCCCGTAAGTCCCGGTATCCACACCCCGTCAATCCTTCTTCTACCATATTTCACAAGAAGACCATCACAAGCATAGTCCCATACTTCGTCGCTGATCTCGATTATTCGTTCCTTGTTCTCGTCTACCCAGTTGACTGCTGTCTCTTTAGCTTCAACCATTCTAATCTAATACAATCTGTTTGAACAGTTTTTAACACTAACCACTAAACCCAGCGTGCTCTCTATAGATATCTAGCACCACCACGCGGTACGCAGGATAGTATGCCTGTCTATAGGGCTCTGTATGGTTTCTAGGCTTCACCACCTCTAACCTTATCAAATTATCCAACTCATCTATCTCATCCTGAGCACAAGAAACCAAGCCCTCAGCTACCATATCCTTGTACTGGCGCCAATAATCCCGGAAAACCGCCTCGTCACCCTTGTGTTATGCTGATTTCCTCATAACAAGGTATAATGTCTCCACGTCTCCCCCACCGTTGATATATTGGCGGAGATTCACCCGAACCATCGAATCATCAGGTGAGACTGATTCAATAAGCGGGTCTTTAGCGTGGTCTTGAAGGTTGATTCGTGCAGCTTCCTCGACTAGTACATCCCGTGCTTTATCTGAGACAATATGGGCGACACCGAATACTCCCTAAAAGAGTAGCTTGTATATATCCTGTGCCCGAGCCATGGGTCTCCTATTCAGATGCTCCAGTATCAGAGGTTCAACGTCTTGAATCATTGATTATCACGGGTTACCATCTTTATCGCGTCCTGAGGACACACTGACGCACAGAGACCACATCCAAAACACTTCTCAGAATCAAACACAAGCTTGTCATCCACCATTATTCGTGCTTGAAAGACGCATCGAAGAACACAGTCTCCGCAGTCATTACATCTCGTAGCATCATCCAAGGCAACCAGTTTTGATGTAAGAACCTCTGCATGAATACCATAACGTAACAAGCCACCTAATGTATGACAGCAGCAACTGCAACAGCTACAGAGCAACCCGGGTTTGTCCTTTCCCTTCATCACATAAGCCATATGGACGAGTCCTGCTTCATGGCTCCGCTTTAACACATCAAGAGCCTCCTCGACTGTTATCTCCCTACCATTTGAGTGCTTCAGAGCGTATTCAACTTCATCATCCAGACTCAGGCAGACATCTCTGGGGGCATCACAGTTATTGTACCCTGTCTTACATCCGCAGTCCTGTACCGCTATCCTTTTTGCTGCTCGTAGTATTTTTTCGACTTCTGAGAGATCAAATACGCGGTGCTCAGCCTCGATTGCTGTGTTTACAGGTATGGTGACTGCTTTTTCTATGTCTGCGGCTATCTCTGTTAGTTGTTTTGGTGTGTAGAATCTTTCCTCGTTGGGCTGAGCCATACCTCTTCTCCTCTCTGGGTGGATTTAAGCGTTATTCAAGATTATTCCAAGACAAACAGCCGTTCTGATCTCCTTAGTCAGGGTCTTACGTGTTACGTGCTGGTCCTGTCTATCAACGTCACGATAACCCGTATCCCCGTAACCCTTCTTATACGCAATAACCGCGGACCCCGGCTCAAGCCTCTCACCCTGGGCGATCCTTTTCTCTAGGTAAGCCCTCAAGTACTCACATCCCTCAGGGCCAAGAAACGTCAGGTACTGTGCTTGGCCTTACTAAGCTCGGGCCTCACCACAACCATCGTAGGGGTTTTAATATACGTCACATTGGTTCCTTCTATCTCCTGGTTCAGGCTCGGTCATTATATCATAGACCCACCGGTTACCTCCTGAGTCTGCTTGAGGAGACCATAGAACACGTCCCAGCGCATATGGACCTTCTTCTCTATCAGGTCTCCCCTTTACAAGAGTTTTCTCAATCCAGAAACTTACATTTGCATCATCTATTAAAGCATCATAATGTTTGTTATTGTAGTTTTTGTCTGAAATCACAGAAAGAATGAGTTCTAATTCTTGTGGTTTTATAGAGTATTCCTGTTTGAAGTCGTTACAAGCCTCATTATATTTAGTATAATTTTCCTTTAATTCACCATCGTAATCTATTTCATCAGAATACTCTGGATATAGTTCAACTAAGCCTTGAACTGTGATAGGTAAATAGATATTGTACGCATCGTTATCTTTGAGATAATAAAAAATAGAGGTTAGTCCATGTTTCGTACCTCTTATAGTCTTGCTTTTTTCTTGAACCTCGTCAAGGTCATCGTTATTGAAAATAGAATGAACTAGATTATTGACGTCTTCAACATCATTAGATATTATTTCGTTATAATTTGGTCCTTTAAGCGTATGACCAAAACGGGCCATCATTTTTTTTATTATTATAATAATCTGAATCGACACATTTTAAAAATTCTTCAAGTGAATCAGAATCTAGTACAAAATTATTGGTTTTTAATATTTCTAGAGCATCAGCTTCAAAGGATTTTCTTCGATTCACTCTTTCCTCAGGAATAAAACTAGCTCTAATTTCCTCAATCAAATCGTCGAAACTCATACATTTAACGTTTTGTTATATAAATATAAATTTACACATCATATTATTTATCTAAATTTTGGGGAAGCTGGTTACGTTTTATTTAGTGAAGACAGATAATAGTCGTGTGTTCACAAGTCTCTAATACATCTAAATTCTCTAGGACTGTAGAAGAAACAGAGTCTTCTAAACATTCTACACTCTCTACACGTTCTACATCTTCTACAGAATCCTTGAGGCCAGGATTTACATCATAAAGACATGAAGCATGTTGAGGTATGCTGTCAACAGTGTTGAGCTCAGCATAGTATATCAAATATGTTC
>WJJC01000182.1 GCA_014729945.1 Candidatus Bathyarchaeota archaeon
CGGTCAATCTGGATGGCGAAGGAGAGGTAAGCATAGACTCTGGGATAATGTTCCTAGACCATATGTTAACCAGCCTCGCCACTCATAGTCTAATAGATATCACGTTAAACGCATCTGGTGACTTACGCCACCACATAGTAGAGGATACAGCCATAGTGCTGGGGGAAGCCCTCAACCGGGCAATCCAGTTGGATAAACGGATAACCCGCTTCGCAGACGCATCTGTGCCAATGGATGAGTCCCTAGCAAAGTGTAGCATAGATCTAGGGGGTAGACCCTATCACGTGGTTGAACTGGGTTTAGTGAACCCCATGACCGACGACATGGCTAACGAGGATATCACCCACTTCATGGAGACCCTAGCCACCAGTCTACATGCTAACATACACATACATGTGGATTATGGGGGCAATGATCACCACAAGGCGGAGGCAGCGTTCAAAGCCCTAGCTAGATGCCTCAGAGACGCCGTAGCCATAGATCCGAGACGAACAGAATCACCCAGCAGCAAGGGAACCCTATGATATCTGTAATCGACTATGGTGTAGGAAACCTCTTCAGTATGACTAACGCCTTGAGGAAATCCAGTTCAAAAGTTATGATAGTGAAAGACCCGGAGGAGATACTTGCCTCCGATGGGCTGGTATTACCAGGTGTGGGTAACTTTGGGGCAGCAGCATTGAAACTAATTCCCTTAGCTGATGCGGTGCGGGAAGCAGCTGAGAATGGTGTACCCGTATTGGGGAGTTGTCTCGGTATGCAGCTCCTCTTTGAGGGAAGCGAGGAAGGGGAAGGAGAGGGTCTCGGCTTACTAAGGGGCTGGGTACGGGGATTCAAAGGTGACCTCAAGACGCCTCACATGGGTTGGAATACCATAAACTCCACCCATTATAGCCCCTTACTGGATGGGATACCGGATGACAGCTATTTTTACTTCGTACACAGCTACTACCCTGACCCAGAGAACTCTGATGATATATTGGCTGAGACTGTTTACGGTAGCTCTTTCACCTCCTTGGTGGAACGTGGGAACATCTATGGAGCCCAGTTTCACCCCGAGAAATCAGGTGAACAGGGAGCCACCTTGTTGAGTAACTTTGTAAAGTTGGTGAGACGGTAAAGTGATACAGATTATACCCGCCATCGACATAATGAACTCAAAGTTAGTGAGACTCACGAAAGGAGATCCGTCAACCAGACAACACTACGAGACCCTTGACCCCCTATCTATGGCGCGAATATGGGTTGAACATGGTGCAGATAGGCTTCACATAATAGACTTGGATGCAGCCCTCGGAAAAGGGTCAAACAAAGAGTTGATACTGGAGATAGCTGAATCCGTTGAAGCGTCTTTACAGGTGGGGGGCGGTATCCGGACCGTTGAGACCGCTCGTAGTTTTCTAGATATGGGTGTTGAATGTATCATACTGGGTTCCATGCCTTTGAAAGATCCCATCAAGTCACTGAAGTTATTGGATGAATATGGGGAGAGAATAATACTAGCCCTAGACCATCGAGACGGTAACCTAATGGTGAAAGGCTGGCAGGAAACCACAGCGCACAGCCTAAGGGAGGCTTTAACACGATTCAAAGAACAAGGTTACTACCGGTTTCTTGTAACCAATATAGAGCATGATGGAGTGCTCAAGGGCCCTGACTTTGAGACCTATAAAGAGATATCCCGGGTAGCAAAAATAATCGCCTCAGGAGGCGTAACCTCAACCCATGATATCAAGAGACTCAACAAGACCGGCGTCAAGGCAGTTGTCATCGGTAAAGCCCTCTACATGAAACGGTTTACATTACGCGAAGCTATGGAGGCTGGACGATGCTAGCCAAGCGAATAATACCATGCCTAGACGTGAAGAACGGTAGGGTGGTGAAGGGCACCAATTTCCTTGAGTTAAGAGACGCGGGTGACCCGGTGGAGTTGGCGAGACGCTATAATGATGATGGAGCCGATGAGCTTGTCTTCCTTGATATCACCGCGAGTCATGAAAGAAGAGACACCTTAAGTGGTCTTGTCCGTTCTGTTGCATCTGAGATAAACATACCCTTCACCGTGGGTGGGGGCATTAGATCCGTGGAAGATGTTAGAAACATTCTAAGAAACGGCGCTGATAAGACTGCCATTAACACTGCCTCAGTCGAGAACCCAGAGATAATACATGACTTGGCCCAGGTGTTCGGGGCGCAATGCGTGGTAGTGGCAATCGACGCTAAACGCAACTACCAGCAAGAACCTGGCAGAGTCATCGTGGACTCAGATCAGGGTCCATGCTGGTTTGAGGTCTATACTTATGGTGGACGAAAAGCAACTGGGATGGACGCAGTAATGTGGGCGGAAAAAGCCACTGAACTGGGTGCCGGTGAGTTACTGGTTACCAGCATGGATCGTGACGGCACCAAAACAGGGTACGATAACAAACTGAATCACGTCATATCAAGCAGGGTGAGTATTCCATTAGTTGCTAGTGGAGGCGCTGGGGAGCCAAAACACTTCCTTGAAGCTTTCACCAAAGGTAGAGCAGATGCAGCGTTAGCTGCCTCGGTCTTCCACTACCAGAGCTACCCTGTGACAGTGGTTAAACAGTATCTAAACAAGATGGGGGTGAATGTACGAATATGAAACAAGTAAAACCGAGTATGTTGGACTGGGATAAGATGGATGGACTATTACCTGTGGTCACCCAGGAAGCTAGTACCAGGGAAGTCTTAACCTTGGCTTATGTTAGCAGAGAAGCTTTACAGCGTTCCATAGAGACAGGGTGGGCTCACTACTATCGTAGAAGCCACGGCGAAGTAATGAAGAAAGGTGTCACGAGCGGCAATGTACAGCGGATAGTGGATATACTCACTGACTGCGACAATGACGCCTTGGTGTACCTGGTGGATCAGACTGGTCCAGCCTGCCACTTGGGTGAGCGAACCTGCTTCCATAAAAAAGTGGAGGCCTAGAGTTCCAGTTCTCGTTTAACAGTATCCACCAGCATATCCGAGACGGTTTCGATGATCATCTCCCCGGCTTCACTTGATGAGACGGTGGGGTCTCCCAATACCCCCGTGGGGGTTACTGCTCTGAAGCCTTTTTTCACGTATTTATTCGTGAATGGTCCAATGTACCCTTTTTTCCACTCCTTTTTCCTCACTAGTTCTGGTTTGTATGCTAGCATGAAGCTTGTCTCGCCTGCTCCCGCGTGGCCTCCCGCTGTTTCTGGTGATTGACCCGTGGCTGCTACTTTTTCCTTGAATACCCCTATTAAGCCCATTAAATCTGTGACAGCTATCAGATTTGCTTTGAGTCTTGGGGCGATGCTCTGAACAGCTACATTGACTGGGCTGAAGTTTCCTCCATGGCTGGGAACCAGTATTATTTTCTCGAATCCATGATGGTCCAATGCCAGACATATTTCTTTCAGTAACTCTATCAGGGTCTCGGGGCTGATGCTGATGGTGCCCGGGAAATCCATGTGATGCATGCTGCAACCGGGTTTAATAGTGGGTGCTACAAGGGTCTTACCCAGTTTCTTAGCGAATTGCTTAGCTAAGCAGTCCCCTAGATATGTGTCTGTGCCAAGAGGTAGATGGTGGCCGTGCTGCTCTATGCTTCCCACGGCCATGATAATGGTCTTGTATCCTTGTTCCATGGCATCACGTACCATGGGCCAAGTCATTTCTTTCAGATGAATAGAGTCCATGCAGTATTATTGCTCTTTGTACATAACTGGTTAACGATCAATGAATCTTTAAATGATTAAATATGAGACTATCCCTGTCTTGAACCCGAGATTCGTAGTAATAGTATCCGCAGAGGGAGAGTGGAGAGCTATCCACAAACTATACCCGGACGCAGAGTACCAGAACCATCCCTACGGGGAATACATTGAGACAGAGTTTAACGGCGAACCCACGATACTGATGCATGGAGGCTGGGCCAAGGTCCAGTCAGCCGCCTCAACCCAGTACGCCATAGACCGGTGGAAACCAGAGCTAATCATTAACATCGGAACCTGTGGCGGTTTCAGCGGAGAGATAGAGCGTAACCAGATAGTCATGCCCGATAAAGCCGTAGTATATGATATTATCAGTCAGATAGGTGACCCGGATGAGCACTTTGAGTACTTCACATCGGAGCTGGAATACAACTGGCTAGAGAAACCATATCCATTACCTGTTCAACATGGAACCATAGTAAGTGGAGACAGAGACATACAACCAGAGGATATACCTATGCTAAAAAAGAAATTCAGCGCTAAGGTAGGAGACTGGGAGAGCGGAGGAATAGCCTTCGTTTGTAAACGGAATGATGTTAGATTACTAATACTTCGAGGTGTCTCCGACCTCGTTGGCTCAGATGGTGGAGAGGCTTATGATGGTACAAAGGTGAAGTGGATTGAGGCAGCTGAAAAGATAATGTATCGTCTAGTAGATAGTCTTCCTGAGTGGGTTGAGCAGTATAAAGAGTAAGAAATATATCTCCCGTCCCGCGTCTATGGGGTACAAGCGACTGTAGTCTAGCGGTATGATTTCTGCCTGCCACGCAGACGGCCCGGGTTCGAATCCCGGCAGTCGCACCATTTCTCGTAAAGTAATAGTAATATTAGATGCTTTATACCGAAACACGTCTTTTTTTACTAAAAAGCCCCCTAGGGTCTGCTTAGAAGCTATACTGATCCATGAAAAGACTAGGTCTATTCTATTATGTCTGGGAGATCACTTAGCCTGTGAATAACTGTATCAGGCTCCACAGACTCTATCTGCCCCAGGTTATTATTACCCGTAGTAATCCCGACGGTGTGAACACCGGCTCTAATCCCTGCCGTCAAACCCCAAGTGGTGTCATCAACAAAAACCGCTTCCCACGGCTCTACTCCAAGCTTATCTAAAAGATACAGGATCATGTCCGGCTCAGGCTTAGGCCTAGCCACTGATAAAAACCCGGTCAATAAGTCAAAATAATTCAAGACACCTAGTTCATTCAAGATCCTCTCAGCCTCGGTTACAGTCTTATTTGTTGCGAGACTCTGCCTGAAGTCTCTATCCTTGACCTTGGTCAGGGTTTCAGTCACATCTGGCAGCAGTTTTATGAAACTCCTGTCGAGACTCTGGAAATGTCTAATATATGTTTGCCTTAACTCCTCGATTCGTCCATGGTACTTTTCCGGCAACGTATCCATAAATATCTGGGGAAGACTAACCCCTATCCGTGATAAAATTAAATCAGGGTAAAAAGGCTCACCAACCTCATTAAAGGTACGTCTAAAACTCTCCAAGATCGCCTTATTACTATCTATGAGCACACCATCAAGATCATAGATAACTAACCTGATACCCCTAAACATAGACAATACTTCTCCAACTCATTAAATAGTCTTTCAGGGTGAGCACTCCTTTTATCATGCGAAGTCATTAAGCGAAGTATGGCTAGTTTACTGAACACCCCTGCACCCTTCAGCAGCGAACTCAGTATGATACTACAGCTATTCTCCTTAGGAATACTAATCCTAGCTTTCATAGTTGTCAAGCAGAAGAAACACAAGACTCATGGAACCCTAATGTTCACAGCGGGTCTACTAAACATAATATCCGTGATAGGCGTAATGATCCCCACAGCGTTAAAACAGTTAGATACATCCATATCCGGGTTCAACCTTCTACTTAGATCCCATATTCTCATAGGGGTAACAGTTTTGGGGATATCAGGTTACATTTTAGCAGAGTGGAGGTTCAGGGAGCCGGGTTCAACCTGCTTCCAGCGGAGAAAATGGATGCTGGGCCTAAGTTTAGCGTGGATGGGTCAATTAATAATTGGAATGTTGCTCTTCTTAATGCGTTACCAGTAAAACTGAGTAAAAAAGGAGGTTATGATCTCCCCTTCGGGAGATTGTAGAGCACTCTCGCCCTGGCTCTCTCCAACTGTCTGATGGTTCTACCGAGGTCCATTCCCTCTAGCTCACCTAGCTTACTCTTGATAAAACATAGACTTACTATCTGCTGATTGAAGCTTATGGTCATCTCTGGGCTTAGATACGTAATATGGGCAGCCCCAAAGCTATCAGGGAACATTTTACGATAATCTTCCTCCCAGCGAAGATGTTCATCTAAAGAACTGTGATTACCAAATAATAGCATGTTATACTTACCGTGTATTGTCTGAATAGCTATTGGGATATTGGCGTCTATGATAAGCTCATTGAGAACTCTCTCATCCAGCTCCTTAAACTGTATAAGAACATAGGTCAAGAGGTAATTAGGGGGGACAAAAAAGTTAGGGAACCTGCACACTGGTTCACCGAGTAATCCTTCTTCATGTAAAGCATTCACCCTCTTCTCAACGGTCTTTCTGTGGAGTCCGGTCTTCTCACAGAGATGTGTGGTGTTTGTCTTGATTCCCTTCCCATTAACGAGGCAACGAATGATATCTAGGTCTAGTTCTTCTAGTTCATATCCTCGCAGTTTGAGGTGTTCTTTTTCCTTAAAGTCTCTTTCAAGGAGGTTTATGCCGGTGCTGGGGTTATATTTTATCATCAATTGGTTACTGAAATACGCCGTGCTGGTCTCAAAGTAGCATTGCTCCTCCTGAACTCCGTAATTGATTTTCAATATGCTTGGGATGGTGGACATCCAGAGTTGGTAAGCCGTAATATTCTCGTGATAAGTGAATAGTAGGGTATCATATTCTCCTTGTCTGGTTCTGAAGGCTGCGAATATCTGGGGGTCCTCTTTGACCCATTTAATTATTCCCTCTGTAGAGTCTTTAGTATCTGGTAGGTCCATGTGAACAACTGCTAGAAGAGGATATACTCTATATAATCCATGGAATGGATAAATTGGGCGATCAATTATCTTGTTCTCGAATATTGCATCAACTTTTTTCTTTATAGTATTCCTATGTTTATCCAGTATTCTAGATAGTTCACTAATATTGACACTGACAGCGTTGCCAGATACCAACTCTTCCATCAGTCTCAGGTTATCCTGATCTTCTAGCAGTTCTGACATCTTACCCTATCCCCCATGGCAGTAATTAATACTTTTTGCGTCAATAAATATCATGTTTTTATATTTTCTATTGTGTAAAATGTTCATATTTATACTCCTTTTGATGTGAATTTTTATTAGTTAAACACCTATATGTATAGCACTTTTTTATACTTTTTGCTTTTATTTTGTAAACCCGTTTTATATGTGACCAGTATATATTGTCAGTTAGATTAGGGGAAATAAGAAAATGGGTATGGACGAAAAAGAGAACCTGGTCTTCTTCGGAGCAGGTGTTACAAATCAAGAAATGGATGTCGAGTTTAAGAAACTCTACGACAGCCTAATTGCTTACAAAAACAACATTTTCCACCTTGTAGACACCCTCTGTAATGATTGCGATGCAGGTGAACGCTTAGCTATGAACATCGCAGAGAGAGACAGCGCACTATTACAGCGCCTAGTCGCAAAAGAATGCGATAAGCGTCGTATGACTAGGAAAGCTACAAAGGAATCAGTTCTAGAAGAACTGCGTAAAGAAGGAACACCTAATGTTTCACTTCAGAAAATCCTTGAAACAAGGGCGGAAACACTCAAAGAATCAGGGAAGAATTGAGGTAAAATGCAAGAACTAACAATAAAAGAAGTACAGGACGTCATCTTGGAAAGCCAAGAGGACAAGACTCTACGGGACATGTATATCCACAAGTCACCTTGCGCTGAAAATGAGTTAGGAGCAGTATTCTTCGCTATAAGCGGGGCTCCCCCAAGAGGTTACGCGATGTACCTTCCAGCTAAGGAAGGGGAAACGGGAACACTGCACGTATTCGATAATCTTGGTCTAAAGAGAAAGATAATACACTGCAAGATTCAAGACTTGGACAGTTACAAGGATAACGATGTCTGGAAAGCTAAGGCAGCGAAACCCCTCGTAGAGGCATAGAATGGGACTGATGGTACCTAAAAGACCCATCAAATCTCTAAGAGGTAGAAAAATTGAATCCTGAGACACTCGTAGCAATTAACGTAGGCCTGCCAGTCATATCTGCGCTTGCTCTACTTGTTTTAAACGATAAACGTGTTCGCACTGCTATCGTTTCACTTTCCACACTAGTTTTAATTTCATCATCCGTCTTGCTGTATCAAGCAGGCGGGGTTATGTTCTCGCCAGAACATATCTTTGAGCAAGCAATAGTC
>WJJC01000183.1 GCA_014729945.1 Candidatus Bathyarchaeota archaeon
CCTTGAAGAAGCATATCATTGAGACAACTCCTATAGGCCTTGTTATCGGTGGGGGATTGACAGGTATGACCGCTGCACTAGATATAGCTGATCAAGGCTATGATGTGCATTTGATTGAACGGACAGACAAACTTGGTGGTAACCTTAATCATATCAAATATCATCCATCAGGAGTCAATCCACAGGAGAAGCTAAGAGATATAGTAGAGCGCGTAGAAACTAATCCACATATTAAACTCCATTTGAATACTGATCTCTTAGACGTACAGGGGTATATTGGTAACTTCGAGTCCGTACTAAGTGATCCAAACGGAGAAGAATCGTTAAAACACGGGGTAGCTATAATCGCGACCGGAGGAAAAGAATACAAACCTAAAGAGTATCTTTATGGATCAGAAGGTGTATATACACAGTTTGATTTTGAGGATAGGCTAATCGATGGTTATAACCCTGATACTGTTGTAATGATACAATGCGTTGGTTCTAGATGCGAGGAACGTCCATATTGTAGCAGGGTATGCTGTAAAGGTGCGGTTGGAAACGCGTTAAAACTCAAAGAAAACAACCCTGATGCAGACATCTACATTCTGTATAAAGATATGCGAACATATGGCTTCGATGAGGATTATTATCGAGAAGCAGCTGATAAAGGGGTCATATTTGTCCGTTATGATGATGAGAACAAACCATTAGTAACAGATGAAGAGGGACTCACAGTCAGGGTATTAGATCCAGTGCTTAATGAGACCGTTGAGATATGCCCTGACGCCCTAGTGCTAAGCTCAGCTATATTACCCCAAGAGGATAACGATAGAATAGCTGGAATGTTTAAAGTACCTTTAAGCAAAGACAACTTCTTCCTTGAAGCACATATGAAACTCAGGCCAGTGGATTTCGCCACAGACGGGGTGTTTGTAGCAGGACTAGCTCATGCACCAAAATCGATAGACGAATCCTTAAGCCAAGCATCAGCAGCAGCTGCAAGGGCACTAACTATACTCAGTCAACCAACCATAGAGGCTGAAGGGGCAATAGCAGTAGTAAATGAAGATCGGTGTAGTGGCTGCCGTATATGTGAGAGTGTTTGCGAGTTCAAGGCCATAGAAATGATTGAAGATGAGGATGGAAAGATGCACAGCCACGTAATACCCGAGGTCTGTAAGGGATGCGGTGTATGCGCTGCTACATGCCCATCAGGAGCGATAACGGCAGGGCATTTCACGGATGACGAGTTATTGAGTCAAGTAAGAGCTGCTCTACAGGAGGTGAAAGCATGAGTGACTATGAGCCCAAGATAGTAGGATTCCTCTGTAACTGGTGTAGCTATGCTGGAGCAGACTTGGCTGGTGTAAGCCGATTCCAGTATCCAACTAACCTACGGATAATTAGGGTAATGTGTAGCGGAAGGGTGCATACGAGTCACATAATGGAGGCTTTCAAGGAAGGAGCTGACGGAGTGTTGGTAGCAGGATGCCATCCACCTAATGACTGTCACTACATCAGTGGAAACTTAAAAGCAGCAAGAAGAGTCGCAATGCTAAAGAAACTCATGAAACAATTGGGTGTCGATGAGAAACGATTAAAACTAGAATGGATAAGCGCTGCAGAGGGCGAAAAATTCGCTAGGGTAATCACAGAATTTACTAAAGAACTGAAAGATATAGGGCCAAATCCCATGAAACAGGAGCTAACAGTATGATCAAAGTAACCAAAGAAGGCAAAGAATTCAGGGAGCAAGTAATGAATACCCCTGGAGCGGAAAAGCTTATGCACTGTTACCAATGCGGCACATGCACGAATGACTGCCCCATAGCTAAACGAGTAGAGGAGTTTAGACCCCGAAACATAGCCCGTTTAGTGATGTATGGGCAGAAAGATCGACTAATGGAGGGCGATTTACTTTATCTTTGCGCAGGATGTTATACTTGTTACGAGCACTGTCCACAAGAAGTTCACGTATCAGAGATAATTACAGGTTTGCGCACAATTGCATTAAACGATGGAAATCTCTTCCCTGCATTCAAGACATTAATGCAGAGCGTAGCGGATATGGGATACATTTACGAGATAGATGAATTTGAGAACGAGTTAAGGGAAGATGAGGGCCTACCATCTGCCCCTGAGCCAGATGTGGATGCGATCGAGACGATCATGAGAGCAACTAATTTCCTTGATAAAGTGGAGGCGAGCCAGAGATGAAGTACGCTATTTTCGTTGGATGTACTATCTTAAGCCGTCTACAAGCATACGAAAAATCAGCTAGAAACGTAGCCGATGTGCTTGGAGTAGAGTTACTTGATATGCCTGGAAGCGGTTGCTGTGGTACCTCGTATCTTCATACCTTGGATCATAAGACAGCTCTAGCTATAGCTGCAAGGAACATTGCTATAGCAGAGGATATGGGTCTTGATATTATAACTCTGTGTAATGGATGCACCGAGGTACTAACCAAGGCCAACCATGAGTTGAAAGAAGACCCAGAATTAAGGAAAAAAGTCAACGAAATTCTAGGAGAAGCGGGCATAGAATTCTGTGGAACAGTTGAAGTTAAGCACTTTGTAAAAATGCTGAAGGACGATATTGGTTTGGATAAGATACGAGAAGCAATGCAATACCGCTTCAATGATTTGATGGTTGGAAGCCACTACGGTTGTCATATGCTGAAACCATATGACCTATACTTGGACGAGGACCCTGAGAACCCACAAGTATTAGATGAATTAGTAGCAATTACTGGCGCTAAACCTGTAGATTATCCAAATAAACTAGAGTGTTGCGCTGGGCCCATAATGGGGGTCAGAGAGAATATAACTTGGAGTGTGGGCATGGACAAGGTAGATATAGTGAAGGAATACGGGGATATCCTGATCACAGCCTGTCCCTTCTGTTACATAACATTTGAACGAGGTCAATTAATGGTTGATGAAAAACCTGGCTTACCCATAGTGCATATACCCCAATTACTAGGATTAGCATTAGGACTAGAGTCAAACCAAGTTGGATTGAGCGAGAACAAGGTTGACGCGAGTTGGCTAACAGAAAGACTGGAGGCGATCTAGATGGATAAATTGAAATTTGGTTTCTACTGGGCAGCCAGTTGCGGAGGATGCGAGATTGCAGTACTGGATATAGATGAGGCTATATTGAAGGTATTGGAAGTTGCTGAAGTGGTTTTTTGGCCAGTCGCCATGGACATCAAGTACAGTGACGTGGAGAATATGCCAGACGAATACATGGATGTAATATTTTTCAATGGTGGGATAAGAAACTCAGAACAGGAACATCTAGCTAAACTACTTCGTGAAAAATCAAAATACATGGTAGCTTTTGGCTCATGTGCACATACAGGGGGAATACCTGGACTAGCCAACCTAACCAATAGAAGAGGAATATTCGATAGAGTTTATCATACATCTGAGTCAACCGTAAATCCTGATGACTTTGAACCAAAGACAGAGTGCAAAGTACCTGAAGGTACACTAACTATACCAGACTTTTATGATCTAGTAAAACCACTAGACCGGGTAGTAGATGTTGATTACTATCTACCCGGATGTCCCCCTCCAGCGAGTCTAGTTCTAGACGCAGTTAATGCGATAGCCTCAGGTGAATTACCGCCTAAAGGAAGCGTATTGGCTCCAGTATTATCTGTCTGCGATGAATGTCCACGAACGAAAGAAGATAAAAAAATTACGCGTGTAAAAAGAATAATCGATCACATTCCCGACCCAGATACCTGTCTACTCGAACAGGGATTCATATGCATGGGTCCAGCTACAAGAGGAGGTTGTGGTGCCCAATGTATTGAGGCGAATATGCCCTGCACAGGATGTGGAGGAGCATGCCCTGAGGCAATAGAACAAGGATCGGCCATGATCAGCGCACTCTCAACAGTACTAGGTTTAGCTAATGAAAAGGATGAGGATTTTGACTATGATATTTTATTTGATGATCTTAAAGACCCTGTTGGTACTTTCTACAAGTATGCTCTTCCAGCCAGTATTATAAATAGGAGGATAAAGGAATGAAAACAATCACGATAGACCCGATAACTAGGCTAGAAGGACATGGCAAGATAGAGATATTCCTGAACGAGGCTGGAAACGTCGAGAATGCTTACCTGCAAATACCCGAACTAAGAGGGTTCGAGAAATTTGCGGAAGGCCGCAGAGCCGAGGATATGCCCATAATCACACCTAGAATATGCGGTGTATGCCCAGTAGCTCATCACTTAGCCTCAACCAAGGCACTTGACTCTGCGTTCAATGTTGAGCCCACAGATACCGCTAAGAAGCTTAGAGAACTGATGAACTGCGGATACTTCATTTATGATCACACGTTACATTTCTATTTCCTTGGCGGACCAGACTTCGTTGTAGGACCGGATGCCCCTAAGGCAGATCGTAACATATTCGGCGTATTGAAGAAAGTAGGTCTTGACGTTGGACGTGAGGTAATAAAACACAGGGCATATGGTCAAAAAATGACTTCAATACTTGGAGGAAAAGCCACTCACCCCACAAGTGGATTGCCCGGCGGTATAAGCAAGGGATTAAACCAAGAAGAACGAGAGGAAATGGAGAAAATGGCTCTCAGTTCTGTAGAGTTTGCTAAATTCTCATTAAAGATATTTGATGACATAGTTCTTGCGAATAAAGGCTACGTGGATCTGATAGTAAGTGATCCATATCAGCTTAATGTTTACAATATGGGATTAGTAGATGAGAATAACCATGTAAACTTCTACGATGGAGAAATCCGGGTAACCGATCAGGAATCTAAAGAATTCGCCAAGTTCAGGTCCAACGAGTATCTCGATAATATCTGTGAACATGTCGAGCCATGGACCTACAGCAAGTTTACTTATCTGAAGAAGCTTGGCTGGAATGGTTTCAATGAAGGCCCAGAAAGTGGTATATACCGAGTAGGACCTCTTGGAAGACTAAACGCTGCAGATGGAATGTCAACTCCTCTAGCAGATGAAGAATACAAGAGAATGTATGAGACACTTGGTGGTAAACCAGTAGCAAGTACCCTAGCGTTCCACTGGGCGAGACTAATAGAACTATTAAACGCTGCGGAGAGAGCTCTAGAGTTAAGCCAAGACCCCAAGATCACGGACACTGATCTACGTAACCCTGTCAATGAACCGGGAGAAGGGTTTGGTGTAGTTGAAGCAGCAAGAGGCACCTTATTACATCACTACAAGATCGATAATAATGGACTAGTAGAGAAAGCCAACCTGATAGTAGCTACCACAAATAACTATGCTGATATCTGTATGAGCATCAGGGATGCCGCAAAAGGTGTCATCAAGAACGGTGAAGTAAACGATGGCTTGTTGAACTTAGTGGAGATGGCTTTCAGAGCATATGATCCTTGTTTCGGATGCAGCACCCATAGTTTACCAGGAGAGGGCCCCATAACCGTAAATCTTTACGACCATAAGAAAGAATTCATTAGAACCATAGAAAGGAAATAGGGCTTGAAAACCGTAATAATAGGCATCGGAAACCTGCTTCGTTGTGATGACGGAGCCGGCCCCCATGTCATCAATATTCTCAAAGAAAAGAAACCAGCTCTAAATGCATTTGATCTTACTATGCCTAGTATAGATCTTATTGAGTTAATTAAGGGATATGATAAAGCGATTATTATTGACGCGGTGAAGACTGGAGCAGAGCCTGGAACTATATTTAACGTTAATATCTCACAGGAGGATGATCAGCCTATTGTATATTCTAGTCATGGCGTTGATCTGTTCACGACTTTAAAGTTGGGTGAAGAACTTTATGGAGACGAGCTGCCAGATGAGATAATAGTATATGGTATTGAGATACAGGATGTTCTCTCCTTTAATATGGAGTGCACTCAGTCTGTTGATAAAGCGGTTAAAAAAGTCGTGCACGCTATATTAGAAACTTTGTGAGATACTTAATAGATAATGGAAAAGTAGATATTCTGGCAACGTGCTGCTAACGAAAAAGCTGTTGCTCTTAAATGCTTTTCCTGAATTTAATTCCTTAGGAAGTCTAGTTAAATATAATCCAAGTAGATTAAGTGAGGATTGAGAAGTAGATGAAGTTAGGGAAATCTTTTAACAACACTTAATGAATAGCTAACAATAACCAAACAACTAACTGTTAATAATCGAGATAATGGGGAAAATTCAGGAAATATTTATTTTTAATTGGAATGACAATGTTTGAAACTCAAGTGTCCCAACCCGGGATACGAGTCCACTTGGAATTTGAGAGAGAAAAGAGCAAAAAGACGGTAAATAAAGACAAAAAATAACCTAGGGCATATTTTTATCCGAGAAGCATGGTGGGCCGAGCAGGGATTGAACCTGCGACCCTCGCCACGTCAAGGCGATGTCATACCACTAGACCATCGGCCCACGCGTTCAATAAGGGAAGAGGAAGACAGTTTAAAGTTTATCGGTCACGAAGCTCTATCAAACCCATCTTCACAAGGAAACTATAATACTCCACGAGGTATTCCAAATTGGTTGAACCTGTCTCTAACTCTACCAGTTTACTGATCTCTTTGATACTCTTAGATCCATCTGTCCAGTATAAAGCCTGAGTCGCAGGGCCACCATGTTCGATATCGTGCTTCTTTTTCATATCCCTGAAAGCCTCACGGTCCTCTTTACTCAGCTTTGCTAGCCAGGGTCTCATGGACAAGGGTCCCCTGAAGAGCTTTTCAGGCACCTTATCTGCCCCTTCAATCTCTTCTTTTTCCTCGGGCTCGTAGTCCGGTAAGTCTGTTATCCCCTGTTTAGCTGCAAGTTCCTCGAATATCTTAACCGCGTGATTATATTCCTCATCAGCATATGTCATGAGCTCGCCGATCAGTGGACCGATAACCTCATCACTTTCTGGTGCGATATGCTTTATACTCCTCATAGCCTCAGCGGCTACTTCAACATCATACTCCAGTTTCTCCCTTAGCCAGTCACGGTTTTCATCCACCTTCTTTGGATCCATATCTGCTTTAGCCACTTTATCCACCGTATCCTGGACCAATTTGATGATTTTCCTCTTCTCCCGACTAATCACTTGGCTTGCTATCCACGGAGCCTCTTCCTCCCCGACATTCGCTAAAAAGTAAGCATAGGTAGCCGCGATTGTTGCCACCTTGGCTAAACTATGTGGACTCACCTTATCGATGGTATCAAAACTCGTGTGATAGAACTTGTCAGGCCACTGAATCATCATGGGGCAGGGTACACCGACGCTGGGATCACTATAGATATAATGATCGCTACCTGGGCTGAATTTCTCAACAGTATGCCTGAATGTAGCTATATTGGGCTCTGATCCAAAGGCAGACATCTCCTTCTGGGCTTCCTCAAAGATAGCCTCTATCACCGCGTTAACATAACTCGGTAGACTATCCGGAGTCCTGTGAATTGTCAATACACTCCCCGTCTTATCTTGGTCCTCTCCTACCATATCTAGATTCAACGCAGCTACCATGCTTGGAATATCCCCTTCCCGGTCAACCAAATAGCTGTATGTCCCGGTCATCTCCGGTACCAGCGTAAACCTGATTGTTCTATGCGGTTTCTCTAGTTCCTCCTCTTGGATTAATCTATGAATGGCTCTAGCGGCCTCCATTGCAGCTCCTACCCCGCTCGCGTTATCATTAGCGCTTGGCTGAGGATGACAAATATGAGCTATCACAATAACTTCCTCTTCAGTCTCACCTGGGATAGTGGCAACCGTATTATCAAGATAACCATTGTATAGCTCCGCATCCACTTTGCCCTTGACCTTTACGGTCTTCTTCTCAGAGATCATTTTTCTGAGCTCTTTCCCTGTCCTGGGAGTTACGACCCATCCATAGCCCAGTTGATCACCGGGATTCCACCAGAAACTGGTGTATTTCAAAGCATTATCTAGCTCCCCCTCTAATAGATTCGGTGGACGGACAAACATTCCATCAAAGATTAATCCGAGGGCGCCTCGTTCAACAACCGCCAACTCGTGGACTCTGTGAACATCCCCTCTAGTTAGAACAATTTTTCCTTCAACCTCTATACTATCATAATCTTTCGGTTCCTCACCTTTTTTTTCCGGGACAACCACCTCAGCCTCGACTACTCCCTCCGTTGAGATACTACGTTGAATAACGTGATTTTTCTCCTCTGCAAATCGTGCTATATATTTCTCTTCTGGTTCCACCAGCTTAAGCCATGCATCTCTGCAGTTCCATTCTTTGAACCTGAGACTGCTCCAGTCATAATCCTCGCCGTTAGCTGGATAACTAACCAATCCCGCGTCTATTCCATACCTCTTGAACTCTTCAACAGCATAGACACATGCGTCTCTAATACCTGGACTCGCCTGAATCCTGTGATGGTTAGATACCTCAGTTACATGACTAAGGGCTATATTACCAGAAACCTCTGCCTCAAGTTTATCATATAATTCTTTGAACATAGCTAAGATATGTCAAAGGTTGTAATTATCATTAACGAGACCTCATCGAGTAAGGCTTTTATGCTATTAGCGAAGTTAATCAGAGTACTTGCCGCCGTAGCTCAGCCTGGGAGA
>WJJC01000184.1 GCA_014729945.1 Candidatus Bathyarchaeota archaeon
ACCCTATCCGATGGACTTTGACCCTGATGACTTCTACGCACCACCCTTTGAGGTGTCACGGTGGCTTCATGACGGTGAGGTAGTTGATCTGGGTGGTAGACGTCTTGAGGTCGTGTATACGCCGGGGCATAGCAGTGACCATATCTGTTTACTGGACCGGGATGCCGAGTACCTGTATACGGGGGATATCTATTACACGGGTGGAGTGACCAGTTACCTACCCGGTGGTAACCATGATGACTTCGTAGAGAGCTGCAAACGATTAGTAGACCTTATGCCAGAATACGAGTATTTGATGCCGGCCCATAATGAGCCTCTGGTGGAAAAAACACAGATGCGTGAAATGTATGAGGCGGCTAAAGGCATCAAAGAGGATACGGTCAAGGATTATACCACGCGGAGATCCGTTGCCACCAACTATGATATTAAGATAAGAAAATACAGCTTCAACCGCTTCAGCCTCTCAGTTAGAGACACCTATTTCAAATAAAAAATAAAGCCAGTATCATACAAAAACACGTTATTCCTTTGATGAACACCAAAATAAAATCTTGATTATAATAGAGCCAAAGATTTACTACCTAACTCAAACAGACCACCTCACCGATTTACAGGTATATTGACACAAAACTCGATGCTCCGCTTCACCTCTAAGAAAGCTAAGAAAGACAATTATTTATTATAAAATACTTAAAGTTAATTTTATTTAATAAATACTTAATATATTCTTGGGTGTGAGGATTGACAGAATCAGGATTATTCATAACTCTAAACAGCAAAAAGACACTAGATTTATACGTTTCCTCAGGTGTTTACGGAGAATTAAGACCTCCTGAGTTTGAGGAAGTGTCAAGTCATAGTAAACATTATGCTGCGCTTGCAGATGCGGCTTCAGCCAGACAAGATGATCATGTGTTTTTCTTTTTAAAAAGGAGCATTATTTATGGTGGTCAAATTATTGGCTCTAAAGAGCATGGTTCATTCATCATTAACGGACCAAACTGTCCCTTAGGAAGACAAGTTGGTGCAGAAGTTTATTGGGACGAAGGTGAACGAAACAATTACAAGAGCACTTCTAAACCAGGTGTATTCAAAGTAAATAATGATAAAATACAATGCCAACCTTATTTAATAAAATTTGAAGATAAGATAGGTTACAAGGGACTATGCATAGAATCTGATGAATTATATTCCGAGCTGTCTCTAAAATACAGTCATCCTCTACCAACAAATGCGATACAAGGAAAAAGTTTCTGCACAATTACCCCGGGTGAAACAAAAATACTATTAGATCTATTGGAGGACGGGGTTCAAAAAACGGATCCACCTAAAGATGAAATAAAATTAAGGGATGATCCATTATTTTTTAAACCCAATATGGGA
This sequence comes from Candidatus Bathyarchaeota archaeon, assembly GCA_014729945.1. Next base: position 1,384 of record WJJC01000184.1, read on the forward strand.
ATTCAACATCTAAGCGAAGCAAAATCTAAACATCACCATGACGCAATGCTGATAGCTAATCCCGAATTGTTACCATCTAAGTTAAAACCTGGTACTAGCTCAATTTGCAGAAAAGTGCCACTTACTCCGTTCAAACCTAGTCAAATGGATCAGGCAGATCTATGTTATTACAAATTAGATGACCTAGAAGATGGAACCATCCCAAACACAATCATAGAAACCAATTGGAAGCTAATGGGCGTAAAAAAAATGTTAAAAATTGTTAAATACATTGGATGGATGAAGAAACTATTGCCAGATGAATTTGACACCATATCTTATAACTTACTTGCACCAGGTTATAGAAGTACTGTAAAAAGTAGAATACCAACTGAGTATAAACCTCTTATTAAATTGATCAAATATAACCCACAAAAAAACATATAAATCATCAACACATTTTATTCATTATATTATGAAACCTATTTTAAAGTGGGCTGGAGGAAAAAGGCAAATCATAGATAACATTATTTCATATTTTCCTAAAGACTATAAAAGTAGAAGATATCATGAACCCTTTTTTGGAGGGGGCGCAGTATTCTTTAAATTAGAACAAACAAATGGTACTATAAATGATATAAATAAAAGACTGATTAACTTCTATAAAATTGTAAGAGATAAACCGGACGAATTAATAAGAAAGACATTAGGTTATAAATATAATGAAAAAGAATATTATGACTTAAGAGATACATTAAATCAAGGAAATATTGATGATGTAGAAGAGGCTTCTATTTTCCTATACCTAAATAAAACGTGTTTTAATGGTCTATATAGAGTAAACTCAAAAAATCAATTCAATGTTCCATTTGGAAAATATAAAAATCCAACAATAGTGCCCAAAAGAAGAATTAGGAAAGCAAGTGAACTGCTCAAAGATGTTGAAATACTTTGCACAGATTTTGAGTATCTTTATGAGGGAGCAAAAAAGGGAGATCTTTGTTATTTTGATCCGCCTTATCAACCTGTTAGTCCAACTTCGAATTTTACTTCATATTCTGCAGATGGATTCGATATAAATGATCAGAAACGTTTGTTTGATCTTTGTGTCCATGTCCATAAAAATCAAGTCTTTTTTGTTTTAAGTAACTCTGCAGCTATCGAAATAACTGAGATGTATGAAGGATATGAAGAGTTTACACTTAGATCAGTTGATGCAAGTAGATCAATAAATTCAGATGCTTCAAAAAGAGGTATTATAGAAGAACAAATTATAACTAATGTTCCGAAGAAACAATGGTATAAATTCAGATTTACAAATTTTCGATAAAATGATCTGAATAATCACACTTATTTTTAGTTGTTAGCTGGGCATAGATAGTACTTTGGTCAAGGTTGATGTTGTCGTGTTCTCGATTTTTGACATTAATATGACTGTTCCTGCGTAGATATTTTCTACACATTTTATCGATTCTGGAGAGAAGGGTTCATTAATTGAAAACTTTATCCTAAAAGAAATCCCCCATAAAAACTATCGACACAAGTTCCAGAATATTCACGGGGTGCAAGCTGGATTTTAACCAGAAATTAAGGGAACGTGGCTGCCCCAAACAGGTGACAGTACAGAAGGTCAGCCGCTACGCCCGGGATGAGAAGCAGGTGAGGGAAACCCTGGATCAAGTATGGGTCAACCCAGAGGACTCACGGGATGTATTAACAAGGTTAAGCAGTGAAAACAAGGAGCTCTTTGAGTTTGAGAAGATGATGGAGGAGACTACCTAGTTTTCCTATATGGTGCTTCTATGCACCAAAAATATTTACCAGTAGTTAGATGTCGGTAAATCTAGGTAACCACATGACAAAATATATAACTGTTATGATTTAATAACAGTTATCTTCGTGGTTTCAATGAATGAGATCCGGGCACAGTCAGAGAAAAGGACCAAGCTCCACATAGCGCGGGATATACTTGCGGTGGCTCATTACCCGTGTAACAAGACCTACCTGTATAGACGAAGCGATGCTGACTGGTACCGCTTCGAGGAATTATTCAAACACCTCTTAATGAAACAGTGGATAACACTGATATCGGATAACGGTGGATTCGGTGATCTTTACAGCATCACGCCGGAGGGTAAACGATACTATGACCAACTGGTTAGATTCATCAACGAGATGAGTTGACCCCTTTATCTAGTTGCATACCTCTTTTTTCCTTGATTGATACATAGATCATATATCCAGAGGGGGTATTAACACTCTAGGCTAAACAGGTGGGAAAATTATATGTTTATTTCCTTGTCTCCTCTTATATGCTTCTTCATGATCTCTTCTACCTTTCTCTGAATACCTGGGTTTTCTTCCATGATCATAATCAAGTCGTTTATAGAGTTTTTAACATCCTCTTGGGTTTCCTCGTTATAGCTCCAGTGAAAAGCCAATGAGTTGATCAATGATTCTACCGTATTATGGATCTCATCCAATTGATCCGTTAGCTCATGCTCTATCTCAGGATTCTGTATCAACAACTCTAGAATAGGAAATAGCAGCACTCTATGATGCCCCTTCATAATAACCCTGACGCCATCATCTAACACTTTAATCCCTGATTCTTGTACCCCCATGTTCACTAACAGGTTTACAGCGTTATCTATGGCAGCATCCCTTATCTCCGGAGGTAAATAGGTGAATCTTTCGACGTACTCTAATTTGTATAATCTGTCTCCTCTTGTCAAGTGTATCTCCAGTTCGTCTGGTACGAAACCGATGCCCTTGGAGATTCCATATTCTTTTAAAACCTCGTTTATCTCCTTGAATAGTTCCTTGAAATCCATTATTCTATAGAGAATGCTTGATCTTCTATAAGAGTGATGTAATTGTTCCCACCCTTGTTTGCTGATCCATAAGCATGAAAACGGATTAGATCTGATTTTGGTATAGATCTAATAGCCTCTGTTTAAGTAAACTGTAACAAAGCAATTGAATGGGGCAAGGGAAGCCCCAAGTTACAATGAATCAACAAATTTCTTTGTTTAATACTTTTTCTGAAAAATACTATGATTATTCGAACAATTTTAGGTTGCTGTAAAACGTAAAGTGCCCAAGTGTTCTCACTTTGAAGATGACGTTTTCACCGCGCCAAAGCCCGGTAAACCGTTAAAGCCCATCTTCAAGGTTCTGCGGAACTCCATTTCTTCGCTTCTTGGTTTGGTTTC
>WJJC01000185.1 GCA_014729945.1 Candidatus Bathyarchaeota archaeon
GAACCGACCATAAAAGGATACAAAACGGACGTAATTGAGACTGGAGAGATACTTGCTGGAACACATGAATCAATGCAAGAAGAACTAGACCAAGGATACGAGATTCAAACCCTAAGACAGAAAATCAGACCAGTAATGGGGGGATTTAGCGTTGGACATTACCAGATTACGGCTGGAACAATAGCCACATGTGTGTACCCGATGGAGCCCTTTCCCTGTGTACCTCAGAGATACTTCATACTAAGTAATAACCATGTATTGGCTAACTCCAATAACGCTCGATTCGGTGATCCCATACTCCAACCTGGAAGATATGATGGAGGAGCCGTACCAAGAGATATCGTAGCAAAACTATACAGGTGGGTCCCCATCAAATTTAAGACCGCTAGCACGACACCAATTAACTATGTTGATGCTGCTATAGCTGAAGGCGATTTCCATAACTTGAACCGTGAAGTGTACTGGATAGGGTACGTTAAACAGGTTAATAGCCGACCTATGGTAGGAGATATAGTTCAGAAAACAGGACGAACAACTAATTATAGCACAGGTAAGATTATGGCTCTCCATGCAACGGTGGATGTTAATTATGGCGGTGGACGTGTAGCAAGGTTCGCTGATCAGATTGTAACTTCTAATATGTCAGCGGGTGGAGACTCAGGTAGCTTGGTCTGTGACATTAAGGAAGGTGCTGTAGGTTTATTATTTGCTGGCTCATCCCGTGTTACTATTGTTAATAGTATACTTCATGTACAAAGATTACTTGGAATAAGGTTACATCCTTGATAAATTTCCCACCTTTTTTAGTATACTCAGTAAAATTATTGGTTGATGTTTATGGGAAGATCGCTTGAAAAGATAGTTAGGGAAGCATCTGAAAAATGGATTGATATTCCAGGGGTTACTGGTGTAGGAATTAGTAAGGAAAATGTTCGGGATATCATACTCGTTATGGTTAAGGAGGATACAATAGAGATCCGACAAAAAATACCCCATAAATATAAAGGAATAAAGGTTCAAATCCAGGAGACGGGTGTTATTTCAGCTGAAGATGAAAAAATAAAATAACGATGATTTATTCAAAATACTCGATGAAGAAAAGCTGGTTTAATTTTAGTTAATTATCTCTGGTTCAGGCTCAATGGTTTTAGGTGGATCCCGTACAAATAATAATATTATTGGTATTGATACCATCTCAAGTAAACTTCCAGCTAATAATAAGAGATCCGGGTTTCTATCATAGAGCCACCCACCTAGAGTAGGGAAAGGTAACCCCAAGACACCCGAAATAGTGCCCATGAAACCCATAACTTTTGCACGATCCTTACTGGGTACAATATCAGTTATTAACGCCTGCCACGCTGGACCACCCATATATCCGCCTCCTCTAAGTCTACCTCCACCTAGTCCACCAGCGAACCCGATGACACCGTAAGCCCATAGTAGCTGGCTATAATCCTTGAATAAGTAGAGACTCAGACTGTCGAATGGTCCCAGTCCTCTAGCTAATAGTATGAAGGGGAATCGCCCGTATTTGTCAGCAAGAGCTCCGCTTATCATGTATAAGGGTACTGAGATTAGCATTGCGAGGCTCTGTAAGCTTCCGTATTGTGTGTTTGTTAAACCTACATGATTTATGGCGTATGGTGTGAGGAAGGTCCATGTCGTTCTCATAGCGATGCCGCCGATAACGGCTACTGTAAGCATAGCGTAAACTGTTCTTGGTTGACGTTTGAAGGTGTCGATAACATCTTTGTTGAAGGGATTCATACTCTGTTCTTCCGCGTCATCATTGCGTAGAGTTTCTTTGATAACTAGATGACGTGTAATAGTGATTAGGCCCATTACTACAGTAAACATTAGTAAGCCGTAACGCACAGCTTTACCTAATCCAAGCATATCAAAATAGTATCCACCAACAATAGGCATGAATATTTGAGGCACACTCGTGAACATTCTATAGGCTCCGAAACCTGCGCCTCGATTTTCTTTTGGGATACTCTCGCTGATTAATGCGTTAAACGCTGGACCATATAAGCTAGCTACAGCCATCATTATCATACCAGGTACGACCATCTGCCAACTTCGCGCCAAATACATGATGAAAGGGGCTACTGTTCTAACTGCGCTACCGAAGACAATTACTTTTTTCCGTCCAATCTTATCCGCGATTACTCCGCCGGGTAACTGGAAGAGGATCTGACTAGTATTCTGGATTGTTGCCAAGATACCTACAATTGTTACAGGAGTTCCCAAGCCTCCTTCTTCAACAGGTGTAATAAGATATAGGCTCCACCATAAGTCCCATAAGCTGTTAAAGACTTGGTAAAGCATATTCGTGGTTCCGATTGCGAGAATGTTTTTGTTCGAGAATACCGTTCTAAACGTCGATGCCACATTTTTCTACCTGATACCCGCGTTTAATATCCCGTCTCATTTCGCGTTATTCCCCTAAAAATGTTTGTAATAGTATACAGGACTGTACTATATTTCTGCTTCCTCAGGATCCCTGATGAATAGTATCACCAACAGTACCTGCAGTATTGATGTAGCTGCTACAGCGTACCAAGGATAATCAGGGTTCAATGTATAAAGTACTCCTCCAGTCAAGGAAGACAGCATTACCGGGATAACAAACAAAGAACCCAGACCAGGTCCCCCTGTTCCACCTCCAGTAGCACCCACAAGAAGTGTACCCCTTCCAACAGCCGACATAACTCGACCACGCAACTCTCTTGGAGTATAATCCGCCATAAGGGCTGAGCTAGCGGGTATAAAAGATGCTCCAGCTATAGCTGCTCCGAGTCTAATCAATAATACGGTTTGGAAGCTTGCGGCGAATATCAGAGACGGTAAAGAGAGGAGAGAGACTATTGTTGAGAATAGTAGGGTCTTTGTTCGACCAATATTATCCACTAACATGCCAGCGGGTACGGTTAACAACACCTTCATGACGGTCTCATAGAGTAATATGAGACCCCACTCTACTTTGGTTAAACCTATCTCTTCAGTTACATAAACAACCCAGAAAGGACTCGCGATACCATTCAGAATAAACCCGAGTAAAACAACCAGACTCAATGCCTTAACACTCAGGGGTATCTTCCGTATCAGATCTGGTAATCCAGCGTAAGCCTCTCGTAATATTGTTGCTATACTGGGCATTGATCCCATATCCTGAACCTTAGTGGTATCCTCTAGGCGAGTATAGATCAGGTATGCACTGAAGAAAGCCTGGGCGCCCATGAAACCGTAAAGTATACGCATCCCAAGGTTATCACCATACATAACTAGTATTGTAGCCGCGATATATGGACTGAAAATAGATACAGCGTTAGACAGACCAGACATTATTGAGACACCCATACCACGGTTCTTTGGTTCCATACTATCAGCTAAAATAGCTGAAGTAGGTGGAAAAGCAAATACCATAATTCCCTGAATCAGGGCCCCCACGGCTATCCATTCCCAGCTTGGCGCCAATACGTAGATGACTGTCGTCAATCCCCTGAGAAAATCTGCCAACGCGATTAACTTCACACGGCTAACCCTATCCGTCAGGTAACCGGATACCGGGAAAACCACGAGACCAGCCAATGGTCTTATGCTATTGATTAACCCTATCTGGCCACTGCCTCCACCCACGGCTAAGACAAATAGACTGGCGTAGCTGAGCACCATCCTTCTAAAAAACATGCCAATAACTTGACGGATCAGCAATATTGTCAAATTACCCTTCATGAAGGAAAGTCGGTCTCGAATATCTCGTATGAAACTCAAAACAAAAGCATATGGGGTTAACTGACAAATAAATGAAGTGGTATAATGTCTTGTAGTAAATTGAATAAAATAAAAAGAAGTTATTGAATGAAGAGAGCTAGGACGGCTTTCTCAGTGTGCATTCTGTTCTCACCCTGATCAAACACGGCGCTATGGGGGCCCTCAATGACGCTGTTGGTCATCTCTTCTCCACGGTAGCCTGGTAGACAGTGCATAAAGATGACATCATCCTTGGCCATGGCAATGGTCTCATCATTCACTTGGTACTTGGCGAAAGCCTTCTTTCTCTCCTCTATATCCTTATGGCCCATACTGTGGAAGGTGTTAGCGTATACTACATCCGCATCTGTGAACGCTTCCTCAAGGTCACTTGTTATCACCATCTTTGAGCCTCTATCAGCCGCGTGCTCCTTTGCGAATTTGGTGACTTTCTCGTTAGGCGCCCATCCATCAGGTACAGCAACATACATATCCATACCCATTAGGCTGCTTCCCACCATAAGGCTCTGGCACACGTTCCATGGATCACCTACATAAGCTACCTTCAATCCCTCAAGCTTGCCTTTGTGTTCACGCATGGTTAGCATGTCTGCTAATCCTTGGCATGGGTGAGTTAAGTCGGTTAACGCATTTATAACGGGGCTATCCATGTATTTTGCATATTCCTCTACTACATCCTGGCCATAGGTTCTGATAACTAATCCATCACAGTACCTGTCTAGAATACGGGCAGTGTCCTTGATGGGTTCTCCTCGGGCTAGCTGCATTGTCTCGGGTGTGCTGTAGAAGCTCTGCATTCCTAGGTGAGCAATGGCGGCTTGGAAGCTGAATCTTGTCCGTGTGCTGTGCTTCTCGAATACCATTGCGATGGTTCTGCCTGCGAGGTACTCGTGTCGCTGCTTCATCATACGTTGACGCTTAAAGTCAGCGGAGATATCTAGAATATATTTTACCTCTTCAGGTTTCCAGTCCATTAGGGTTAAATAGTCTTTTCCTTGAAATCGGTCTTTCATACTCATACTGAGTCGAGAAATATAGATGCTGACTTATGGTATAATATTATCGCCTATTCTATTTGCGTCAAGAAGGTTGGTAAAAGTTTCAACTGGGAGATCGAGGTTAACAGGTTAAGCACGGGTTATATGTGGGGCTCAAGGAAGGTGTTGATTACCCTCAGTATTTGTCCAGGCTCCCATTGATAGCATCCTAGGTTGTGGCCATACATGGGCATATAGATATGATGAACATCAGGTATACGCTCTTTAGCGTACTCTACCTCATCATCAGCCAGTATCCCGCCCTTATTCATATTTGCCTGAATAAGCAACACAGGGCACTGTATGTCTCTGATACGCTCAGACTCGTATCCCGTTGTGACCTCGTTGAATGCTTCATCGTCTTCTCCTCCCTTGCTCCACGGTGTTAATACTCGTGGATCTAGGTTTCTCAGGTAGAGAGCTTTATTGAGTATGGAGATGTAATCCAATCCGTCTCCATAAGTACCGGGTTCACGCCAAGGAATATCAATAGGCATATCCGCCACCATTTGAACAAACTGGTTTAAAGACACCTGTTTGTTGGCCAGTTTCTCCCAGCCAGACCAGAAAGTATGATAATCAGTCATCACTTTCCGTACATTCTCCAATTTGATGTTGGCATCTCCAAAGATCAGTGTCTTTACCAAGTCTGGTCTCTTAGCTGCCACCATCAATGAGACCATACCGCCTAGAGCGGTGCCATAGAGAGTGGTGTTTTCACCTATCACATGTTCTATGAAGCCTAATGTGTCGTTGATGTGGTCAATATACCTGTAAGGCGGTGTGTGGCTTGACGCGCCGTGCCCCCTGAAATCCAGTGCATAGACATGGTATCTCTGTGTCAACCAAGGCATCAAGGGCTGAAAGAATTGCCACCTATCCGTCAAACCATGTAAAAATAATATTGCTGGACCAGAGTCTGGTCCTTCAGCGTAGTTTAAGACTGCTTCGCATCTATTATAGGTCTTCTCGATGAGCATAGGTGTATTGACTGGTTTATTGTTGATAAGATAAGCGATAGGACCAGTAATGCTCTTCAAGATACTCAAAGGATCTCCTCAAGCCTTCTCTGAGGGTTTCCTTTTCTCTTCCATACCCTATCTGATGTGGTCAGAGTAATGACAGCGGGCACCGGGTACTAGGAATACATCCTTCTCATTTAATAAGTCAAGGCATAGCTTCCCAGCATTAATCTCTCTATTATCCACGAAGACAGGCGATTAAGAGATGCTATGTAAAATATTCGAAGACGCGCTTAATTAAACTGAACCGGAGGTAACCAAGATAATCTTTAGAGTTTTTTCATATCTTCTATTATTAATAGAGTGAGTATTTAGTTCGAAACGTTTGGGGAAACTTGTATTTTGTTTTAGATAACGCAGGTAATAGGTGTTGATGTATTCTCTGCCATATGATATCATAGGATTTTCAATCTGTTTATTGAGGAGTAAAATTATAAGACGATTGAAGATGATGTCCTTACTGGAGCCGACCCCGAGTGGAGGTTAGGTGATGCTTGAAAATTTTTCTCCATATAGTAAGCTACTTATTATTTGAGGAACTTTATTTTCACGGAGAAGGACAGAAGGAGGCTCACTGAGTGGCTGGAGACAGGCGCGGAGACCCAGTGTACCCTGGACCTGTTCACAGTGATGAGGAAGAGCTTCCCCAAGGTATACGCGGACCTGAGCTGCTGCTGGAGGTGAGGAAGAGGCTTCAATCGGAGAACCGGTGGAGGGGCAAAGTGGAGTAAAATCGTAAGAAGCCGTGAAGTGAGACCACAAAGACCATCCCAAGAACCACCAGATTATAACCGAGCTCCAAAACACGTTTAATCTTCGCACGGTGAGGGTTAAACTTTAATTTAGAACAATATTGTAGATATTGAAGTTTGAATAGAGCTAATAATACTATTTTTTAATAACATTACCAACAGAAACCACTTCTCCCGTCTCACTGGTCTAAGAAACTCATCCCTTTTACTAGAGAGTAAACCATAAACAGATCAAAAATGCATCTCTTTACTGGAGCTAGGTAAAATTTGATCCCCAATAAAGTAGTGCATGGCAGCTCATTAAAAGGAAAAAATGAAAATAATGTTCGTAAATTATGTATGAATTGTGAAGATTATCTAAGAGCTATTATATCAAAAAATATAGTGGAATCAATATGATTTATTTTATTTATCTCTATTAGATTAATCAAACTATCGGGACTAAAAGACTTTTAGAACTACTGAGAATCATTGTGCTCTGAAAATTCAACTAATTTTCTTTTATCGTTTTAGACCATCCCAATCCCCACCCCCAATCCCGATCATGGATCACTGGGGTGGAGGCTGCTGGTCACGGGTAGAGGGCTCGGCTTCGGGTGATGGAGAGGAATTGGACAGGCTATTGGTTTCGATATCTTTCTATCTTTACCTCTGAACATCTGAACTATTTATAGGAACAAGGTCATTATAGACATACGAATCAACTAAAGAAAATCAGACTACTAGGCCATTACTCCAATAGGTTTCACCAGTAATGAGTTCTAGTTATTAATCTGCACGAAAAAACTCCGAACTTCAGATAATAGAGACCTAGTAAATTAGAAAAAAGAGATTATAGGAGTGTATTATTTCTATAAAATATGGTTCTAATGTTGAATAGCAGTTTTTCATCATAACAGGAAGAGATGTATGAATTTACTCAAACTCTCAAAGACATTTTTAAAAAATATGACTTTAAATTTTTACTATGAAAGATAATGGCGCTGGGTATGGGATTTGAACCCATGAGCGCTTTACGCGCACTGACTTAGCAGGCCAGCTCCCTACCAGGCTAGGAGAACCCAGCAACCAAACAGTATGCACCCCAACTGCGTTTTAAAGATTATTCTATTGGATAGACCCTGCGGCCTTCCACGTAAGTCATCTCACATCGCCAATCCTTCAGCGCCTCGGGTTCAACTTCAAGGGGGTTAAAATTCCATACTGCTAGGTCAGCGTATTTACCGGGTTCTAATGTCCCTATCTTGTCTTCCATGTAACAGTGTCGGGCAGCTGGCATGGTATAGAATCCTAAAGCAGTCTTTGTGTCTACGGCTTCCTCTGTTCCAAGATTATTACCTTTTATGGTTTTTCGTGTGACTGAGGAGTAGAGCCCAATATTGGGTAAGGGCTGCGTCACGGTGGCGTCATGACTAATACCGATGGGTACACCCAGTTCGGATAATGTTTTCACTGGCATGCATTCCTTGCATCTTTCCTCTCCGAGAGCCTCTATGAAGCTCTCACCCAAGAAATAGATGAAAGGAGTCTGGGTGTTAACCATCACATCAAGGTTGATTAACTGTTTTTTAGCTCTCTCTGTAGGGAAATAGCAGTGGACTATTTGATGGCGGGGATCCAGTCGTTGATGGGTCTTCTGGGCGTGTTCGAAGGAGTTCATGGTGATGTCTATGGCTTTATCCCCAATGGCGTGAACAGCGATCTGGAATCCTTCTCTATGACCTAGTGTTACCATCTTGTTGAGTTCTTCCTGAGTTATCATCTGGTTTCCATGCTCCTCGGGTTTATCCTTGTAGCCCTCATAGAATAACGCAGTCCTAGGCCCCACGCCACCATCTACAGCCATCTTTAGACCGGTGATCCGAAGCATATCGTCTCCACCCACTACATAATTTTCAACAGCCCACCGGGTCTCATCTAGGCTCATGAGGAAACCTACCTGTATCTGTACGCGATGGGTTAACTCGCCGCGCCTATGACTCTCACGGTATGCTTCTATGTTATCTCCTAGTAACCCGGGTTCGATTACTGTGGTAAATCCTACTGAGTGGAAGTCTTTACAGGCCTGTCGAATGGCTTTGAGCTTATCCTCCATGCTCCACTCTATGACGTCTGTCACCAGATTCGTAGCGTGCCCCCGTAGTAACCCAGTTGCTTCTCCATCCTCGTCTCTTTCTATTATGCCAAACTCAGGGTTAGGTGTATTCTCGTCTATTCCAGCTATTTCTAAGGCTTTACTATTTGCTACCCCCATCTGGAATACTCGTTTAATGTATACTGGGTTATCTGGACTAATGGGGTCAAGGTCGTGTTTAGTGGGGAATCTCTTCTCTTCAAGGAGTGATTCATCCCAAGTATGAGCGATAATCCATTGCCCCTCAGGGGCCTCTTTGACTCGCTCCTTTAGTAATTCAACTATCTCATGGATACTCTTTGCTTTCGGATATCGGATGTCTAGGATGAAGGCGGAGGATATTCCATGCTCTAAGAAGTGATCATGCGTGTTCACGAGCCCGGGTGTGCAGGCTCTCCCATCAAGATCAACTACTTCTGTCATGGGACCGATTAACCGCTTAACCTCAGGTTTACTGCCCACCGCTATGATTTTACCTTCACGAGCAGCGAGAGCATCGACTGTACCCCTATGGGGATCCATGGTTATTACTGGTCCATTCTGGATAACTAGATCAGCGAAAGACATAGATAGAAAATGGGTGTTGGGCTCTAAAACCTTATCATACTATAATTTGAGACGCATATAGTCTCCAGCATCCATAAATCCCTGTTTAAGGTAAAGGAGCCGACCAAGGTTACTGGGGTTATTAACCTGGATATCGTAGCAATCCATATCTCGAGCTGCCTTTAGTGCTGCTTCCAGTAGCATTGTGCCTATCCCTTGGCCTCTATTTTTTTCGTCTACAATGTATTCTTCTATCCTAGCATATGATCCGCTACATCTTATGGCTACTGGATATGATAGTGTTATTACCCCAACTACCTGATCATTAATTTTAGCCACTAGGATTATACCGAGATCAGGGTTGTCCAATATTTTATGATAGACCTTATGACCTGATTCCTGATCTACCCTGTATTCATCGCATCTCTGTCTTGACGTTAATTTACTGAATAAATTGAATACCTGAGCCTCGTCTTCGATTTGGGCTCTACTGATATTAGTCATATTTGCTACAATAGTGGTCTAGAATTAGAATCTTGACATGGTCTTTACACCTGTCTTGGTTCCGATATAGGCGATCTTTGAGTACCCTATGAATAACCCTGTTTCCATGACACCTTGTACTGAATGGAGTCTAGCGTTAAGATACCCCGGGTTATGTATTGGCCCAAAATCTGCGTCGATCAGGTTATTA